>NZGU01000013.1 GCA_002691095.1 Kiritimatiellaceae bacterium | reverse complement strand
AGGAAGCTCTTATGATAAAACGAATGCGAAAAGCGATGATGATCATCGCGACATTAGCTTTTCTGCCGATGCAGGGTCTGGCGGAAGAAGCCGGCGTGTCAGCTGAAATGTTTACAGCAAACAATACCTGGATGATGGTAGCCACATTTCTTGTGTTTATCATGCATTTGGGTTTTGCCTGTGTGGAGACAGGATTGACGCGTGCGAAAAACACGGTGAATATCCTGTTCAAAAACACGGGAATAATCGCGATTGGTCTACTGACGTATGCCATTTGCGGGTTTAATCTTATGTATCCGGGTGATTTTAACGGAATCTTTGGATTTGCGGGATGGGGTATTGCTGCCACGCCGGAAGAGGCTGGTATTGCCTATGCAGACGGTGCCTACACGTATTGGACAGACTTCTTGTTCCAGGGGATGTTTGCCGCAACTGCTGCAACGATTGTATCGGGTGCGGTAGCAGGTCGGATCAAATTAATTCCGTTCTTGCTCTTCTCGCTTGTATACGTTGGTTTCCTCTATCCTTGGTTAGGCTCTTGGAAGTGGGGTGGTGGTTGGTTAGATGGCCTCGGATTTTATGATTTTGCAGGATCGACACTGGTTCACTCTGTGGGTGGCTGGGGCGCGCTAGCTGGTATGATTGTATTGGGACCGCGTTTAGGAAAATATGTGGGCGGAAAGATCAATCCGATTCCGGGTCACAATATGCCCTTGGTGACCATTGGGGTATTTTTACTCTGGTTAGGATGGTTTGGTTTTAACGGTGGTTCAGTTCTTTCTGCGGATCCCGTACCGGTATCGTTTGTATTGGTAACTACGTCTCTGGCAGCTGCGGCTGGCATTATAGGTTCTATGGTAACGTCATGGTTGGTACAGAAGAAACCGGATGTGACTATGGTGCTAAACGGTGCATTGGCCGGTTTGGTCGGTATCACAGCAGGTGCGGATGTGCTGACTGTAATGCAGGCCGTTCTGGTGGGAGTTGTTTGCGGTTCTGTTGCGGTAATATCAGTAATCTCATTCGATAAGGCTAAGCTGGACGATCCGGTAGGTGCGACAACTGTCCACTTGGTGTGCGGGATCATTGGCACGCTAGCGGTCTCGTTGAGCCCTGATTTCAGTCTAGGTGTTCAAGCACTGGGTGTGTTGGCCTATGCCGCCGTATCTTTCCCGTTTGCTTTGATTCTATTCTTCGTGCTGAAGGCAACCTGCGGATTGCGTGTGAGCAAAGAAGAGGAGTTGAAGGGCCTAGACTTAGGTGAGCATAACATGGAAGCCTACAGCGGATTCCAGTTCTTCACGAACGTATAACCGGAAGGAGTAACATAGCATGAAACTAATAATTGCATATATTCAGCCGGAAGCGCTACCGGAAGTAAAACAGGCGCTCTATGAAAACGAGATCTTCAAAATGTCGATCACCAATGCGATGGGATGCGGTCAGCAAAAAGGCTACCAAGAAAATTATCGCGGGGCGGATCTTGAAGTGAATCTGTTGAAAAAACTGCGGATTGAGATTGCCGTGAATGATGAGTATGTCCCGAAAGTGACGGATGCCATCACAACGGGTGCTCGTACGGGAAACATCGGCGATGGAAAAATCTTCGTGATGGATCTGGGTGAGTGCATCCGAATCCGAACCGGTGAGACCGGTGAGGAGGCGGTAGGGTAAGAAATAATTTTCTCTCCTCCTGGAGCTCGGTCATCGAAAGGTGGCCGGGCTTCTTTTTTGGGTTATTCTTTTCCCGTTAAATCGGTTTACGAGGGAAGGGCATTCAAGTAGGTTTCATCTTTTGAAAACGTTGAGGGAGAAGACTATGGGAGCAAACTATTTTAATTCATTGCCGATGCGGTTGCAGCTGGAAGAGTTAGGCACATGCCGCTTCATGGATGCATCGGAATTTGCGGGCGGTGTTGCTGCGGCAGAAGGCTTGAAGATTGTAATTGTCGGTTGTGGAGCGCAGGGTCTTAATCAGGGCCTGAATATGCGCGATAGTGGATTGGATGTGGCGTATGCATTACGAGATGCAGCCATCGCAGAGAAGCGCCAGTCTTTCTTGAATGCGAGTGAGAATGGCTTTGCGGTTGGCTCTTATGAGCAGATGCTTCCCACAGCTGACATTGTTATGAACCTGACGCCGGATAAGCAGCACACTAAAGTGGTTGAAACAGTAATCCCGCACATGAAAGAAGGTGCGGTGTTCTCCTATGCGCATGGTTTCAATATTGTGGAAGAGGGGATGCGTATTCGGGAGGATTTAACGGTTATTATGGTGGCGCCAAAATCGCCGGGCTCGGAAGTTCGTGAGGAGTACAAGCGGGGTTTTGGCGTGCCGACGCTGATTGCGTGTCACCGCGAGAACGATCCGAAGGGTAATGGACTAGAGATAGCAAAGGCGCTATGTGTGGCGCAGGGTGGGCATCGCGCAGGCGTGCTTGAATCATCATTCGTTGCCGAAGTTAAGTCTGACTTGATGGGCGAGCAGACGATTCTGTGTGGGATGCTACAGGCGGGATCACTACTCTGCTTTGATAAGATGGTGGCGCAAGGAATTGATGCGAACTATGCCTCAAAATTTATTCAGTATGGCTGGGAGGTCATCACGGAAGCGCTGAAGCAGGGTGGCATAACGAATATGATGGATCGCCTCTCTAATCCGGCTAAGTTGAAGGCGTTCGAACTCTCAGAGCAGTTGAAGGGCATCATGCGGCCGCTGTTCGAGAAGCATATGAATGATATTATTACGGGCCATTTTTCCAGCACGATGATGGAAGATTGGGCAAATGATGATGCTAACTTGCTGGGCTGGCGCGCAGCAACAGGTGAGACGGCGTTTGAGAAGACGCCGAATACAGAAGATGAGATTGCCGAACAGGCGTACTTTGATCAGGGTATCCTGATGGTGGCTATGGTGAAGGCAGGCGTTGAGCTGGCATACGAGTGCATGGTCGAAGTCGGCATCAAGCCGGAGTCAGCGTATTATGAGTCTCTGCACGAGACACCGTTGATTGCCAATACGATTGCACGGAAAAAATTGTTCGAGATGAACCGGATTATTTCTGATACGGCTGAGTATGGTTGTTACCTTTTTGCCCATGCATGTGTTCCATTGCTCGAAGCGTTCATGAGCGGTGTGGATACGGATGTGATCGGCAAAGGACTCTCTTTGAAGGATCTGGGTGTCGATAACATTACGTTGGTTGATGTAAATGCGGCTATTCGGTATCATGAAGTAGAGATTATCGGTGAGCAGCTGCGGGCTGCTATGGATGGAATGAAAGCTTTGTAAATAAAGATATATGGGCACAAAAAAAGACCTCTACAGGAGGTCTTTTTTTTAATGCATGGCGAGGATGACGGGACTCGAACCCGCAACCTCCAGCGTGACAGGCTGGCGCTCTAACCAATTGAGCTACATCCCCGCAAAAGGGAAGCGAAATAGTATTGAATTGTGGGGTTGGCGCAAGTGGAAATTAGCTTTTTTTATGTTTGAGTGAGGGGCGGATCTGACCGGTGCCTTCGATGATGAATTTATAGGTGGTTAACTCTTCGAGTCCCATCGGCCCACGGGCGTGCAACTTGTCGGTGCTAATGCCTATTTCCGCTCCCATACCGAACTCGGCGCCGTCGGTGAAACGAGTAGAGGCATTGACGTAGACAGAGCTGGAATCGACTTCGGCTAGAAATTGTTTTTCACTTTCTGTGTCTTGCGTGACGATGGCGTCGGAGTGTCCGGAACCGTAGTGGTTGATGTGGTCAATGGCGGCTTCGGTGTCGTTGACAACTCGAATGGCGAGCGTGAGGTCGAGATACTCCGTGAACCAGTCCTCTTCGGTGGCAGCTTGGGCAGATGGAATATGGGTGCGTGTGGTTTCGTCGCCACGGATGGTGACGCCGGCGGCCTGTAGGCGTTCGCCCATGGTGGGTAGAAAGTCATCGGCAATCGCTTGGTGAACCAGCAGTGTTTCCATGGCGTTGCAGACACCGGGGCGTTGGCACTTAGCATTTTCGGCGATGGCCCATGCCATGTCGAGTTTGGCGGTGGCATCGATGTAGGTATGGCAGATGCCTTTGTAGTGTTTAATAACGGGTACAAGTGCCATTTCGGCGACGGCGTTGATGAGCCCTTCGCCGCCGCGGGGGATAATAAGGTCGAGATAGTCGGTCATGCGGCAGAGTTCTCGAACCGCTTCGCGGTCGGTGATGGGAACAAGCTGGATGGCGTTGGGGGGAAGGCCTTTGGCTTCGCCGCCCTCTTGTAGTGCGTTGGCAATGGCAAGGTTGGAGTGAATGGCTTCTTTGCCGCCGCGAAGGATGACGGCGTTGGAGGTCTTGAAGCAGAGGGCTGCGGCATCGCAGGTGACGTTGGGACGAGACTCGAAGATGATGCCGATGACGCCGATGGGGGCGCGTACTTTGCTGATGTGGAGGCCGTTGGGCCGGTTCCACGCGGCGATTTCATCGCCGACAGGGTCGTTGAGAACTGCGACGTCGTGGAGGCCTTTGATCATGCTGTCGATGCGGGCATCGTTGAGTTCGAGCCGGTCGAGCATGGCGGAGGAGAGTCCGGCTTCTCTGCCCGCTTGAAGGTCTTTGGCGTTCGCGGTCTGGATGGGGGTGCGGTGTGCTTCCAGTGCTTCGGCCATCGCTTCGAGAATACTATTTTTTTTGCGGGCGGATAGGCGTGCGAGCTGGCGGCTTGCCTGTTTGGCGGCTTGTCCAATATGCGCCATTTGTTCTTGTGTGTTCATCTGTTTTTCTCCGGTTATAACATGACGAGGTTGTCGCGATGAATAATGGGTTGTCGTGTTGATTGTTCGCGAAAGGTTTCAATCGATTGGTTGTCGGCTTCAATGAGCCCGCGCCCGATGGGTGTGCCGTCGGGGTTGATGATCTCTACCATGGCGCCGGTGCGGAAGTTGCCTTGGTGGGAGAGGATGCCGACGGGGAGTAGGCTTTTGCCTTGGTGGAGTGCTTTTTCGGCGCCGGCATCAATGGTGATGCTGCCTTCGACGCGGTTAAAAAAAGCAATCCAGCGTTTGCGATTTGAGAGGGTGCGGTTGCGGGGAATGAGCAGGGTGCCTTCGTCCTTGCCGCTTAAGATGCGCGTTAAGGTGCCGGTTTTGCGGCCGTTGGCAATAACGACAGGGATGCCGTTTTTGGCGGCGAGTTCGGCGGATTGTAATTTGGAGGCCATACCGCCGGTGGAGAGGGTGTCTTGTTTGTCGGCGACGAGGGAGAGGATGGTGTCGTCGATTTCGTGTATGTGGGAGACGCGGCGGGTGCGGCCGTTGGCGGCGGGTGCGCGCAGTCCGTCGGTGGTGCTGAGCAGGATGAGTGCATCGGCATCCACGAGGATGGCGACGAGGGCGGCGAGGACGTCGTTATCGCCAAACTTAATCTCTTCGGTTGAGATGGTGTCGTTTTCGTTGATGATGGGAATAATGCGGTTGCTGATGAGGTGGAGTAGTGTGTTGCGGGCGTTGAGGTGGCGTTCGCGGTCTTTGAGGACATCGTGGGTGAGCAGTACCTGGCCGATGGTGCATTGGTTGCGGGCGAAGAGGTCGCCATAGATGCCCATTAGACGGAGCTGTCCGATGGAGGCGGCCATCTGTAGATCGGCGATATCGCGGGGACGGGTTGTTTTATTGAGGGCCTCCAGCCCGGCTCCGACGGCACCGGATGAGACGAGGGCTGATTCGATACCAGATTGGTGTAGCGTGGCGATTTCGTCGACGAGTTTCTGCATCCGTGCGCGGTCGGGTTTTCCCGAGCGCTGGACGAGGACTTTGCTGCCTGCTTTCACGACAATGCGTTTGGCATTTTGCAGGGCTTCACGATGAGCGGATTCTTTTTTCATAATGGTGTGTTGGTGCTATCACATTGTGAGAGGGATGTCGAGCGGTGGAAAACGGTTGAAATTGTGGGGTGACGGTTCATGATGAGGCGCTGGTTTGAAGGGAGAGGTGGAATCATGAGAATTACGAGCGGTTGGTTGCGGAACCGACGGTTTGAGGTTCCGAAGGGGGATGTTCGTCCGACGATGGAGTCGGTACGGGAGGCGTTGTTCTCTTCGTTGGGAGGGAGCTGTGAGGGGTGGCGGGTATTAGACCTGTTTGCGGGATCGGGTGCGTTGGGGCTGGAGGCATGGAGCCGGGGGGCGGAGCATGTTCGGTTTGTGGAGAAGCAGTCGGCGGCGGTGGCGCAGTTGGAGGCGAGTGTGGCGGCTTTACGGATGGAGGTATTGGGTGCGGTGGAGGTTGTTCGAGCGGATGTGTTGCGGTGGCTTCCGGGTGCGTTTGGTTGTTATGATTTGATTTTTGCTGATCCTCCGTATGATTTGCCGGAGGCGTTTTCGCAGACATTGGCGGGGGTGGTGCGGTCGGGTATTCTGGCGGAGAGTGGCTGGTTGGTTTACGAGATGCGGGGGGTACAGTCGGTGGAAATTCCTGCCGATTGGAAAGTGATGCGGGATAAGGCGTATGGTAAAACACGGGTGGTGATGTTGAAAAGGGAGTCGNGATGAATCAGTCAGCTGTTTGTGCGGGAACATTCGATCCGCTTACATTTGGTCATTTNGATGTGGTGGAGCGGGCGGCGCGTATCTTCCCGCGTTTGGTGATTGGGGTGGCGGCGAGTGANGCGAAGGCTCCGNTNTTTTCGCTGGAGNAGCGAATTGCGCTGGTGGAGCGTTCAACNGCTCATTTGGAGGGNGTTGAGACCGTTCCNTTTTCGGGGCTATTGGTTGATTTTGCGTTGGAGCAGGGGGCGCATGTCATTGTACGCGGATTGCGGGCGTTTTCAGATTTTGAGTATGAGTTTCAGATGGCGCTGACCAATCGGAAGTTGCAGCCGGAGATTGAGACGCTGTTTTTGATGCCGAAGCAGGACTATAGTTATGTGAGCTCGAGCAACGTGCGTGAGGTGGCCAAGCTGGGCGGTGACATCAGCCAGTTTGTGCCAACGGTTGTTCAGGAGGCGTTGGAGCAGCGTTTCCAGGGATAACTATTTTTGCGGCAGGCGCTGGCTGAGGGAAAGCAGGGTCACGAAAGCNTAGCTGATNACGANNAGGGGGCCGGCGGGCAGGTCGNTGGTCACCGCCATGAAGATGCCTACCGTTACGGAGATGATGCCATGCGTCCAAGCGGCTAGATGCGGTTTTTTCNCTTTGGTAACGGCNAGGGCGGGGATAATCAGACTGGCAAAAACAACATAGACGCCCGCGAGTTGCACCGAGGACGTGATGGCCACGGAAAAGAGTGCATAGAACAGAATGCCGCTNCGTACACGGGGGGAGGAGAACCAGAGNGCGACGATAACAATGTAGATGGGTAGATGATGTAGTACATCACTCCATTGGATGAAGAGCATTTGTCCCGAGAGCATGTGTTCGATGCTTTCAGAGCAGTGCGGGTGCTTGGTGAGCAGTAGAATGGCGAGGGTGGAAGCGAGGACATAGCTGACGCCGATAATGGCTTCCAAATAGGTAGGGGCTTTTTTTTCGGCTACCCGAAAACCGAACGCGGCCAAGAGGGTGCCGGCTAACGCAATGGATTGAACGATCCAGGTTGGAGGGTGGTGGAAGAACGTGGCGGCGGCCACGAGTCCGAGGCCAGCGATCTGGGCGATGGCCAGATCGATGAAAATGATGCCGCGCTTCAGTACTTCAATGCCGAGCGGGGCATGGGTTAGGGCGATCATCAGACCCGCCACAAGGGCGGGACCGACAATTTCTAGCAGTTCAACGTTCATTGGATACCGCTTCGATCAAGAGGCTAATCGTTTGATCGTATAGACCAAAGAGGTCGTTGCTTTGTTCGTTTCCACCTATGGTGTAGGGAAGTTCAACAACGGTTGTGCCNGTGCGACTGGAGAGCCACTGAGCGGCTTTGTCATTNTCATAAGGGGTATGAATAATGAGAGACAGCTCGGTTGTTTCGGCCTCTTTCAGCAGTTGGTTTAGGTGGGAGGCGGTNGGTGGTAGTCCGGGTTTTGGCTCAAGGGACCCNACTTTTTTCATCTCCAGCCAGTCGAGTAGGTAGGTGAAGTTTTTATGATAGACGACTACGGATGTACCNTTGAGGCTTNCGCTTCTCTTTTTCCATTGCGCAGAGGCGATGGTCCAACGCTGTTGAAACTGCTCAAGCCGATCTTGGTAGTAGGGGGCATTTTCAGCATCCAGCTGGCAGAGGCGCTCGTATATAACGTTGGCGACTTTCAAGATGTTGACTGGGTTGAGGTGTACGTGAGGATTGCCCTCGGGGTGTATGTCGCCTAGGCTTCTNTCAACAACGGTCGGAAGTTCTANAACCGTGACATGATCAGAGGCGTTGATGTATCCGCGTCTGCCCGGCTGTAGAGCAGCGTCTGCTTTTTGAAGCAGGATGGGCAGCCAGCCGACTTCGAGTCCNGCGCCNGAACAGATGAGCAGATCGGCGCGTCTGATTTTGGCAATCAAACTGGGCCGTGCGCGAATGTAGTGCGGGTTTTGTTGGGCGTGCGTGGCGCTGAAAGTAGAGACTTTGTCGCCGCCGATTTCTTCGGCTAGTGAAGCCCATTCCGGTTCACAGGCGAAGACGCGTAGTGAGGCATCTGAAAAATAGGGGGCTGCGATGAGCAGCCCCACAAGTAGAAGTAATTTTTTCATTCTATATACAGCTATTAATAGGCGTGAGCACTATGGGCACCGATGCTCATAATATATTGCAAAACAACCTGTGTGTCTTCGTTGCCGTCNGCCAGCTCTTCCTGATTCANCTGCAAACGCAGCCGACTGAACTCGCTGTTCGAGTAGTCGATCATGAAGGAGTAGGCTTCGGGGTTGAACCCTGCGGGATTNAATTCATCATGCTCAGCATAGAAGTCAGCAGGCACATCTGGAGATTGCAACTGGCTATAGCGAANACCGGCACGCCACTGCGGCGCAAATTTATATACGGCCTGCGCGTACCAGCCGCTTGCATCGATATCATTGAAGGCAATAGTATCGACNACAGCATTAGTGCCTTCGCCTTCCGTGATGCTGTAGATACCATCTTCGATGCGCTGGAAGAATTCAGCTTGGAGAATGACCTCTTTTTCGGATGAATTGCCAGTCGGCGCCCATGTGTAGCGAACATCGGCCATCATGAGATCGCTGTCTCCATTGAAAGTNATGGCTGCAATCTCGTGTTCCTCTTCTCCTTCGTGAGCGTGCTCATCAGTATCGGAGAGGAGACTGCGACCGGCTCCCGTGTTGCCGGAGAGGATGTAGCCGCCGATGCGGATACTCTGGTTGTCGCCAAAGTCGGTGCCGATGCGNGCATATGCAGACCAGGCTTCGTTGCCTTCGTCGTTGCTGGTGCCGAAGGGGAAGTCGTCGCCGCGCAGGGTGGCTGCNCCGATTTCGGTGNAGAGATCGGTGGGCAGTACATACGATACCTGAGCGCCGTCGTCGTTATAATGGTTGTCGAAGAACGCACGATACGGCAGGGGACGATCTGCAAAGTCGTCGGTATGTAGATGATGCTCGTTGAGGTAGCCGAGTGTCCATAAAGCACGACCTACCTTTACGCTCATGCCGGAGGGCAGGCCAAATCCGGGCAGTGTTTCGATGTAGGCTTCTTCGAGTTCGACTTCTATTTCACCTTCATGCTCGTCAAGTGCGATAATCGAGCTACCGCGGAATTTATCATCCACGTTTGCCGATACGGCGAGTTCGGTGTGATCGAGGCCGAAGCCTTCCTGTTCAGCCCGCTCGGATTCGTGGCCGATGTAAAACCCGGTTATTTCTGAGCTGTCAGCAGAAAATTGCTGATACTTCGCGTCGAAAATCATGCTGATTGATGGGTTGAATGAGTTGTCTCTAACGAAGTTAGAGCCTTCATTTGCAGCAGGGTTGTTGCCCTCTAAGGTTGTCTTTGTTTCTTCAGCCGCACCGCGATGGGTATCGGCTTGTACGTTACTCACCACCAATAGTGCTAGGAGTAACGTCATGATAGATATCTTATTTTTCATAGTATCCTTTTTTAGGTATTACACGTATCTGATCTGCAAAGTCTAAAATTGCGGGTGTGCGCGGCGATGAGGCAGAGGCCTCCGGATAGGTTGATCCAGACGATGGAAGACTGGGGGGCATGGGTGTGGCTTTGGCTAGGCCCATCGATCCCGGTGGAGCAGGTGGTGCACCCCCCGTGTGCGTTAAGTTCGTAAAGGGTGGCACTGGTCAGTATCAGGAGACCGAGGGAGCTGAGAGTGATGACCCATTTATCTTTATGATCGCGACAGCCGAGAAAAACAGCGATGGCGGTGGTGGGCAACACGAGGTAGAGCATCCAGAGATGGAAGTTTTTATCGGCAAAAAAGCTAGTGGCGACGATTGGAAGGGTAACGATGATGATGGGCATCAGCAGGCAGTGTACAGCACAGGTGG
This sequence comes from Kiritimatiellaceae bacterium, assembly GCA_002691095.1. Classification (GTDB taxonomy): domain Bacteria; phylum Verrucomicrobiota; class Kiritimatiellia; order Kiritimatiellales; family Pontiellaceae; genus Pontiella. Next base: position 10,859 of record NZGU01000013.1, on the reverse strand, counting down.
CGGCTAGAAAGATAGCTATCTTATCGAAGCAGTGCTGGGTTTTAGTGACGATCTTTATGCTCATGTGTTTCCTTATGATGTGCAATCTGCACAGCGGCCATGTAGGAAGACTTCGTGTCCTTCTACGACAAATCCGGCAGGGGCTTGTTTCTTTTCCGAGAGACCGCAGCCGGGCAGTTCAAATGCGTTTTCACAAACTCGGCAGAAAAAGTGGTGGTGATGGGGGCGGTCGGCCTGCTCGTAGAGCGTTCCTTTTTCGGGATGGGAAAGGCGGCTGAGTGTTCCCTCTTCCACCATGCGGTTGAGATTGCGATAGACGGTTACACGATTGAGTTTAGCGAGCTTGGCGCGCCCCTGCTCAAGTATGTCATCAATGGATAAGGGTTGACGGCTGGTTAGACAGATTTGTTCGATTATCCGGCGTTGTTCAGTTGTACGTTTAATGGACATAGACGAAGGAATGTAGCGTAATTTTTTTTTATTGCAACATGAATTGCAATAAAAAAGCAGAGTGGTTTGGGGTGTAAAAGAGGGTTGAATGGCAGCGAGGTAGGGTGTAGCTTTCGCGTTCCGTTTGGAGAGGTGTCTGAGTGGTTTAAAGAGCACGCTTGGAAAGCGTGTGTGCGCCGCAAAGCGTACCGAGGGTTCGAATCCCTCTCTCTCCGCCATTTATCTCTGTTCGAGCAGAGAATAGTGAAAGGTGTTTAACAGATGCAGGATGATGCGCTTGAGATTGAGGTGGGAGATGTTCAGCAGCTGGAGGGCTTGCGGTTGATTGATATTCGAACCGCCGATGAAGTGGCGGTGGCACCGATGCTGGGAGACGTGGAGCATATTCCGATGGATCAGTTGGTCAATACGCCAGCGGTGCTTGCGCCGGAGGATGCAACGGTATTGGTCTGTGCGGCGGGTGTGCGGTCGACGATGGCGGCGAAGTGGTTTCGGAAGCGGGGTGTGCACTCGGTCTACTCCTTGATTGGCGGGCAGCCGGCATGGAATGAATTTGTGAGCGCACAAGCGGGATAATACATTGACGCGGGGTAGGTAGATGGCCCACATTATTTTTATGAAAAAAGTTTTCAAATCTTTCATGGGGCTCCTGCTGCTTGTGTCCGTGGTTGAGGGGGCTGAAGAGACCTTGGCGGAGCGGAAAGAGCGCATCATGCGAAAATATCTTCGGGAACGAACCGATATCGTAGCGAGTGGATTAACGGTTGATACGGGATCGATCAACGATGAACAGGTGAAAAGTTCCGAGATGATGCAGGTTGAGGATCTTGAGTTTGAGCGGCATGAGGGCCGCGTTGCGGTGCCGCCTCCGCGGCAGATGCCAAGACCGTTGCCGAATCAGCAGGATGCTTGGTGGATGACGTCGGAGGAAGAGGTCGAGGAATCTTCGCCAGCGAGCGAGGAGTATTGGTCTATGTTCGGCGTATCCGAAGAGGAGAGAGGGTCGAGCTATCAAAAGCGGCTAGAAGAGTATGAAATGCGAGAACGCGGGGAGCGTAAAGACATTTTTGGTGTACGAGCACCCACCGAGCCAGCGCGTGAGGGAACTTCCTATTGGAACGGTTCGGAGCGTGTTGACAATCCATGGGAAGCGAATAGAAACACGGCTTCGGGAATCATGACGCCTTCGTATAAGACCTCTCGTGAAGCGAATGATACGGAGCGGTTTAGAGAATCGACGCGGGATAGGTCGTCTTTTTCGGTTGAGAGATCAACAACACTTGGTGAGCCGTATCGACCCACCCGCAATGTTATGCCGTTCAGTCCTCCAGAAGAGCCGTTTGTGCGGCCCTCCTATAAACCGGTGCCACGTGGGCAGATCCAGCGCGAAAGTCCGACATTGGATAATCGCGATTTGAATCAGTTTTTAGATAAGAACCGTTAATCCTTCAGTATCGCTCTTTGTAGTTCATCAGTTTGCCGTCCACCAACACCACTTCGTAGTGGTAGGTGTTGATTTCGACTTGCGGTTCGGTTCGCATCGGCAAGACCGAGTCTTCTCGCTGGATGACGGTTTCATTCTGAAGCGGGATGGGTTCGGTGTATGTGTAATGATAAATCACCGAGCCATCTTTCTGGGAGATGTGGTGAGGCGCACCTAGCTTTTGTGTCACCTGTTCGGTTGTCATGCCGGGCGAGAGTTGGCTCAGCGTCCATGGCTTGAAGGTGGTCGAACAACCCGTGAACAAGAGCAACAGGGATAATACATGTCCAAGTGTGTTAATCTTCATGTGTTAAAGTATAAACATCTGTTTAAAAGATGCAACATTATGTCTCAATGGATTCTGAGGAATCTCCCGACGTTTCGTCCGCCACTTCTTCGTCAGTCTGTTCCACCTCATCGACCGCCTCTTTGGAGGGCTCTTCAGGGGTTGGAGCTAGCGATGGTTCTGGTGGTTCCGGGAGGGTTCCATGTTCGAGAATATGCTGCACTTCGTTGGCGTCGAGCACCTCTTTATCGATGAGAATCTCCGACATATCGATTAGTTGCTGCTTGTGTTCGACCAGTAAGTCCATGCACGTGTCATAGGCTTCTGTGAGAATACGCTGCACTTCGGCATCAATCAGGTTGGCTGTCGCTTCGCTATAGTCCTGTGAACCGGTCATCCCTTGCCCCATAAAGATCGGTTCACGGCTATTTCCTAAATTCTGAGGGCCCACCTTCTTGCTCATTCCATATTCACAGACCATCGCGCGGGCGATGGCGGTGGAGCGTTCGATGTCATTGTGTGCACCGGTAGTGATGTCTCCGAAAATCAGCTCTTCGGCGGCGCGCCCGCCCATGAAGGCGACGAGATCGGCTTCGAGTCGTTTTTGCGACTGTGTGTAACGATCTTTTTTGGGTAGCTGCATGGTGGCACCGAGTGCCCGACCGCGCGGAATAATGGTGACTTTATGGATCGGTTCGCACTCCTCCATATAGTGCATGGCGATGGCGTGTCCCGCTTCGTGGTAGGCGGTGAGTCGTTTCTCATCGGCGTCGAGCGCATGACTGCGCCGCTCCCGCCCCCAGATGACCTTGTCGCGTGCCTCTTCCATATCCTGTTGTTCGACAAATTCGGCTTTGCGGCGCGAGGCAAGCAGCGCGGCTTCGTTGACGAGGTTGGCCAGATCGGCACCGGAGAATCCAGGGGTTCCTCGCGCGCTTTTTTCGAGATCCACCTGATCGGATAGGCGCACATTTTTAACGTGGATGTTGAGGATTTGTTCCCGGCCTTTCAGGCTCGGCAAATCAACCACCACCTGTCGGTCGAAGCGGCCGGGCCGCAGCAGAGCTTGGTCGAGCACGTCGGGTCGGTTGGTGGCAGCAACGATGATGATGCCTTCCTGTGTATCAAATCCGTCCATCTCAACGAGCAATGCGTTGAGGGTTTGTTCGCGTTCGTCGTGTCCGCCACCAATTCCGCTGAAGCGGCTGCGCCCAACGGCATCAATCTCGTCGATGAATATGATGCAAGGAGCGTTCTTTTTGCCCTGCTCAAACATGTCGCGAACGCGCGATGCACCAATGCCGACAAACATCTCCACAAAGTCGGAGCCGCTGATGGTGAAGAAGGGAACATCGGCTTCGCCCGCAACAGCTTTGGCAAGTAGCGTTTTACCGGTTCCGGGTGGTCCGGATAGCAGAACGCCTTTGGGCATTTTGCCGCCCAGTTTCTGGAATTGTTTGGGATCTTTTAGAAACTCAACCACTTCAAAGAGCTCATCTTTGGCTTCGTCGACTCCCGCCACTTGTCCGAAGGTAATTTTGTTTTTGTCGCGGGTCAGTAGTTTTGCGCGGCTCTTTCCAAAACTCATCGCTCCACGGCCCGAGTTTTTCATCTGCCGGATAAAGAAGAAGTAGATCAGCCCGAAGATTAGGATAAAGGGTATGAGGTTGGCGAGAATCGAGACCATGACGGTGCGGGGCCGCTTAACGGTAACCTGAACTTTGTTCTCTTCGAGCATTTCCATCAGTTTGTCGGTGAGGATGATCTCGGTACGGAAGCGAGTCGATCCAGCGGCATCGACGTCTTTCGATTCGCCAATAATGTTATGGTTGCCAGCGCCATCGTGGGCGATGTCCACCTTAGAAACGCGGCCACTTTTGACGAGCGTCACAAAGTCAGAGTAGTCGAGTTCTCCGCTGTTTTTGGAGGAGTCGGAAAAGAGATACATGGCGGTTAGAAAGATGGCCATCAATAGAAACGAGACCGCCAGACCGCGCGCAGGCACCGGCGGCTGTCCTTTGCGGGGCGGGGTGGATTTGTTTTTCTTGGGGGTAGTTGGTTTTTTCTCAGTTGTCATTATGCTCCTCAGTGAAAAGTCGTGCATGGTAGCATTGCCCTTACGTCAACGCATCAAGTTTCCTCGATTATGTTGGGGGTTTGATGAGGAACGGGAATGGCATTCCACCGCGCATGGGTAGGGCGGGGGTTCCGCTTTGCTGGCGACTCCCTGAGGGTTCATTTGTCTTTCGGAGTGGCAAATGGTGTTGGGGTCGTTCATGCCGTTTGGTTGCCCTTCTATTGGTTTTTGACGAGGTGGAGATGGAGGGCGGGCGCGTGTTGGTTTGCGAGGCGCCAGTGGTGGGCAATGGCATAGCCGGGGAGCCAGACGATCTCGTCTTCGCAGCAGACGACGGGCATTTGATTGCGTTGGGCGAGGGGGACTTTTTGGTCTGTGAGAATGTCTTGTAGCTTGCGGTGACCTTGCATGCCGAGGGGTTGGAAGCGGTCGCCGGGGCGGGGTGGTCGTACGTGCAGGGCGCGGTGGTTGAGCTGTGCGAGGGAGATGGAGGCGTGGGCGGGGAGGATGCCGATCCCGTGGGCTGTGTTGGGTTGCCAGCCGGTGCCTTCGGTTTGGGTGAGGGTCCATTCGGGGGGCGGGGATAGATCGTTGCGGGGCTGGAGAGTGGGGATGCCGTATTCGATGCGGACGACGACGGCGGCGTTGATATCGCAGTGGCGGGTGCCGTCGGGTTGCTGGAGTGCTTGCATAATCTGTTCGACGGTTTCAAAGGGGATGTCGTCGATCTGCTGTTGATGGAGCCAGTGGCGAATCCAGCGGCGCTGAAGGGATTTGGGTGCGGTGGCGACGGTTTGGGCGGTGTAGGTGCGGGCTTGTTGTTCGAGCCAGTGGTCTTCGTCGGAGAGAAGGGTCATGGTGCGGGTGATGGTGGAAAGGAGGTTGGGGTTGAGCTCTTGTTGAAGGAGGGGGATGATGTGGTGGCGAATACGGTTTCGGGTGTGGGCGGGGTCGGTGTTGGTTGCGTCTTCGCGCCAGGGTAGTTGCTGCTGTTGGAGCCATTGAATGAGGTCGGCTTTGGGATGATTGAGGAGGGGGCGAAGTAGGGTGAAGTTGTCGAGCGATTGAATGGGCTGCATGCCGGAGAGTCCGCTGGTGCCGGCCCCGCGGGTGAGGCGGAGGAGGAAGGTTTCGAGTTGGTCGTCGGCGTGGTGGGCTAGGGCGATGGGGGCATCGGTGCAGGTGCGGTATAGCTGGTGGCGGGCGTGGCGGCCGGCGAGTTCAAGGGATTGTTTGTGTTGGCTGGCGTGGGCGGCAACATCGATTCGTTTGATGGTGATGGGAAGATGGAGTTGAGTGGCGAGGGTTTCGACAAATTGTTGGTCTTGGTCGGAGTCGGTGCCGCGCAGTTGGTGGTTGAGGTGGAGAATGTGGCAGGGGTGGTCGGTTTGATGAAGGAGGTGGAGCAGGGCGATGGAGTCAGCTCCGCCGGAGACGGAGACATAGAGCGGTTGCGCGGGGCGAATGCCAGTGGCGGCAAGCGTGGCTTTGATGGAGNGTAAAAGATTGGGCATGAAGGGGGGGGTTATTCGGCTCCACAGCATTTTTTGAATTTACGACCGCTGCCGCAGGGGCAGGGGTCATTACGACCAACTTTGGCAGTTTCGCGGCGGGGTGCGGCAGGCGCGTCCATGCCGGGAGGAAGACCGGCGCCGGGAGGTGGCATTTGTTGGGGGCTGGCTGGCTGGCCGCCAGCGGCGAGGGCGGAGGCGGGCGTGGGCATCTGCATACCGGCGAGGGAGGCGAAGAAATCTTGCATGGCNTCGACGGAGGTGGCGGAGCGGAAGAGGCTGGTGGCGATCTCTTCGTAGATGCGTTCCATGAGATCCATGAAGAGGTTGTAGGCTTCGCGTTTGTATTCGACGAGGGGGTCGCGTTGTCCGTAGGCGCGTAGGCCGATGCTTTCGCGGAGGCTGTCCATATTGCGTAGATACTCCTGCCAGTGTTGATCGATGGCTTGTAGGATGAGGTGGCGTTCGAGGCGCTTGAGCGATTCGGTGGATTCGTGGCTGGCTTTGAGGGTGTAGGCTTGTTGGACTTGTTCCATGACGATGGCGGTGAGTGNTTCGGGTGTTTTTTCGGCGGGNAGCTCCTCTTCGTTGAGTCCCAGAGGGAAGGTGGTGTTGACCCAGAGGAGAAATTCTTGGAGGGCTTCGGGGGTGCCGACGGCGGTATCGGCAGCGTGGCTACTGATGGCTTGTTCGACAGCATTGAGGAGCTGGTCGCGGGGGTCTTCGGCTTGNAGGGCTTCGGAGCGGAAGCTGTAGATTTCCGTTCGCTGAGCGTTCATGACATCGTCATATTCGAGGGTGCGTTTGCGCATCATGAAGTTTTGCTGTTCGACTCGGCGCTGGGCGGTTTCGATGGAGCGGTTGAGCCAGGGGTGTTCGAGGACTTCGCCCTCTTCGATGCCGAGTTTTTCCATGATGCCGGAAATTTTTTCGGAGCCAAATAGACGCATGAGGTTGTCTTCTAGAGAGACATAAAAGCGGGTGAGTCCGGGGTCACCTTGGCGAGCGGAGCGGCCGCGAAGCTGGCGGTCGATNCGGCGGGATTCGTGGCGTTCGGAGGCGATGACATAGAGGCCGCAGGGGCGTTCTTCGAGGAGTTTGCGTAGGGGTTTGCCGTCGACTTTGGAGTCGAGGGAGAAGGTGGTGGAGGTGAGGTCGTCGCGGTTGAGGTGGACGACGGAGGGGCCGAGTTTGATGTCGGTTCCGCGCCCGGCCATGTTGGTGGCGATGGTGACGGCGCCGGGTTGTCCGGCGTTGGCGACGATTTCGGCTTCGCGGGCGTGGTTTTTGGCGTTGAGCACGTTGTGAATAATGTTTTCGCGGCGGAGCATCCGACTGAGGACTTCGGAGGTTTCGACGGCGACGGTGCCGACTAGGACGGGTTGCTGCCGTTGGTTGGCAGCTTTAATTTCGTCGATGACGGCGTTGAATTTTTCGCGCTGGGTTTTGTAGACCTGGTCGTTGAGGTCGAGGCGGCGGACGGGGCGGTTGGTGGGGATGACCATGACGTCGAGTCCGTAGATNTGGTGAAATTCGTCGGCTTCGGTTTCGGCGGTGCCGGTCATGCCGGAGAGTTTTTCGTACATGCGGAAGTAGTTCTGGATGGTGACGGTGGCGAGGGTTTGGGTTTCGCGTTCGATNTTGACGCCTTCTTTGGCTTCGACGGCCTGATGGAGGCCGTCGCTCCAGCGGCGTCCGGTCATGAGGCGTCCGGTGTGTTCGTCGACGATGACGACTTGGTTGTCTTGGACNACNTAGTCGACGTCTTTNTCGTANATNGTGTGGGCNCGGATGAGCTGGTCGACGGCGTGGATGCGTTCGTTGCGCATGGCGTAGTCGTCNTGAATGGTGCGGCGTTTTTCCATGAGNTCTTCGGGGGAGAGGTCGTCGCGGCCGTCGAGTTCGGACATGTGGGCGACCATGTCGGGGAGGACATACATTTCGGGGTCGTTGGGGTTGAGCTCGGCACAGCCTTTTTCGGTGAGGCTGGCGTCGTGTCCTTTTTCGTCGATGGTGAAGAAGAGTTCTTGGCGGAGTTCGCGGGCGGTTTCTTTGTAGGCATCGGAGAGCATTTTCATTTGGGTTTTTTCGAGGAGCTTGCGGATGTTGATGTCTTCGATTAGGTGCATGAGCTGTTTGTTTTTGGGCATGCCTTCNAAGACTTGATAGAGTTTGAGGGAGGCTTCTTCTTGATCTTCATCGTGTTGGTCGAGGAGGGTTTTGGCTTCTTTGAGGAGTTGGGTGCAGAGGTCGCGTTGGCGGCGGACGAGGCGTCCGGCGGCGGGCTGTAGTTCGCTGTATTGGGTGGAGGAGTAGGGCGCGGGGCCGGAGATGATGAGGGGGGTGCGGGCTTCGTCGATGAGAATGGAGTCGATTTCGTCTACGATGGCGAAGTGGTGTCCTTTTTGNTGTACCATATCTTCGGGGGTGTAGGCCATGTTGTCGCGAAGGTAGTCAAAGCCGAATTCGGAGTTGGTGCCGTAGGTGATGTCGCAGAGGTACATCTCGCGGCGTTGGGGTGGGGGCATCATGTTTTTGAGGCAGCCGACGGTGAGCCCGAGCCAGGTGTATAGGTGACCCATCCATTCGGAGTCGCGCTGGGAGTGGTAGTCGGAGGTGGTGACGACGTGGACGCCTTTGCCGGTGAGGGCGTTGAGGTAGACGGGGAGGGTGGCGACGAGGGTTTTGCCTTCTCCGGTTGCCATTTCGGCGATCATGCCGTTGTGGATAGCCATGCCGCCNATGAGCTGCACGTCGAAGTGAACCATTTCCCAGGGGAGGCCGTGTCCGCAGACATCGACGGTGGTGCCGCAGAGGCGGCGGGCGGCGTTTTTGACAACGGCAAAGGCTTCGGCTTCGATCTCTTCGAGGGTGGCACCGGCGGCGAGGCGATCTTTAAATTCGCCGGTTTTGCTCTGTAGCTGCTCATCGGTGAGCGATTTGTATTGTTCATCGAGGGCTTTGATCTGTTCGACTTTGGGGCCCATTTTTTTGAGGTCACGCTCATTNTTGGAGCCGACAATCTTTTTTAAAATCCAGTTCATAGTTTAACCGCCAATACTTGGTAAGGATGAGAGTGATAACCGATTTTGCTGAAGGTAACAAGCCTCGGAGACAGGGAAGGGGTCATCTGTGATTCGGTGAATTACGTGGGAACGCTTGCTCAGAATGTGCGTAGGAAGGATTCACTGACTATATGCTCTGGTTGTTACTGACCTGAGAGGGGAGATGAGCCGAATCGTGCTGCGAATGATAGTTGAATATAGATGATGGCGGGATATGAGCTCTTGCATGAAACGGTGTGATAGGGGANGCTAGTCATAAGCACAGGTAGTCGTATTGGGATAGATACAGTAGTACATCTATCCAGCGTGCGCTTTTGATTTTTGAGAGGATAATTTGCATTATGAAATTTTCATCTGCATGTAACATGTTAATGGTCTCTTTGGTTGGTCTTCAGCTCAATGTGATGGCATCGACGATCTTTTATGATGACTTCGGTTCCTATGGCAGTGGCTCAGTCGGGGGNGTGGATTGGTATCCCAAATGGGATAATAATGATGCGACGCAACGTAATTTGCTTTCGGGTGACGGTTCTGGCTCCTATGCTGTTTTAGATACGTCCGCGGCGAAAGTTAATTATCACTGTATCGTTAAGCATGGATTTTCTCTAACGGGCAGTGAAATAGCGACGATTTCAACGTCGATGCGGTATCAGCATAATGCAGCGGGTGAGACACCGCGCAAGAACAAGCCGTTCTTTTCGCTGTTGATTAACACGTCGGAAAATTGGTGGAGCGGTACACTGGAATATAAAGCCGTCGTGAATCGAGGGGGTGCCATCGGGCTTGCTCATGATGGTGGCGGCGGCTTGTGGGTTGAACATTGGATAAACCACACAACATTGGGATTCTCGGACAATCCGGCGGCGGGTCTGAGTGATTGGATCGTTGTTAAAAGTACTGTTTCGGTTCAAAATGGCGTGTATATGTTTGATACGGATCTGTATCAGGCGGATGGGTTTACATTACTTGCCAATGGAACCCCGCAGGTGTCTACGATTGCAGCGGGTACAACAATTTATGCGGGCATTACGACGGGNTGGAATAGCTATACATCCATGACGATCGAAGAGATGAATCATATTAGCGCGGTTCATATTGATAACTTTTCCATTCAAAAAGTAGAGCAAGAAGCGTTTTTGTTAAGTTCGATGGAGCTGGTGCCGAATCCGGAGCAGATGGACCGAGATGAGAATGGGTTGGCCGATATATGGGAAGCCCGATATGCGGCGTTGGGCTTGGCGGCCAGCGATGATTCTGATGGCGATGGCATTTCCAATGCGGATGAGAGTCTGGCGGGGACAAACCCGTTGGATGCATTGAGTGCCTTCAAAATTGCACTAACGAATGTAAAAGAAGATATGGTTCGGGTTGGGTGGCCGAGCGCAATACATCGTGAACATCAGTTGCAGTCGACGGCGAGTTTGGACGCGGGTTGGACCGCCCTGATGAGTGCGGAGGAAGGTTCCGATACTTGGCGCGAGATGGATTTGGATATATCGCAGACGACCAGTGCTTTCTTTCGTGTGACCAGTGCCTCGGTGGATAGTGATGGAGATGGAGTGCAGGATTGGATTGAGCAGCTGATGGGTTCCGATCCGGCCGTGGCGCATTCAGCCCAGTCGTCTACGACGTATACCGATCCAGATAACCCCTCTTCAACAGTCGAGTTTTCGGGTGATTTATCGGCGTTTAACGAGGTGTTCGTTGAGCAGTCTCCGAGCAATATGATCTCAGAGGCGCAGGCAGCAAGGTTCTTAATGCAGGCTACTTTTGGTCCCAGGTATGCTGATATCCAAGAAGTGCGGACGGTAGGGATTGAGGACGAGGTTGTAACGTTTGTGAGTTCTGATTTTGGTCGGAAGTTGCCTGGAAATGGCCGTGGATCGGACCATGCGTGGGGCGGCAATACGATGGTGATGGGGGAGCCGGTGGATGGCGGTAAGGTTTTTGGAACCTTCCCGGATTTGACGTTGGGCGGAGATGATGA
>NZGU01000012.1 GCA_002691095.1 Kiritimatiellaceae bacterium | reverse complement strand
AATCCCTCCGCCCCGACCAATCTTTAGATGTGGTCGAACTTTAAAAACTATCCTAATTCTACACGCGAGGGATGAGAACCCCCGAAAGGGGTTTGACACAAGCGAAGCGTAGTGAGGCTGGAGCTTGCCGACAGCCCCGAAGGGTGAGACGAAGTCGAAACAATCCCTCCGCCCCGATCCGTTTCTAACCGTGAGGCTTTGGCCTGACGGATTTTTTTCCAGAGGGATGAGAACCGCCGAGGGGGTCCCATGTCGAAAGCGAGGCTGCCTGAATATGCAGCCCGCTTGTAAGATCGTTTACAGTCCTTTGATGCATGCATCAACGGTTTCGCTGAGCGAGCCAGTTGCGAGGCAGATGGCAAAGTCGCAGGCACCGTAGTAGAGGCGGATCTGGTCTTTGTCATAGTCGGCAATGGCACCGCAAGGGAAAATAACGTTATCGCAGTTGCCGTGCTGTTCCCAGGGTTCCTCCGGCATCATTAGGTAAGAGTTTGTTTTACCAATCACCTTCCACGGTTCGTCGAGATCGAGCAGCATGGCTCCAATGTAGTAATAGGTTCCGCCAGCGGGCGTGAAGACGCCGTGAATAATATCAAGCCAGCCCTTGTCGGTTTTAATCGGTGGCGTTGGCCCAATCTTATCTACATTCCAGAAACGGTATCCTGCGGCAAGGACTGGCTTAAACTCGCCCCAGTGAATCAGATCGGGAGAGGCACTGATCCAGATATCTCCGTCGCCACCGTCACCGCCGCCCGGACGGTCCAGTTTATAATACTTGCCGTTGATCTTTTCCGGAAAAAGCGATGCTCCGCGGTTTTTCGGTTGTGTAATGGTGTCGATTCGTTCGTAGGTCTTAAAATCCTTCGTACGACCCAACATACCAATCGGCGAATCAAAGCCGTTGACCATGACTGGCGTCACAATGTAGTACCAATCATCAATTTTAGTAACGCGGTTATCAATGAAATGATGATAACGATCCCACGGCTCACCCACCGCCTGCGGGTCAATAAAGTTCTCATCCGAAAGCGTAAAGTGGATGCCATCTTTCGAACGGGCCACGCGAGTCTGCCCCACATCTCTTCCGAAACCCCGTGTGGCGGCATGCTCAACAACAGAAACCAACAAAATGGTTTCATCGCCGCACTGAACCGGTGCGGGATTATAAATCTGAGCCTTGCCCGGAAAATCTTTGATGTGCAACAAAGGGCCCCCTTCGTGACGCTTAAAAATTTGGGTTGCATCTTGCATAGTACTAACTCCTCGTTTGTTCATTCATTTAAAATTAATCGAGCGGCGGATTGAGGCCTGCNTCTTTGTACTGTTTTACATACCGCTTATAGGACTGGATGTTCTTCTTCGGTCTATCGGCATCCGCCACATTATACAGCTCACGACCCGAAGCTACTTGTGGAGCTTCTTCCGTTGGCAACCATTTTGAAAACTGTTTTTTGACCCGATCATAGGCTGAGTTTTCCGCCAAATTAGTCCACTCATGGGGATCGTTGGTCTGCAGATATAACTCCTCAGATCCATCAAAATAGCGGGTATANCGCCATTTCTTCGTCCGCAAAGTATAGTTCCCACGGCCCCAAGTCGTCATCGCCGGTCGCTCCATGGGTCGGGATGGATTTTCTAACCAAGGTTTTAGGCTCTGTCCATCNACATAAGTCGGCGGTTCCAGGCCGGCTAGGTCGGCCAGTGTTTTATACACATGGATCAGCCCAACGGGCTCAGAACATACTTCTCCATTCCCGTTCTTGTTACGCGGATCGTAGATAATAAACGGCGTTCGGGTCGCTTCATTCCAGAGCGAAAATTTACTAAAAGACCGCTTTTCTCCCAGATGAAATCCGTGATCGGACCAAAGGATAATAATTGTATTATCGGCATACGAACTCTGCTCGAGGGCGCGCAAGACACGTCCGACATTATCGTCCGTAAAATTGATCGAAGCCAAATATCCGCGGCGAATATCTTCCCAAGCATTATCACGGCGAACCGGAATCTCGACATAAATCTGAGCGTTGGCTTGCCCCGGCATGGGAATGTCTGACAAGTCATCGGCTTTGATCGGCGGGGCTTCAATCGGATCGGAAAAACGATCCCAATTCTCCTCCGGCATAATAAACGAGGTATGCGGAAGAATAAATCCTACGGCGAGGAAGAACGGCTTTTCGTGGTCACGGCTCAGAAATTCCGATGCATGTTTTGCACTGAGGTAATCCTGAAAATCTTCCAGAGGATTACTGGCCGGACAAGCCACTGTGCGTTTGTTGTAGGGCTCGGGATGATAGCCCTTTTCGGCGATTTTGTGCAGCTTGGCATTGCCGTAGTATTTATATTCATCCCACTGTTCATCCGTGCGCCAGGAGCGGTCGGGATTATGATATACCTTGGTCAGTCCACAGGTCGTGTATCCTTTGTCTTTGAATAATTTCGGCAAAGGGGTCGTAAAACGATCCAACTCACCGGTATCAATGTGATTGAGATTATAAAACGGATAGAGCCCGGAATGATGCGGTTCCACGCCTAACATCAGCGCATTGCGACTCGGGGAACATCCGGGTGCTGTGCAGTGTGCATTGGTAAAATTGACACCCTTTTTCGCCAGCCTATCCATATTCGGCGTCTTCGCCTGCGGGTGCCCTCCAAGGAATCCGCACCAGTCATTCATATCATCGATGCAGATCATTAATACATTTGGACGCTCCGCCTCCACCGAACAAGAGGTCAACAAGCCAACCACTAACAACCCTATGCTTACAACGTTCATCCTAATGCCCCCACCCTTCTTCCAGCAGCTTGCGATCAATCATAAGTTTTTCTTGTTCAATCAAATATTCGCCGGGCTGCGCTGCAAAGCGCACCGNGCCTTCGCTTGCGGTAACCGGCACCCACCGCGGACCCTCCCGCCGATAAATCCAGCGTTTTCCAAGGGCTGGCAATTTGAGTTCAAAATCATGTTGTGCTTCATCATCCAGCCTGACCACCGGTTCACCGGTATGGAGCTCTTTCCAGTGCGGCCGAATAAATTGGGTGTCGGGCATAAGCGTTAGATGTAGGGCTCCGTTTTCGCACGGTTCAATAAAATAGAGACCGGTTCCCCCGTAGTTCACGAAGGCAGAATGGCCGACACCGATGATGGATTGCGGACGGCTAGGAACCGTCATCTCTATCTCACCAGAATAGATCAGGGTGCCCTCGTGAAAAACCCCGCTGGAACGCGATTCAAATGAATAGATCGTATCCACATCCTTGAACTGCTGCTTGGCCACCATAAACGAAGCGGCTTTTTTCGGGGTCGTCTTCAGATTAAAGACGTGGCTCCCTCCCAGATACTCAGCATAGCCCGTCAGTCCATACGTCCATTGCGTGGCAATCTGCGCACCGACTTCGCGGTAGAATGCCGCCATCGCCGGATAGATATAACCACTCTGATTGCAGAACGTCTCAAATTCATACACTAACTTGGCTTTATCTTTAAACGCTTCAGAACGAAGCCATCCCAGCCGCTCTTCGGCTTCCGAAACCGCTTGAACATAGGGTAGATAGTTTTTGTGGCTCAGCTCTTCCGGGTTTTCCCAAAATGGCTTCTTGAGGTCGCGCTGCCCCGGATAGAGGCAGAAGGAAATGGCATCCACATCAGAGGCAGCGATTCCCCGAAACGCGGCACGGTTCTTTTCGATGAGCCCTTCCCAACCACAGTTCCAAACAACGGGCTGCATTGCCCCTTCTTCACGAAATAGCTTAACCATACGGTTTAGATAATCACGCGTGTTCTCATAGCTCCACTTTTCGAATCCATCGCGGGTGCCATTGGGATTCTTTTCTTGCCATTTTTCAAACCACCAATAGCCCGGCTCATTCACGGGTTCTAACACCGCAATCGCCGGATGTTTCTTCAATAGTTGCCCATTGTATGGATTAACCTTGTTGAGCAGTTGGCGAATACACTGTTCAGTGGCAGCCATCGCCTTGGGGTCAACCAACCAGTCTTCTCTGGGATACGTTGCGGCAAAAGAATCTTTGTTATAGGGAAACTGCGTTCCGTCGTGATCGAGATGATTCAGGAAAGTCAGATAAACATACAGTCCGCGGGTTTGCGCCTCGGCCATCACATATAGGAATTGATCCAACCAGATTGTTTCAACGAGATTCCCTTCCGCATCCGTAAAATCAGCTGGCATGAGATGAACGCGAATGACCTCAGCACCCAGCAACTGGATTTCATCGAAGCTTTCATCCGTCACTCTTTTGAGATCCTGCGCCTTCAACGGCATAAGGACACCCTGATTGTGCATCCGAGCACCGTGCTCAAAACTCAGACAGGACTGAAAGTTAAATCCGAAGAGGTTTACATCGGTCCCATCGGCATAGCAAAGCCGTCCCTCTCTCACTTCAATGGGCTGGAATAAGCTATCTGCTGATGTGCAGCCAGCGATGGCCAAACTCGCCGCCAATAATCCATACCGAAACCGTTTCATTACACCTCACCTCGACGCTCTTCGAGCTCACCGCGAATCCGATACGCATCGTCTTCACTAATAGCATAGAGTTTCAAACACGAGATGGCCAACACCGGTGCCAGCACGGAAGCACTGACAAAGAAAAGTCGAAGCATGGTCATGGTGCCTTCCGGCTGATTGGCCCCCAGCGCTTCGTCAAAACCACTGAAGTGGAGAGCGATTCCTGAAACAAGGAAGGTGAAAGAAGTTCCAAACTTGGTAATCCACGTGAACACCGAACTGATAATCCCTTCGCGGCGTTCCCCGAATTTATATTCATCCCAGTCGCACAGGTCGGCAATCATGGAGGGAACAATCACCCCCAGTGATACCCAAACCGGCCCATTGAGTACCGCGTCGAGCAGCAATAGATAGGGCGCATCGGGCGTAAAAATAAACCATTTGGAAACACCGCCAAAGGCTGTCATGAGTAGCACCCAAAACATCGCACGACGTTTGCCCAATTTAATCGCCAAAAAACGTAGCACATAAATAGCAATGAATCCGACGATCGCAAAACCAGTTCCATTCATGGCATTGAGCAGAATACCCTGCTCCACATGGCCCTGTTTCACATGGTAGATGACAATATACATGGCGATGCTGCCCGCAATCGTTCCGCAAAAGTTCAAAGCGAATACAATCCCTACCAGCCCCAACATCGGCTTGGAAGAAGCCGCCTGCCCAATGGCTTTGAGAAATCCAATATTTTGATCTTCCTTCTGCGCCACATCGTAGAAGCGCTCTTTGCCGAAAATAGCCGGCAGCACACCCAACCCGAAAAAGACCAGAACACCGAGCCCCAGCGCCATCCATCTTGCCCCGATGAGCGTGTTCGGAAAAATCGCCAAATTGGTTGCGGGCAGATACCAATTCACACAGAGATTACCGATATTGAAAAAAAGCGCCCAATAAAACATTAGCCGCGTTCGCTCATGGTAATCTGGGGTCTGCTCGCAGGTCAGTGCATAAACCGGAACAGAATAGATGGTATACGCCGTAAAAAACAGAATACTCCCGACGGTTAACCACAGAAAAGTAGCCATTTCTCCCAATCCTTGAGGCACCATCCATATTGAAATAAACGTCAGTGCCATGAGCAGCGCTCCAGCAAAAACAAAAGGACGGCGACGGCCATACTTTGACGTGAAGCGATCAGAAATACGCCCCATGATCGGGTCGGTGAACGCGTCCCAAATCCGTGGAATAGTCATGGCGAGACCGAACAGAGCCGGATTCAAGCCCAAGAAAATTTGGAAAATCGGCTGCGCCATATACTGGACAATAAGTCCCCCGTTCTGAAAAGGAAAACCACCAGCTCCAACGGCGATTTTTCGCCCGATCGGGATCCGGTCTTCAGCTCTGGTATCGTGATGTTTTTTCATACGTCTGGCTATGATCCAAAATTAGATTTAATTGACGCTGATTCCATCCGTTTTACGAACAAGTGGAAAGGAATAGGTTCCCGGAATATCATGTAATTCAATCGGCTGATACCCCGGAAGTTTCAGCCTAAACGATACGGCTGTTTCCGCGTCTAGCTCGGTGACCAGCTCCCCATCTGCATACCATTGCCATGCGTCCCGAACCGATCTTGCTTGCGGATATAATTCAATCTGAACGGCATGGTCATCGACCTGGATAAAATAGAGCCCTCTGCTTTCACACGCAACCAACGGAGAGGAGCCATAGCCAATGATCTTTTGGGGCGCCTCCGGCAGCTTGATCGGACACCAAGAGAGCTCGCCGGAATAATAAAAACAGTCATTCAGATACGCCATACTGAGATCATGTTCGAAGGAGAGCGCCACCCCATTGAATAGATCTTCATAGTCACTGCGCGTGCTAAATTCCAACCCACGCGGTAGTTCACGGAATACCTGGCCCGCAATAATATACCCGATGGCTTTCTTCGGTGTCGTCTTTAGATTGAGATTATGAGAGCAACCCATGTGAGCCGAGTAGATGTTAAAACAGTGCGTCCACATCGTGGCCATCTGCACCCCAAGTGACCGGAAAAGCTTCGCCATTGCTGGATGCAAATACGAACTCTTTTCGTTATACATCGTTTCAAATTCGTATACCACTTTTGCCTTTTGGGCGAACGAGGGGTCACGCAACCAACCTAGATAGAGCTCATCATCAAAGCATTTTTTCAGGAACGGTAGATAGTTGTTGCCACTCGTATCCGCCGGATGCTCAATAAACGGCTCGCCCACATCGTCCTGTCCCGGATAGAGACAGAAAGCCACCGCATCCGCTCTGGAATCGGCGATCGCCTGAAAAACATCACGCCGACCATCGATCATACGCGGCCAGTTACAATTCCACACCACCGGTTGCCTCGCGCCCTCTTCGCGCAATAGCTCGCACATGGTATCAATATAATGCTTCACAACGCCATAGCGATATCGCGCATAATGCACCTCGTTATACACGGCATCGCTGCCATCCACCCACGNCTGAAACTGTGTTTGCTGAAGCGGATCTTCGCACATCTGGGCATAGGTGCTGTATTCCGGTTCATTTATCAGCCCCCACACACAGATCGCATCGTCATCTTTCAGCTTCAGATCGTTATACGGATTTGTCCAGTTGATCAACTGCCGGATCATATTCTGCGTCTTCGCCACACAGTCCCGATCAAAAATCCACTCCTCCCGCGAATACGTCGGAACAAAAGAATCTTCAACGAAGACATACTCCATCTGNTTGAGGAACGTAAGGTAAACATACACACCGTTTTCACGCGCTTTATGAACCAAGTAACCCAACATATCTAGCCACATGGTATCGACTAGGTTTCCATCCGCATCCGTAAAATCAGCCGGGGTCAAGTGGCAGCGAATCACGTCNCAATCCATCTTTTTCAGATCCTGAAAACCGTCATCGCACATTTCCTTCATGACCTGGGCGGTCATCGGCAACCCCATGTGCTCCATACGAAATTTATACTCCCAATAGAGATTAGGCTGGAAGTTATTGCCCCACAGCACAACCTCTGAGCCGTCTTCATAGCGCAGTACCCCCTCGTGCACCGACATTTTCATTGGAAATCTGTTTTTCATTGTGCGTATTCTTTTTTCCTCTTGCCTTAGCTATTTATACATAGGTCACAAATGCCCTATAATCAAACATTTAATTTATATTTGTATATCATTTGATGCATAATGCCCCTCTTTATCCCTTAAAACCGAGTAATCCCGAATAAACACCCTATCCCTGACAGCCTATTTTCTGCCGTTGATTTAATCTAGCACGACAACCTGCCTAACGGCTCCTTTTACAAAGCGGACCTTCTGCGGCTCATGACCTTCGACACGGATCAGATAATCCCCATAAAACCCGCGAAAATGTTGCCGTCCAGCTTCGATCTCTCCCGCCCATCGCGTATGCCAGCGCCGATTAATCAGTTCATCCATCACCTGTCCGACCTCGGTCAGCGAACCATCTCGGTTAATCAATCCAGCATCGATCCAACCCATCTCACGGCGGAACACATTCCACCACGTCACCTGATTAATGTAGGGTTTGGAAAAAGCCAAGATATGGAAGTTAGCCACCCACAGAGCCAGTTCGTTACGGTCAGCTCCGATATCATTCGGATTGGCGCCTTCATTTAATCGCCGTGAGGGCATGGAGAATTCCGTAACCGCCATCTCCTTACCCAACTCCGAGAACCATTCCAGTCCAGCATCAACACTCTCCATGAAATACATTCTTTCGCCAGCACTATGCTTTCCTGTTTTAACCGAACCGACGCCTTTCGGTTCATAGCGTCCCTGATAGCCGATCACATCAAACGGCGCATCCAGCTCAATGAGCCGCTTAAAATAGGCGTGGATCTCTCGGGCAAACGTATTTTCGGGGTGTCTATTCCAGATTCCAGTCTCCAGCACTACCAGCTGGGCATCCGGCAGATATTCCCTTGCCTGGCGAACGACCTTGGCACCATTCTCCGGAACACGCATCCAATCGAACGCGAACAGGTTGGTCATGCCATATTGCGCCCCATCATACTTCTTGAACCAATAGGGCCAGTGGATCATCTCGTTCATAACNTCATATTCAAAAAATTCGCCCTCAAACTGATCGGCCACATCNGCCACCCGTTTGGTATAGAACTCCCACAGCTTCNCCTCGCTATCCAGTTCCCGCCACCAGCCCGGCTTTTTCATATGCACGTACTGAATGATATGGAATCGCGGCTCAAGGTCGAGCTGNCCACACCATTCCAATTCCTGCCGAACCTTGCTCCAGTTGCCGTATGGCTCATCCAGCTCACGCCACCACTCATTCAAATAATTGCAGACGTTTGCCGAATTGAATAGTTTCCGGAGAGATTCCGATGCATGAGAAAAGGCATCCGGGTGCTGGCTAAAATCCCAACTATTCGCCCCAAACTTGAACGCATGCCCCACCTGCTCAATCTCAACAGCACCCTCGAATGCATTCCCATTTGAATCGATCAGCGTAAGCTCAAAATCTCCTTTACGATGACACTCAATCTCCCGCGCCGCCTGATCCATCAGCTCGATATTCCGATGNTCCACCCCACTCCACGGATACGTTTCTCCCGACCTGTCCGCAATTGCTTCACGAAGATCCAATCCCTCGATCAACTGATTGTATTGCTCCAAATAGGTTGAACCCAAAGACAACCTACCTATCATCAGGAAAACCATTACCCACCACATCATGACCCTCATACCCGATTCCATCTCACCTTCTAACACGCTCCCTATCGCTTGATGATTTCGTAGTCCCCGGGCGCCACATGGAAGGTGATGGCGGGAGGCTTAGTCTTCACGCGCGACCGTTTTTCGCCTTCAATCCGATACACCTCCCACTTCCGTCGGTCCATCCCCGGCAGCAGCATCGTAAATGCAAACGCCTTTTCGCGGTTCACCACGGCTTGGCCCTCCTCATCAAAAACGGCGTGCGGCATCACTCTTAGATTCCAACGATTGGAAAAAGTGCCTTCCTCAAAAACCGCTTCGATAAAATACATGCCCTTGCCCTTGTATTGAATGAAGGGCGAGCTGCCGTAGCCGGCGATCTTCTTCGGAATGCGGGGTAGCTGGATAAATTTCCGGTTCAGGTCGCCAGTATGAACCAACCGCTCATCCGTCGCAAAGGCACTCAGATCCTCCGGAAAAGAGAGGGCCGCATGGCCAAACTGATCNGCATCCGGTTCTGTGGTCTCGAAGGATATGTAGCGGGGTGTATGTTGAAAGATTTCCTTTGCCACCAAAAAACTCGCCGCTTTCCGGGGTGTGGTAACCATGTTCAGATTATGACTGCTTTGCCGCGCCCGACCCGTCTTGGAATTATCGTACAGATAGTAGGTCCACATGGTGGCCACCTGCGCCCCCTGGGCCCTGAAATATTTGGCCATCGCCGGATACATATAGGTCGATTGATTATGCCACGTTTCATATTCATAAACCACAACCGCCTTCTCTCCTTTAAACCGGTCCTCCTGCAGCCAACCTTGGTATTCCGGATCCTGATAAGACCGTTTCAGATACGGCAGATAATTCTGTTCACTTAAATCCCGGGATTTTCCCTTTTGAGAATCGTTTTGCCCCGGGTAAGTTGAAAACGAAACCATCGGCACCGTCGATTCCGCTGCCGCATTAAACGATTCCCAACCCTGATGCATCGGCCCCTGCGACCAGAAGAGATTCCAACAGGTCACCGCCGGCACCTGCTCTTCAACCAACAGCGCGTCCATGCGATTAATATAGGCAATGCTCATTTCGGTTCTAAAGGATTTCCAGGCATTGGAACCGTTCTGTTTTCCATTCGCCGCCAGCCAATCCTCATACACACCNACCCCGTCGGGAAACACCTGTTTTGAGGGGGCATCTTTTGGCCAGTTCGGCTCATTCATGACTTCAGCAATGATCCATCCCGGATAGGTTTTATACACCCTTCCGTTATCATAGGGATTCTTCCGGTTCACCAACTGTCGGATATAACGGTCGGTTGCCTCAAGCTTTTGGGGAACCACCATGGCCTCCCACTTATGCTCCTTTAGTTCCTGATTCAGGATGGCCTCATCACCCTTTCGCCCTCCCAGGTGATTTAATAGAGCCAAGTAGACATAGATGCCACGCTGGTGGCATTCCGACAGGGTATAGTCGAGCATATCGAGCCAATCGGTCTCAACCAAATTACCCTCGGCATCCGCCAGATCGCCCGGGCAGAGATGAATACGGATCACCTGAGAGCCCATCTGCTGGATTTCGTCAAAGCTCCGGTCCACCATGGCTTTCCACTCCGCCTTATCATACCGTTTGCTGCCCTTCCCATAGCGCCTAGAAACCGCCCATTCCCACGACATCGCCGACTGGAAATTCACCCCCCACAGTGCCACCTCGCTACCGTCTTCATGATAGAGCGTGGCATCTTCGACATATATGCGTTGAAATTTTTCGTCACCGGGCAGGGTTGGCATTTCACCATACCAGCCCTTTCCCCGCTCAGCACTCTGCCCCTCGACAGCCAGCAACAGAACGCATGAAATAACCCATCCGAACTTCATAACAATTCTATTGCCCCGTCTTAAACTGCTTGCTCTGGGTAAACTCAATATGATCACGGTTTAACCGAGCGAGTCTCTTTTCTACGGCCGAATATTCCGGATGCCCCGCCAAATTCTTCCGTTCATCGGGGTCCTTTTTGTAATCATAGAGCTCCGTGAATTCTGGCTCATCGGCAAATCGCACCCCATGGTATTCCTTGCTGCTTTTGGTCCTGTACCAAGCAACATATCGGTAGCGTTCCGTACGAATCGCCACCCCGTAATACCCACTGTGCGGATATAGGCTTGCCGCATAATCCTGAATCGATGCCGCTGGATTTTTCAGCACGGGCATCAGGCTTTTACCATCCAATCCTTCCGGCGTAGCAATCCCGACCGCTTCACAGAGCGTCGGATAGATGTCAATCAGATTGACCGGTGCCTGACTGACCTTGCCGCGCGGTGTCCCGGCATTGGCAACGATCAGCGGCACCCGCGTAGACTCCTCATAGTTGGTATGCTTCCCCCAGATCTGCTTATCGCCGAGATGAAAGCCATGGTCGCCCCACAGCACCACCACCGTATCGTTGGCCAACCCCGACTCCTTCAGCTTTTCCAACACCATACCAATCTGGGCATCCACATAGGAGACACACGCATAATATCCATGCAACAGTTCGCGCTGGATGGCCTCAGCAATCGGCCCCTCTTCCGGCACCCCGCTGTAGCCTCGCGCTTCGATATAATCCGTTTGCGCACACGCCGGTGCTCCTTCGGGATAGGCCGGATTCGGAGCCAGTTCCAGTTGATCGCGATCATACAGGTCCCAATATTTTTTCGGCGCCACAAACGGGAGGTGCGGCTTCAGAAAACCCAATGCGAGGAAAAACGGTTCATCCGAATCCTTCAGCTTTTCCAACTGCTCCACGCCGCGCATTGCAATGGCACCATCCTGATAAGCATCGTCTGGCGCATCATAACACTCCACCGCTGGGCCACCCCCGTGATCGCGAACGTAAAACCGAAGTTCTTTTCCCGTGAGTCCTCTCTTTTTCCCTTCCTTATTCAGCCGGTTCGATAGCTCCTTTAGTGCCGGATCGTGGTAATGCCCGCCGACAATGGGGCCCCCGGTTTTTTTATTGTAGGGGTTCTTCCCAAAAAATTCTGTCCAGGAATCTTCATCCTGCACTCCATGCCAATCATCATTCAGATTACGCGGATCAAACAGCTTCCCGGTGCCGATGGTCGTGTATCCGTTGTTCCGGAAATGCTGAGGCAACGTCACCATATCTGGATACATTTTGCGGAACTTATAGCGTCCGCCCCCCATTCCATAGACGCCTATCGTATCGGGAAAGTATCCGCTCAGCAGGCTGACGCGCGACGGCCCGCACAATGCCTGTTGGCAATGGGCATTGGAAAATAGCGTTCCCGCCTTTGCCAGCGCATCCATGTTCGGTGTCACCGCCTCATCATATCCATAGCTGTTGACCAGTGGTTTCATGTCATCCACGGCAATAAACAAGACATTCTTCTTTTTTGCATAGGCCGTTACTCCCAACCCGCAACACATGGCTACCACGATCAAGACATGTAATCTTTTCTTCATTTTGATTCTTTCTTTTTTTCAGCATAGGGACCGAAAAGTGCCTCCGGTCCCCACGGCATAAATGCAGGTGCAGGGGGATTGTTTGAACGGTTTTCAATGCCTTCGGGCAGCGCGGCCTTCCAGCCCGCGGCCAATTGTTTTTTCAGCTTTTCCACCCCCGTCTTATTTTCCGGAGCATCGACCACGTTTACCGATTCAATCGGATCCACGTGATGATCATACAGTTCATGGCTTTTAAACGAGCCATCCAGCTCACGCCACTGAATATAGTGATAACGATCCGTGCGGATTGAAAAGCCTTCAAAATTGGCACGCGGCCAGCCACGCGGATATTGACTAAACGCCGCGGTCTTCCATTCGCGTTCTGGATTCTTCATCAAAGGTGTCACGCTGTTGCCTTCCAGATAGCCCGGCACCTCAATGCCCGCCATCTCGCACAGCGTCGGAAAGACATCCACATATTCCACCAGTGCCTTGGTACGTTGCCCCGGCGTCAAACCCGGCGAGGAAATAATCATTGGCGCACGGGTGGAATTTTCAAAGTTGGTGGACTTGCCCCAATGATCCTGATCGCCCAAGTGCCAGCCATGGTCGGAGATCAGCATCACAATCGTATTATCGCGCAACCCAAGCGTATCGAGCTCAGCTAGCATTTTCCCGACGTTGGCGTCCATATAGGAGACGCAGGCGGCATAGGCGTGTTTCATGGTACGCGCCACCTCCTCATCGCCTACCAGCAGGTCATTCGGCGAATCGGGCAACTTGTATTTCTGCAGGTTGCAATAGTCGGTGGAATAGTCCGGCGAATTTTCCGGGTGCTCCGGATTGGGCGAAAGCGGAATGCTTTCGCGCTCATACAGATCCCAATATTTTTTCGGCGCATTCCATGGCAAGTGTGGCTTCCAGAGGCCGAGACCGAGGAAGAACGGCTTGTCCTTCTTGGCCATGCGGCGCAGGGTTTTGATGGCCTCAGCGGTATGGAATCCATCCTGATAGGTTTCATCCGGCACATCGGCACACTCGTACGGAACACGCTCCTTTTTCGGCAGCTCATTCATGGCCTCATCCACATACTGCGGTAACCAGCGCTGCACCGACTTTTCGGTGAAGTGCTCTTCATAGCCATGGTGGATCTTACCGAAACAACGGACGTAATATCCCTCGTTCATGAAGTGGCGCGGAATGGACGGGCGATTACCCTCGAACAGTTCCTCTACCGTGTAGATGGAATACGGATAATCGCTCCCCGTTGAGTCGGGGCGAAGTCCCGTCAGGAAACTAGCGCGCGATGCACAGCAAACCGGCTGCTGCACATAGGCGCGCTCGAACAACGTCCCCGCCGCAGCGAGTTTATCAATGTTCGGCGTCACCATATAGTCCGCGCCATAGCACCCGAGCTCCGGACGGAGATCATCCGCGATAATCAGGAGTACGTTCATTTTTTCCGCTGCCGTACTACTGCTCGTCAATACCAGTCCGGCAAATAGCGCCAAAAAATATTCTTTCATCAATCCTTCCTCGTGAGCAGCATCAAACGGAAATCCATCACTTCTGAACCCGGTATTTCCAATGCCTGTAATGTTAACGTACCCGTGCCCTCTTTCAGATGAATATCTCCGAGAGTCATACGCTTAAACTCCTTCACATACGACTCCTCCCGCACGTAACGATCCCGCTCCATCCCGGTCAGCGGCGGATCGTGCGGCTCCATGATTTTCCCGNCCAGTTTCCCGCCGTTAAAACTCAACTGAACCGTTGAGCCGATATCGGCTTTTGGGCAGGTGTAGAACAACTCGACTTTGTAGGTGCCGGTTTGGCCGACTTCGCAGTCCCAGGTGATTGAATCCTCCAGACTCGTCCAGTTCTGGAAAAAGGAATCATTCGGCCAACGGCAGGAGCGCTTAATATTTCCATGGCCGATCCCATCGCGCGCCGGCACCTGGGTCTTAATGGCACCGGGATGGCCAATCACAAACGGGCGATCATCGAATTCCTTGCCAACGTTATTCAGCATCGTCTTGCGGAAATCATCGGCCACCCGTTTCAGGGTTTCTACCGTTTCGGGTTCCTGCTTATTGATGGCAACCGTCTGCCCGGGGTCGGCAACCATGTCATAGAGCATACCGTTGCTGTCTAAACGGTATTGCTGGGTCCGCACAGAANCCCGCCCCTGCCAGTGATGCACCAGCGTACGGTCTTTCCAACCGTCGGATTTTCCCTCAAGCAGCGGCTTCAAGCTGATCCCGTCCAGCGGTTTGGTACCGGAAACTTCAACGCCCGCCATGTCGGCCAGCGTCGGCAGCAGATCCATGGCATTGCAAATCTGAGGAATCATGGTTCCCGGTTTAATCTTGGCCGGCCACCGCATAAACATCGGGGAGCGCACGCCCCCTTCATCCGTCGATCCCTTGCGGCCGCGCATGCCGCCGTTCCAGCGCTCACCATTCGGTCCGTTATCGCAGAAATAAATCACGATGGTATGATCCGCCAAGTTCAGCTCATCCAGCTTGTTCATCAGGCGCCCGACATTCCAGTCGATGTTTTCGCACATGGCCAGCGCCGCACGGGTATGATCGTCCTTTTCAAATTGTTTCTTCGGATGATCCTGCGTCAGTTCCCTCTCTTTGAACTTNTTCCACCAGCGGTCCGGCACCTGCATCGGCGAGTGCGGTGTGTTATACGGCAGATAAACAAAAAACGGCTCATCTTTATGTTGCTCGATATACGCCATCGCCTTTTCGGTGAAATCGTCGATAACAAATCCGTTGCCTTGCACCATCTCATTATTGTGTTCGAGCATCGGGCTGTAATAGTCGCCCCAATGGCCGGAGCAGAACCCGTAGAACTCATCAAACCCACGCGCATTCGGATGATACGGATATTGCATACCGTTGTGCCACTTCCCGAACGCCGCCGTTTGGTAGCCCGCCTTCTTGAACACCTCACCGATCATTGTCTCATCGGGATCGCAGCGTTCCGCCCCCTCCGAGGTGTCATACACCCCGCACCGGACATGATGCCGCCCCGTCANCAACTCCGCCCGCGTCGGCGAACAGACGGGGCTGACATAGAAGCGATCAAACTGCGCCCCCTCCCGAGCTAGACGATCTATGTTCGGCGTGTCGATGGCCGTGTTGCCATGAATACTCAGGTCGCCCCACCCCTGATCATCGGTTAACATCACGATAATATTGGGGGGCTCAACGGCAAACAGTTGAACCGCACACAGCATCATAAAGAGTGTCAGCATACGTCTAATCTGCATACACCTGTTCCTTGTGATCCGNCACAAGCAGAATGGGGTACCCATTCACGCTATTTCCCATTTCATCCATTTCAGTCTGCCGTTTTCGACACCACTACTCCGAATTCCATTCAGTAGGTAGCAAGGGCCTTTTCACCAACGCTTTAACCATTCATCAACTCCTACCATACCATCAAAACTCACCAAAGGTATGCGGTAAGCTTTCGACATATTTACTGAGCTCGCCCTGCATCTTTTTGAGTTGTGCACCATAGGCCGGATCTTTCGCCAAATTTCGCTGCTCATACAGGTCCCTGTTCAGGTCAAACAGCTGATCGGCATCCCAGAACGACGGATACATATTTTCGTTCTGATAGTTGTGATGATCGAATCCGCTCCAGAACACCTCGCGAGGCCGCGCTTTCATCTTTGCTTCAATTTCCGGCGTCACACGATTGGCGAGATATTTCCAACCCCTGGAAACAACGCCTTTGGAATTTCCCGCTTCGATCAACATATACTCGCGCCAATTTTTCGGCTCCGGCTTTCCCGCCAATTGACGAACAAAGCTCAGACTGTCCTCCCCGACNTCAGCCGCAGGGGTTCCGCCAGCAAGCTCAATGAGGGTGGCGGCAATATCNACATTACCAATCATGCTATCGCATCTNGAACCCGCCTTAACNCTGCCGGGCCACTCGATCATCATCGGCACTTTGGCGCCGCCTTCATACACGCTATTTTTCCCACGGCTCCCATGATCGCTGGTGAAAATCACAATCGTATCATCGCTCAACCCAAGCTCATCGAGCTTGTTGAGTACGGCACCAACATAATCATCCATACGGGTTGCCATCGCATTATCTTCTGAAACACCCGCTTTCTTGCACCGTGCCAACACCTCTTCAGTAGAGGGTAGCAGGTCCATCGGTTCATCGAGCAACCCATTGGAAGTCACACGACGGTCATACGATTCAACTTGATTGTAATCAAACGAATACTGCCCATGCGGAACCGGCAACGCGCAGTAGAGGAAGAAGGGCTGATCCTGACTCTCTTCGATAAATTTGAGTGCGCCCTCGCATTGCCAATCGAGATTAACAATCGAATTCCCCCACTCCATCCGGTCAACCACATCCCAACCAAATCCCACACTTAGAAAATCATNCCCCGCCTGATACTGTTTCTTCAGCTTCTGCTCGAACGTCGCCACCGCCGCATACGAAGAATTCGCTTCCCGCTCATTTTTTTTCATCTTCGGCATACCGATTGACTTGTCTTCCGGCAGATTATGCCACTTCCCAATNATCCCGGTGCGATACCCAAGCCGTTGCAGCTCCTTCGGCAAATTATTTTCCTCANGCAACATATCCGGACGCCACTCCAATGTACAGTGTCCCCCAGCCGGATAATCTTTCAGCAAATCCGCACCGCGTGTGGCATAACGCCCAGTCAACAGACAGTATCGGCTCGGCGTGCAGACCGTGCCATTGACATAAAAGCGGGTGAACAACATACCACCATCCGCTAGTGAATCGATATGCGGTGTCAGCACCTTCGGGTCTATTTTTTTATTCCAGAACCCTTTTGTTTTAGCGCCGCTATGTGTCGCCCAGGTATCTACCATATCAGCCGTGCAGTTGATTTCATCCGCATCCAGGTCATCGGCATAAAGAAGAACAATATTCGGTTTTGCATCACTTATCACCGCTGCAAACAACACCATCCCTAATATCCATCGCTTCATATCTTATTCCTTCTCTAGTTGCATGCTGAACAGTTCCATTTTTGAAACCGCCTCCTCATCGCAGATGCCGAGCAATTCAACTGCCAACACCTGCTCCCCGGCCTTTAAATGGATCGCTCCGAAATCATGATATTTCTTTCCCATAGCCACGTTCACCTTCTTCGACACCCCGCCTGCGGAAAAGCAAAGGGTTGTCCCTTCGGAGACCCCGAGTATGCGCATATTCACATGATAGATTCCCGACTCCAANACCCGGACTTTCATCTCTTGCACCGCACCGATCTCATGAAAAAAGGTATTGGCCCAGGTCACCGAGTTTTCGCCCTTAAAACGATAGGCACATTCCATTTCCAAATAGGCCTTCGGTCCCACTTCCTGCACCGGATCGCTCCAAGCATGCGGATCGTTGCGAATGGCTTCGAGCTCCGAGAAATAGCGCTTCTGCATCGCAGAAAACTTTTGGGGCATCGTTTTTTTAAGGTCGTTCTGCTGCTGCGGATCGGTTGACAAATCAAACAGCCCCCACCACCCTTTCTCATTCACCACCACCCAATCACCCTGCACATAACAGGTTTCTCGGCGGTTCAGCGGAAGAGAGTGCTCCGTGAAGCGATAGTTCCAACCATCGCAAGCGAGATATTGTTCCGGCTTACCCGTCTCGCCCGTGAAATAGCCACGCTCCGGCCAGTCGCCCTTGTCCATCACCAGCGGCATCAGACTCTTGCCATCCAGCGGCAGTTTGTCCAGAGAACGATTNCCACCCGCCAGCTCCACCACCGTGGGATAGATATCCATCACCAGCGTCATCTCCTCAATGATCTGCGGCTCATACATCGCCGGACTGTAAATCGACAGCCGGTTACGCACGGCATTTTCCCATCCCGTTGCTTTTTTCGAACGGAAACCAGAGGGATTTCGCGCCGCCCACTCCTCTTCAGTAAGGGTGTAATACTCCGCCGTCAGCGAAAAGAAACCATCGGCATCCTGCTGTAAAATTCGAGTTGTCGGTGTGGGACCATTATCCCCGAAAAAGAGGACGATCGTATCATCGGCTAATCCTGAATCTTCCAAGGATTGAAGAACGCGACCGATCTGGGTATCGAGCTGTTCCATCATGCCCAAGAACATCGCATACTGTTCACCCATCCCTTTATCGATATACTTCTGTTGAAGCTCCCGAGGAGACAACCATGGCTCGTGCGGTGCCGCATAGGGAATATAAAGAAAGAACGGCTTCGCTTGGTTGGCTTGGATAAACTCAATAGCCTTGTCGGTCACTCGCTCAACCTGCCATCCATCTTCTCGGCCAGCATAAGCCCCGTTGTGAAAAAAGGGCGGATTAAAATGTTCGTAACGACCATAGCTTCGGACATCCTCGCGCACCACCGGCCACGCTTCATCGAACCCGCGGTGCGACGGCAGGTCGGCATCCGAAAGCCCCAGATTCCACTTGCCCATCATGCCGGTAACATAACCAGCATCCTGCATCGCTTCCGAAAGCAAATACTCATCCAGATGCGGCGCCTCCGCACCAAAGCCTACCGCCGACGTGCCCGTCCGCATAAAATTCCGCCCCGTCATCAGNGCCGATCGCGTCGGCGCACANGCAGCNGCGGTGTAGAAGCGAGTAAACTGAACGCCCTCCTTCATGATTTTATCCATCACGGGGGTCTCTAACGGCGGCTGGCGAAACCCATAATCATCAAACCCCTGATCATCCGTAAGAATTAAAACAATGTTCGGCTTAGAGGCAGCCATCACGCTGCTCCCCAACACCAGAATGCCTATCACAAGTACCNGCAGCATGATTATTTTCCAAACTCACCGAACGGACGACCGATCGACTGCACATAGCGAGACAGGTGTTTTTTCATCTCCGCCATCTTCTGCTGACACTCGGGATGGTCGGCCAGATTATGCTGCTCATCAGGATCATTACGCAAATCAAACAGCTGATCCGGATCGGCCCAGCCAATCTTTTTGATCTTCTGACCAAACGGCGTTTTCGCCCACAAAAGATCAAAGTTTCCTGCCTCCATATTTTCCCTCAACGAACCCCGNAGATTCGGATTAAAACCCCGCTCCAGAATTTCATCATTGTAGCGGATGGCAATATATTTCCACTCCTTGGTTACCACTCCTTTGGAATACCCCACCTCGGTATAAAGGGCTTCTTTGAGCACATCCGTTTTCCCGTTCCAGACCGGCCTAATGCTCATGCCATCGAGGTGCAGGCCTTCCACCGGTTTCGCCTGGGCGACATCCATGAACGTCGCCGCCATATCCGTCACATCAAGCAAGGTTTCATTCACGGTACCCGCTTTCAACCCCCCATTCGGCCAACGAGCGATGAAGGCAATGTTATTTCCGCACTCATAAGGAGTACTCTTTCCCGTGTTCTGCTGATCGGCCANAAAAATCACCAAGGTATTGTCTAGCTGCCCCTGCTTTTCCAACGTATCCAGAATCACCCCGATCCCCTCATCCATCCAGATAACCGTCTGCTCGGTTACATCCTTATGCTGCTTCGCGATCTCAGACCGCGGCCTCATTATGCCCACCGCTCTATCGGNGTAGCCTTCGTGCGTAACCGTNACATCGGCTGATTCGATGGGCTCACGCGGACCATGGGTGGTGGTGAAAGCCGTCCACAAAAAAAACGGTTTGTTCTTCGGAGCCTGCTCCAGGAAATCGAGTGCACCCTTCACCGTGTATTCCACATTATGATGCTCTAAAGCCTTCGGATATTCATCTTCCACATTGCCCGCCGTAATACATTCCGCATAATCAAAACCATACCCATAAAGNAACTCCTGCTGGATCCTGACCGATTCCTCCAACATCGCTTTAATGGCAGGATCATTCGGGTCGGCATCGTTCGGAATATCATACAACGGAAGCAGGTTATGAAAATCGTTATGCCACTTGCCCGCCACCCCAGTGTAATAACCAGCTTTTTGCAAAGCCATCGCGATCGTTCGGTCTGTTTCACAGAAAAAAGCCCCGTTACGGATCGGAGGCTGAAAGTCATATTCTTTGAATAGCTTATTGCGGCACCGGCTCGGATAGGAACCGGTCAAACAAGCATATCGCGTTGGAACACAAAGCGATGAAGGCGTATATGCTCGTGTATGACGAACCCCCTCTTTAGCCAATCGGTCAATATGGGGCGTTTTAAACCTCGCTCCATAACAACCAATTGTATTGTTGTTGTGGTCATCACTGATCAACACCAAAATATTNGGGCGCTCCTGCCGCTCATTCGCAAAAGAGAGCTGTGCCATAATCAGTACTCCTAAGACCAAGCCCGACCTCACCCACTCTATACATCTTTTACTCATATGAAACCTCCATGCTTGCACACTCACTTACCATATGCAAAACAGAAGAAACTTACCACTACCTACCTCATAAGCAATCATTTAATTATTTAATGAGCATCATTTATAATAAAGATACCGAAACACCCCCGACTATCCCGCTGCTTCATCAAAACAAAGAAAAGTATATTCGTTGAACACTATTTTGTTATTGCAGAACATATTAGGACATGTTTTAAATGATGAACATTTCGGAGGAACCATGGTCAAGCCCAATACCAAAGAAGACATTGCATACCGCTATGTACGCGAACTGATTAATTCGGATGACCTACAGCCCGGCGACCTGCTACCCACAGAAACATCGATCAGCGAAACGCTGGGCATAAACCGCATGACGATTGCCAAAGCACTGGCTTCGCTTAAAAATGAAGGGTATGTCGAGCGACGCGCCGGTCGCGGAACCACGCTGATCCGCAAACCCGCCGCCAGCTCCTCCAAACTGATCGTCGTGATTGCCCCCTGGCCCTCCAAAGACCCGAAAGATGATTGGTATTTCCAGCGCCTAGTCTACTCCATTCAGTCCGAAGCCGTCCGCAACGAACTGGCCACACTGAACGTATCCTTCCATTTCCGGCAGGCGGAAGAGCAGGATTTTGTCCGCATTCGCGACCTCTATCAGGCCGTCGAATGTACAGGTGCCATTGTGGTCGACCCCTTCATGGCCACCCACAGCCAGCTCCAAGCCTTTCTCGACGATCTCGGCTGTCCAGCTGTCTGGGCTGGCTCCAGTCTACACACCTACAAAAACGCACACCGTGTGGACATCGACAACTATCAAACCGCATTCGACCTCACCGAAAAACTCATCGCTGAAGGAGCTGAACAGATTGCCTTCATGAGTGGCGCCCTAGAAACCACTGCCCGACAGCGGCGATTCGAAGGCTACAAAGGGGCCATTGAAAGCCACGGCATCGCCTATGATGAACGGCTCGTTATCTGTCACAGCACCCCCTCCTACCTCAACGAAGCCGGTAGCGAATGCGCCGGCATCTATGCCGCCCGCAAACTCAATGCCGATGCCCTATTCCTCAACGACTATCCCATGATGGAAGGTATCCTCGAGTTCTGTAACCGCTATCCAAATCCCGAGCTCGACAAACTCAAAATCCTACCCGTTGCCACGTTTGATTTTGACGCCGCATCAACAGAAGCCAACGTATGCTATTCCGCCCATCAGCCCATTGAAGAGATCGGCTTCGAAGCCGTCCGCATCTTCCTGCAGGCTCAGGAAGAACCGCTCACAGAACCCGTAGTCAAAACCCTCTCCGCTGACATTCAGTCCCTTTAGCCCCTCCCCTCAAGCCGCACTTTTCTGAGCCCCCCTCAAACATCCAATTAGCTTGAGGACGAACCCCGTGCAACCCCCTCTACTCAAACACGACCACTGCAAACCGTGAGCTGCGCCCATCTGAAACCAAAAACAGAACCCGGCTCCGTTCAGAAGCATTTACCAAGGCCTCATAAAACTCCTCACGATTGGAGACCGCACGCCGATTCACGCTCGTAATAATTTGGCCCGGTTGCAACCGAGCCCGCCACGCGGGCAACCCCTCTTCCACCGCCGTAATCATCACACCCTCTTCCACATCCACATCCAACGCGGCCGCCTCCTCACCATCCAGTCCCGCCACCGACATACCAATGGATTCCATGATTTTCAGCGCAGCTGAATCCTCTTCCGCCACCATCGGCTCATCCATCGGGCGCGTTGTTACCAAAACATCCAACACGTCACCCTCCCGGAAAACCTTCAACGTCACCTCACTATACGGAGGAGTTGCCGCCACCCGATTTCTAAACGCACCTACTCTTTTTACCGGCACGTCCTCAAACGCCATCACAATATCGCCCCCCAACAACCCCGCCTCCTCAGCGGCTGAATCCGGCATCACTTCCGAGATTAATATACCCTCAATCTCCTCTAATCCAAACGAAGCCGCCAAATCCTCATCCACATTTTGAATATAGACACCCAGCACACTTCGCGAAACACGCCCATACGCAATCAACTGCTCCTTAATCGCCACTGCCTGATTAATCGGGATCGCAAAGCCGATTCCCATATACCCCCCCGATCGCGTGACAATGGCCGTATTAATCCCCACCACCTCGCCATGAATATCGAGCAACGGGCCGCCCGAATTACCTGGGTTGATGGCCGCATCGGTCTGAATAAAATTGCCATACTCCGCAATCCCCGTCTCATCTCGACCCAACGCGCTCACAATCCCTGCCGTCACCGTCTGCGACAGCCCAAATGGATTGCCCGCCGCCAACACCCACTCCCCCACTGCCAGCCCATCAGAGTCTCCCAACTCCACCACTGGCAGATCTTTTGCATCCTCAATTTGAATCAGTGCCACTTCGCTTTTCGGATCCGCCCCCACCAAAGAAGCCTTGAACTTTCGCCCGTCCCCCAGGGTAACCGTAATACGATCCGCCTCGTTCACCACATGGCTATTCGTCAGAATATACCCCTCTTTAGAAATAATAAATCCAGACCCCTGCCCCTGCTGGCTATATTCCCGCTGCTGCGACTCTCCTTGCCAGCCCCGGCCAAAAAACTGCTCAAAAAACGGGTTATCAAAATGCGATGCAGGCACCTCTACCGTCGACTCCACATCAATAAAAACAACGGCTGGTAACGCCTCTTTTGCAATCGATCTAAAAGCGCGGCCCGTCTCCTCCAAAGCGCTAACAGCGTCCGCATACACCCCAGCACTTATCGCACAAACCAAAACCAAGCTCATCCATACTTTTCTGAACAACTGCATGCCATCTCCTCATCTAATACACATCACTGTTAGTGCGATCCCGCACAGAGCCGTTCAAAGAAAGCCACCGAAAATTACAGAATGCATCCCACTCGCTAGCGAAGAATTCCTTTTTCCGACGAGTGGCAAAACGACAACAGCGCCGACAATTCATCCGTTGCATCCAGCTCCTGCTCCAAACGAACTAACGCCTCCTGCAATGGCTCCTTGCCCCGATACAGAATCCGATACGCCTCCTTGATCGACTTACGAGCCGCCTCCGAACACCCCCGCCGCTCCATTCCAATTCGGTTAAATCCGCGCACCTCCACCGGATCCCCATTCGCAATCATAAACGGCGGCACATCCTTCGTCACCTTCGAGAAACCACCAATGAAAGCCATCCGCCCAATTCGTAAAAACTGAACGATGCCCACCATGCCCTCAATCGTTGCCTGATCTTCAATCGTCACATGCCCCGCCACCTGCACCGAATTCGCAATAATCACTCCATGACCCACGCGGCAACAATGCGCAATATGACTATACGCCATCAACAGACAGTTGTCGCCCACCACCGTATAATCTCCATCGTTCGTCGCCGCATTCACTGTCACATACTCCCGAATCGTATTGTGACTCCCAATCTTCACCCCCGGCGATCCCCCTTTAAACTTCAGATCCTGTGTTCGCCCCCCCAAAACCGCAAACGGCGAAACCCTATTTTCCTCACCCAACGACGTATTCCCCGCCACCACCACATGCGAAATCAACTCCGTACCGCGACCAATCACCGCCTCAGCACTCACCGTACAATACGGACCAATCACCACATCGTCCGCCAGTTCAGCCCCCGGCTCCACCACCGCAGTAGGATGAATCTTTCTCATCTACTCCGCTCCATATCCAAACGCAAGTTCCGCCTCGCTAGCCAGCTCCTCACCCACAAATGCATGTCCCTGCACCACCGCCATCCGCGACCGCAACCGAACCGCCTCCACCACCATACGCAACTGATCGCCCGGCCTCACGACCCGCCGAAACTTGGCCTGATTGATCGACATAAAATACGCAATCTTCCCCTCATTACCCTCCCGCAAATTCAGCATCACTCCCGCCACCTGCGCCATTGCCTCCAGCTGCAACACCCCCGGCATCACTGGACTCCCCGGAAAATGACCCTGGAAAAAAGGCTCATTAAACGTCAGGTTCTTCAACCCCACAATCCGATTCTCCTCCGCTGAATACTCCACAATCCGGTCCACCAGCATAAACGGATAGCGGTGCGGCAATAACGTCAAAATCTTCTCTACTTCCATCGGCAATTCCATACAACCTCCTGGCTAAAACAACAGGCTAGGCATCCCCCTCCCATCAATCAACCCTTTTCTGCTCATCGTACAACCGATCCAGCTCCGGACACCCCCGCCCCACCTGCCACGCCGCCGGAAACGTACGGCACTGCTGCGGGCGCGCCTCATACACCGAACACGCATCCCCCCTCAAAAAAACACAACTTCCATCCGCCTGATCCCGCAACGACAACTGCGCCCGGTTCGATGCCAACCGCGTATACCGATCCACAAACACCCCAACATCCAGCCCCAAAAAAGCAGCCAACGCTGCGATATCCTCCTCCCGCAACATGACATGCCCCGGCCATCGACAACACTCCCCACAACCCGTACACACAAACCGCGATAAAATATCTTCACTATCCCTTGAACATTTTTCACTCATATCCGTCACAGGATTGACATATTTAATCCAATCAGCAAGTCTACAAGCTGATTTCATTTAAAAAAGAAAGAGCCATATCTCTTTGGGAAAGGAACACCATGTTGCACTATAAAATTATAATCACCACCCTGCTCATCGCGCTCGCATTCGGCGCTCAAGCTCAGCAAGACCCTGCCGCCATCGATCTCTCCAAAACAGAAGATCTATTCTCCAACCCCTTGCAACCCAACCCCCTCACCAACGACCCCGAAGCCGTGGTCGTCAAAGTGAACGGCATGGAGATCAAACGCAA
The DNA here is from genome assembly GCA_002691095.1 of Kiritimatiellaceae bacterium. Taxonomy (GTDB): domain Bacteria; phylum Verrucomicrobiota; class Kiritimatiellia; order Kiritimatiellales; family Pontiellaceae; genus Pontiella. The sequence goes on along the minus strand of NZGU01000012.1, from coordinate 43,039 downwards.
AGAAATTTCAGAACTCGTAAGCCTCACCATGCAACGCCTCGGCGGACAAGTTCCCCCGCAACAACTTCCCCAGCTACAACAGCAGATGTACACCCGTGTCAAAAACGACCTCATCAATGCCAAACTAATCGAAGGGGCTGTGATCGCCGCCGACATTCCCGTTGACGAAGCTGCCATCGAAGCCGAAATCGACACCATCCGCCAAAGCCTCCCCGAAGGCAAAACCCTCGAAGAGCTACTCGAACTGCAGAACAACACGCTCGACGAGCTCAAATCTGACATACGCAATCAACTAGCCTCCCGCACACTCTTCGAGCAGCAAGTAGCCGACATCGCCGATGCCACCGAAACAGACGCACAAACCTTCTACAACGAAAACCCCAACAACTTCCAAACACCCGAACAAGTGACCGCCAGCCACATCCTACTTAAACCCGCCGAAGGCGCAGACGACGCAGCCAAAGCCGCCAGCAAAGCCGAGCTCGAAAGCATCCGAGCCACCATCATCGCCGGTGAAACCAGCTTCGCCGAAGCCGCTGCCGCACACTCCAGCTGCCCCAGTTCCGCTCAAGGCGGATCCCTCGGCACCTTCGGCAAAGGACAAATGGTTCCCGAATTCGAAATTGCCGCCTTCACACAAGAAATCGGTGAAGTAGGCGACATCGTCGAAACACAATTTGGTTATCACATCATCCAAGTCAGCGAACACACCGACGAAGGCACCATTGCTTTCGAAGAAGCCAAAGTACAAATCATTGACTTCCTGACCAACCAGAGCAAACAACAGGTCATATCCGCCTACATTGAAGCCCTGCGCAATCAGGCCACGATTGAAGACCTAACGCTGTAAACCAACGGCAGAGAAAGGAAGAGGATTATGATAGGTGAACTCATGTGTCACATAACCGGCTGGCTAGCGCCACTCCCATACGACCTCATCATCCTCCTCCTCGGGCTCATCTGGTTTTCAGCCGGATGGGGCCTCAGTAGCCGCCGTCAAAACCGGAAATGGATCCAAGCGCTCCAACAACTCAACGAAGCCGACCAACAAAAAGTAATCCACCATGCCCACAGCCACGGAAAAAGAACAGCTATTGCTCGATCACTTAAGAGCGCAAAAAGCCATCGCCATCGCCTATTCGGGCGGGGTTGATTCCACCTACCTAGCTGACTGCGCCCATCAAGCACTAGGCACCAACGCGCACATACTCATTGCCGACTCCCCCTCCCTGCCCCGTTCCGAACTTCAGGAAGCCACCCAACTCGCCCAAGCACGCGGATGGAATCTCCAAATCATCTACCCCCGCGAACACGAAAACCCCGCCTACCTCGCCAACACCGGCAACCGCTGCTTCCACTGCAAAGAAGCCCTCTTCACTCACATGAACCACTTCACCCAAGCCAACCCCGACATTGCCCTCGCCTACGGCGCCATCGAAGACGACCGCACCGACCACCGTCCCGGCACGCAGGCCGCCCAGCTACACAACGCCATCGCCCCCCTGCAAAACGTCGGGCTCTATAAATCTGAAATCCGAGAACTCAGCCAAAAAAGAGGACTACCCACCGCCGAAAAAGCCTCCTTTGCCTGCCTCGGCTCCCGCTTTCCCACCGGAACCCCTATCGACCTCAAAAAACTCAGTCAGGTCGAAGCCGCCGAAGAGATTCTACGCAACAAAGGATACAAACAATATCGAATTCGCCACCACGACGACCTCTGTCGAATTGAGGTTGATCCCACCGATTTTGAGCGGCTACTCGCCGACCGCGACACCCTCATTCCCGCACTGAAAGCCACCGGCTATCGCCACATCACCCTAGACATCAGCGGCTACCGAACCGGCTCCACCACCTGAAGCCTCCGGCACCTCCACCGGTCGCACCCGAGGCTCCCCTCCCAAAAGAACCGCCACCTCATCCTGCACTTTCTCAAGCTCATCCAGCCGCAACTCAGGATCCATCACCGTAAAACTCTCTTTCGTCTTCCGATGCTCATACACCCGAATCTTCATCCCATCCGGATGCCGCTGAACGCCCCGCTCCACCAAAATCTTCTTTCGCTCAAGCATCACCGCCAAAATAAAAATAACATCTCGATCCTCCAGCACCTCCGCCGCCATCCGCTTCCGCAACAACCCCTCAACATTCTCTTTCTGCACAACCTCCTCAGGAGCCGGCGGCACAGCATACCGCGTCCGCCAAACACTGATTCCCTCCACCGCCGCCTCCGTACAGGAAGCCAGCCGGTCTACCCGCTGATACGCCCCCTCATCAAACTGCAACGAAGAAACCACCTCATCCCCCTCCTCAAATGCCTTTCCACTGGCCGCACACACCGCCGAACACTTACGCACACTCCACTGCTCACGCTGATCTTTCATGAAGCCTCTCCCGAAAACAACTCACCCCGATATTGAAGAAAATAGGTAATCCCACTCAACAACGTAATACCCACCGTCACACAACCCAACACGAACGCCAGCGGAGAACCCGCCGTTGGCAATCCCACTTCCGGCCACACCAGTCCCCCCAATAGNACCGTAATCACCCCCATCTGAACCACCGTTTTCCACTTACCCCACTGATCTGCCGAAAGCACCACCGCCCGCTCCGTCAACAACAACCGCAACCCCGTCACCATCAACTCCCGTGCCAAAATCAGCGTCACCATCCAAGCTGCCAGACAACCCAGCTCCACCAATCCCACAAAAGCCGCTGCCGTTAANACTTTATCAGCCAACGGATCCATCAGTTTACCAAACGTCGAACACCCATANACCCGACGCGCCAACATCCCATCCAATGCATCCGTCACCGCCGCTAATACAAACAAAATGAAGGCACCCAGAAACCCNGCGGTTCCCCCCACCGACAAGCCCACGACCAGNAAGCCCGCCATCCAAAACCGAGCCATCGTCAACTGGTTCGCCCAATGAATACGCTCCCCCATCAACGCTCCCACTCAATCGAACCCGATGCATCCAAATAAAGATCAGGGAAAGGCTGCTCAATCGTCGGCAGTTCCACCAAACTCACAGCCCCCGGCACCCCTTCCGGCTCCGATTCGTCCGAACACTGCCGAACCCCAACCAGCCCCAACACAACGNCCACAACCAACACCACCGCCAACCCCTTCTGCCGCCCCGTAAAACGAACCCTCGAAGANAGCCTCGTGATTTCACGCACACTGCCCAGCAGCGCCTGTGCTCCNCCGCTTCCAACCGATACCGACTCCGAAGGAGGCACGTCCGCCTTCACCAAGGTCTCGCGCACATCATCCGTCAGCTTAGCCGCTGAACTCCCCTCAATCCCACGCTCATAATCCGCCACCAGAGGAGCTGCCTCCAGCTCNAGATAGTTCGCATAGAGCCGAATAAAACTTTTCGCATAAACCGGAGCCGACAACACCGAAAANTTATCCGCCTCCATNGCCGAAATATATTTCACCAGAATCCGCGTCTGCGCCGCCGCCTCCGAAACGCTCACGCCCTTCGCCTGCCGACCCGCTCCCAACCGCTGCCCAACAGTGCCGATATCAAGTTCCGTCTGTTCCATCATCCTCTCCCGGGTGTGCTGGAATTTCACCATCCAGATCCATCAGAATTTCACGCGGTCCCGCCCCATCCGGCGGTCCGATAATACCTCTCTCCTCTAACAAATCCATCAGCCGCGCCGCCCGCGTATATCCAATCCGNAGCCGCCGTTGCAACGAAGAGGTTGAGGCCCGCTTGGTCTGACGAATCACCTCCANCGCCTGCTCTAAAATCTCTTCATCGCCCCCATCGTCCATCTCCGGCAACTCCGCCGCCGGTTTCTCCATCTTCTGNTGAATATCCGCAATAAACTCCGGCTGGCTCTGCTCCTTCCAAAACGTCGCCACCCGTTCAATCTCACCATCACTCGTAAACGCCCCCTGTGAGCGAATCAACTTATCCGAGCCCGGTGGCAGCACCAGCATATCCCCTTTNCCCAACAACGTATCNGCACCCATCCGATCCAGAATCGTCCGACTATCAACTTTCTGCGAAACCTTAAACGCCACTCTCGCCGGAAAGTTAGCCTTAATCGTACCCGTAATCACCTTCACATCCGGTCGTTGCGTTGCCAAAATCATATGAATGCCCGCCGCCCGAGACTTGGCCGCCAACCGCGCAATCCCCGCCTCAATCTCCGCCTGCGCCACCGCCATCAAATCCGCCAACTCATCAATCACAATCACGATATACGGCAACCGATCCGGCAACACCTCTTCCCCCTTCGCCTCCGCCGCTGCCGCCGCATCCCCTCCAAACAGATCCTCCTGCTTCGTAATCGGCCGCTGATTAAATCCCGGTAAATCCCGCACCCCTNCCTGCCGGAAATAACGGAAACGCCGCTCCATCTCCTCAATCGCCCACCGCAACCCCAACGAAACCTTCTTCGCCTGCGTGATGACCGGCACCACCAAGTGCGGCAGATTATTATAGGTATGAAATTCCACTGTCTTGGGATCGACCAGAATCATCCGCAACTGCTCCGGCGAATATTTCATCANCAACCCCGTTAAAATCGTATTCATGCAAACCGATTTGCCCGCACCCGTTGCCCCAGCAATCAACATATGCGGCATCTTCGCCAAATCAAAAATCATACTCTCTCCGCTCACGTCCTTACCCAGCACCAACGGCAACGCATATTGATCCGACTGAAACTCCTCGCTCTCCACCAGATCCCGGAAAAAGACACTCGCCCGCGTCGAATTCGGCACCTCCACACCGCACACCCCTTTGCCCGGAATCGGCGCCTGAATACGAATACTCTCCGCATGCATCTTCAATGCAATATTATCCGCCAGCGCCTTAATCCGCTCCACCCGCACACCCGCTGCCGGTGAAATCTCATAACAGGTCACCACCGGCCCCTGCTGCACTCCCGTTACCTTCGCCTCAACCCCAAACTCTTCCANCGCCTCCTGCAGCACCTGCGCCGTATCCGCCACCTGCGCACTCGTCATCCCTTTTCCCTGCACCACCGTCGGGTCCAACAAATCCAACGACGGCAACGTATACGAACGTGCCTGCGCCTCACCACCCGTCGCCACAAACGCCGCCACTTCCGCTTCCGTCGGCTCCTCGCTCTTCCGACGGCTCTTGCGCGGAGCAGCCTCTTGCTCCTTCGCGCCCGAATCCTTCGCCTTCTCCNTCGCTTTCGCCGACTGCTGCTGCGCTTCCACCATCGCCCGAATATCCACTGGCGTCTCCTCCGCCNCTGTTTCTGGCTCCACCGCGCTCTTCTTTCTCCNCCGACGTTTCGGTTTCTGCTCANNCTCAAGCCCCACCACCGACTCCACAGCGTCCTCACGCTTCCCAGCCGCCACCCGTTCACGCACCCAAGCCACCAGCTGCCGCGCCACCTCCACCAGCTCTATATCCAGCATCCGCGCCACCGAAANCACCAACAACACCAAAAACAGCAACCCAGCCCCCGCATGCCCAATCCAATACCCGANCGTCCGCTGCGCNAANACCTCCCCNATCANCCCGCCCGGCGATCCAATATTCAACCGCTCAACCGCTCCATGCCACACCTGCTCGTTCATATCAGCTAAGCCCGCCAACGAAAANAGTGCTAATAAAAACCAGAGAACGCGCGGATAGATCTTGGTCGCTGACCAAAATACCGACGAAATCCCAATCCACATCACGCACAGCGGCAACACATACCCCGCCACCCCAAAATAGATAAAAATCAGAAATGCCGCATAGGCTCCCAGCGGCCCAATCCAATTATATGACAACGGCTCATTCCGGAAAAANGAGATATCAGCCGGATGATACGAAAGCGTCCCCAGCAATAACAGCAACCCAAAGGTCGCGATTAAAAGACCCACCACCTCCCGCCACGTAGAGCGTCCACCGGAAGTCTGCTTCATATTTCCCATAACAAGACCCTACGCCAGCTCGCCTAAAAAAGCAAAATCTAATACACCNCAGAGTCGAACCCACCCATCACGAAAAGCCCAGCTTCTCCTTATAATACGCCAACTCCGCAATCGATGCCTGAATATCAAACAACGCATCATGCGCCCTAAGGCATGCAATCTCCCCGCCCGGGAAATAAGCATTNANCATATCCAACTGCTCCTTATCAAACGCCGCCCCATCGCCCCACGCCTGCCACACACTCTTGAACGAAGAAACATCCAACAACCGATAGTGCAACCCCCCATGAAACCGCGGCAAATGACGCCGCACCATCAACCAATCATTATGCACAGAATTACCCGCTAAAATCGGCCGCTGCTGAACCTGCTCATGTGGNNCCCCAAACTGCCGCTTTAACCACGCCAGCAACGCCTCATCCGCCGCCGCCAGCGCAACCGCCTCCTCACCCCGGCATCGATCCACCAATTCGCCCAAATGCTCACACACCCACGGGCTCACCCGCTCATCCGCATCCAATCGAATCGCCACCTCAAACGGCTCACCCTCTCCCACCGGGCGCAACATCTCATCCGTCGCCAATGCCGCCACCTGCAGCAACACCGCCGACTCTAACTCCAGCGAGCTGAACTCCGCATCAAACCAAACATATCCCAATTTCGACATAGCCACACCCTCACAAAAAAACTCCGTCCCCTCAACGGGAAACGGAGTTAACAATCCTACGCCACAGCACGCTTACTCAGCCGCCGTCTCAGCCTCTTCAGATGAGAGATTCGCATCAGAACGTTCGACCCATTCCAACAGCACCATCTCCGAGCTATCAGACATCCGCCGACCCAACCGCATAATCCGCGTGTAGCCACCCGCACGATCTTCAAAGCCCGGNGCAATCTCATCAAACAAAACACGCACCAGCGCCTCCTGTTTCAACACAGCAATCGCCTGCCGTCTTGCCGCCAGCGTCCCTTTCTTGCCCAGCGTCACCATCTTCTCCGCCAAGCTACGGGCCGCCTTCGCCTTCGCAACCGTCGTCTTAATCCGCCGATGCTCAATCAGCCCACAAACCAAATTTGCCAGCAACTCATTTCGGTGCGCGCTCGTGCGACCCAATTTTACAGTTTTCTTACGGTGTCTCATGATACTCGTCCCGTTACAGGTTAATCCTCAAAGAGCGAACCCTTCAGCAAGTCCGACTCAAACGTCATTCCCAACGACAAACCCATCTCCTGAATCTTCGCCTTAATCTCATTCAACGACTTCTTACCAAAGTTACGGTACTTCAGCATTTCCGCCTCCGTCTTCTGAGCCAACTCGCCCACCGTAGTAATATTCGCATTGTTCAAACAGTTCGCCGCCCGCACACTCAGCTCAATCTCATTCACACTGATGTTNAGCTTCTTCCGCAGCTCTTCCTTCTCTTGGTCGATCTGCTTCTCGCTCGCCTCAAACTCAATCAAATCCTTGTCGTATGAAACAAACACATCCAAGTGATGGCGCAAAATCGCNGCCGACATCGTTAACGCATCCTCCGGCGTCACCCGACCATCCGTCCAGATCTCAATAATCAGCTTATCGTAATCCGTCTGCCGACCCACACGCGTGTTTTCCGTCTCATACTTCACCCGNCGCACAGGCGAGAACAGACAATCCACCGGAATNACACCAANCTCTTGATTCTCTTTTTTGTTCAAATCCGCCGGACAATATCCCCGGCCAATCCGCACTTCCATCTCCGCCTCAAACACGCCGTCTTCAGCCAAGTTACAGATCACATAATCAGGNTTTAACACTTCAATCGAATCCGGTGTCACAATATCACTAGCCCGAACCTCGCCCGGACCTTCCACCTTAATCTTCACCGTCTGCACATCGCGGGCATAGCTTCTGAAAATCAGCTGCTTAATATTCAGCACAATCTCCGTCACATCCTCCTTCACGCCATCCAAACTACAATACTCATGAGGCGCGCCCTTAATTTTAATCGAAGAGACCGCNGCTCCCTCTAACGAAGAGAGCAACACACGACGCAANGAGTTGCCCATCGTCCGTCCGTACCCACCTTCAAAAGGCTCTGCATAAAATTTACCGTATGTATCTGTCGAAACCTCATCATCCCGGATGACCTGTTTCGGCATTTCGAATCGACCTAAACGTGTTGCCATGATTTCTCCTCCCAGAGCTGGGCATTAACCAACTCATATGGTGTTTTATTNACTCTTAAAAATTAAACGCGCCGACGCTTCGGCGGGCGACATCCATTATGCGGAATCGCGGTTGTATCCTTAATCATCGAAATCGAAAGCCCCGCTGACTGAATCGCCCGCACCGCCGACTCACGACCCGCACCCGGACCCTGAACCCGCACTTCCACTTCCGTCATCCCATGACTGATCGCCGNACGAGCCGCATCCTGTGCCACCGTCGTCGCAGCAAATGCTGTACTCTTCCGCGAACCCTTGAAATTACAACGACCTGCGCTACTCCACGCNATCACGTTTCCGCGCATATCTGTAATCGAAACCATCGTGTTATTAAACGTCGTCTTCACAAACGCAATACCCACCGGCACATTCTTTGAGCCCTTCTTCCGCTTAATCGGCTCCACCACATCATCCGCCAACAAATCCGCCGCCGTAGGCAACCGCGATTTCTTCTCTTCAGCAGGCGCTTCCGCTGCCTTCTCAGCAGGCGCTTCCGCTGCCTTCTCAGCAGGTGCTTCCGCTGCCTTCTCAGCAGATTTTTCTTCCACTTCCGCAACAGGTTCCGCTGCCGCTTCCACGACCTCTTCAGCTGCCGGTTCTACCGCCGCTTCAACTTCTTCATTCTTCGCATCTTCACTCATCATAAAACTCCGTGGTATACACCAACCTTATTTGCTCGCCTTCACAGCTGAACGTGCTTCCTTACCGCGAACCACACCCACCGTACGCTTCGAACCCTTCCGCGTNCGCGCATTAGTCTTCGTCCGCTGACCCCGCACTGGCAATCCCGCCCGATGCCGCCGACCACGATACGAACCAATCGAAATCAACCGCCGAACATTCGACGAAATCTCACGCCGCAGATCCCCCTCAATCCGATAGTCATTCTGCAACACACCCACTAACCGCTGGATATCCGCATCCTGCAACTCATCCGCCTTCATTTCCGGATTCAGCTTCGCCTTCTCACAAATTTCCAAAGCAACCGTCGGACCCACTCCATAAATATAGCGCAACGAATACGCCAATTTCTTGCGGCCTGGAATATCAATACCTAATACACGCGGCATACCTAAACTCTCCTTATCCCTGACGCTGTTTATGGCGCGGGTTGANGCAAATAATCCGAACCACACCCTTGCGGCGAATTACCTTGCACTGTTCACACATCTTTTTAACTGAAGCTCGAACCTTCATCTCTCATCCTCGGTTGAAACAATCCAGCCCTTCGACATATCAAAGGGCGAGAACTCAACTTGTACTCTCGAACCCGCCAACGCCGGGCTCGCCTCACGTAATTTGCCGCGAAAAAAAGCCACCAAACGATGGCCGTTACNCAGTTCTGCGTCAAAAGCGTGTTTNTCTATCACAGCGCACAATCGCGCGTCTAGTAAAATTGTCTCTTTTTTCTCCATCACACCCCCTCATCCGCCACCGTCAGAACCTCCGCCTGCTCCACGCCCACCGCCACCGTGTGCTCAAAATGAGCCGATGGAAGTCGATCTTTCGTCACCACCGTCCAGCCATCGGCCAAAATTTCCGTCTGGTGAACCCCCATGTTGACCATCGGCTCAATCGCAAACGTCATCCCCGCTTTCAACACCGGTCCCTTACCCGGAGGGCCAAAGTTGGGAATCTGCGGATCTTCGTGCATCTCACGACCAATCCCATGNCCCACAAAATCACGCACNATCGAAAACCCCGCTGCCTCCGCAGTCCGCTGGACCGCATGAGAGATATCACCCAACCGATTCCCCTCCACGGCCTGCTCAATCGCCGCCGCCAAACTCTGCTTCGTCACATCCAGCAACGTCTGCCACGCAGGAGGAATCGNCCCTGCAGCCACGGTCACCGCCGTATCTCCCACGAATCCATCCACCACCAATCCAAAATCAATACTCACAATATCCCCCTCCTGAATCACCCGTTTGCCCGGAACGCCATGCACCACCTCTTCATTCACGGANGCGCANATGTGCCCTGAAAATCCATGATAGCCATANAACGCACAACGCCCCCCCGCCTCTTTTGCCAACTCCGCCGCATAGGCGTCCAGCTCCTGCGTAGTCACCCCCGGTTCCACCCGATCCGCCACGGCTCGCAAAATGGTCGCCGTCTTTCTCGCTGCCACCCGCATGGCCTCCAGCTCGTGCTCCTGCTTAATCACGATCACGGCAATATCTCCTTCACCTTCGCTAACACATCCGNCCGAACTTCCTGCGCGGTNCGGCTCGCATCCACCTCATACAAGAACTGCTGCTCACGGTAATACTCCACCAACGGCCGTGTCAGCTCGTTATACACCTCCAACCGGCGCTTCACCGTCGCCGGCTCATCGTCCACACGCTGTGCCAATGCCCCCCCATCCTTATCGCAACGCCCATGCACCTCCGATGGGGAAAATAGATCATGATAGACCGCCCCGCACGCCACACACGTCCGCCGTCCGCTCAACCGTCCCAACAACACCTGATCTTGGCAACGCAAGCGTAACACCATTTTCAATTTAATATGAGTCGTCNTGGTGAGCTCTGCCAAGCTCTCCGCCTGCGTCAAAGTTCGCGGGAATCCATCAAAGAGAACCACCTCGTCCGCTGGCTGCGACATCAAATACGTTGTCACCATTTCAATAACATCATGGTCCTCCGCAAACAGACCATGGTTCAGCTTATCATGCGACCGCAAGCCCANCGCTGTGCCCTCACGAATTTCCTGCCGCAACATTTCTCCCGTCGAAACGTGATGAATTCCCTCGCCCGTCAGCGCCTCCGCGACCGTACCTTTTCCAGCCCCAGGCGGGCCGAGCAACACAATGACTTTCATGACCTATCGACCACTGCGCATTTTACCCTTCTTCAGGAAGCCGTCATAATGACGCATCAACAGGTGTGACTCGATTTGACGCATCAAATCCAGCATCACCCCCACGATGATCAACAAGCTCGTACCCCCAAAGAAAGAAGCCACAATCCACGGCACACTAAACTGCGCCGTCATAATATTCGGCATCACCGCAATCACCGTCAGGAAAATGGCCCCTGCCAATGTCAACCGTGTCATCGTCCGATCCAAAAACTCAGCCGTCGGCCGGCCCGGACGAATGCCCGGGATGTAGCCACCCCGCTTCTTCAGATCATCCGCAATCTGAATCGGATTAAACTGAGTCGCGACCCAAAAATAGGAGAAAAAGAGAATCATCAAGCCAAACCAAAACATAAACCAACCCGAAGTTGGAAAGCCCATCGCCCACTCCTTCGCACCATCAAACGGCAGATAAGCCCCGATTTTTGGAAAGATGGCCAAAATCGCCGAAGCAAAGATGATCGGCATGACNCCTGAATAGTTCACCCGCAAGGGCANATGCGACGTGCCACCCTGCATCATTTTACGACCCACCATACGCTTCGCAAACTGCACCGGAATTTTCTGCTGCGCCTGCGTCACNGCCACCACGCCCAAAATCACAAAAAAGATCAACGTGATCAACAAAGCCAAATGGAAGATACCAATCTCCGCCACCCCGTCAACCGGTGTTAATTTATCGCCCAATGTCTTCAGTGCCATCGGCAGACTCGCCATAATATTCACCGTAATGATCAACGAAATACCGTTACCAATGCCCCGATCNGTCATCTGCTCACCAATCCACATCAGCAACAGTGCACCCGTTACCAANCTCAACGTCGTCAGAACCACAAACCCAAGCCCCGGAATTCGTACCACCTCAGCGGGCAGACCAAAATAGCCTCCGCTCTGCAACGCCAGCGCCATNGCTGCACCCTGCACCGTACAAATAATCACCGTCAAATACCGTGTATACTGNGTGATTTTCTGACGACCTACATCTCCCTCACGAGCCAACTTCTCCAGTTGCGGCACCACCGCCGTCATCAACTGCAAAATAATCGACGCACTGATATACGGCATAATACCCAAGGTACCCACCGAACACTGCAACAAGGCCCCCCCGCTAAAGAGGTTCAAAATACCAGAAAGACCACCCTGTGCGCCTCCCTGTGCTTCGATGAACGAACGAATCGCCACCGCATCCACACCCGGCAANGGAATCGCCGCAATCACACGACAAATAAAGATCAACCCAAACGTAAACAGGATCCGCTGCCGCAGCTCCGTAATCTTAAAGGTATTCACAAACGCCGAAAGCATAACGAGCCTCCTGGTTCCGATTAAACCGTTTCGCAGCTACCACCCGCTGCTTCAATTTTCTCTTTAGCCGACGCCGAAAAGGCACTCACCTTCACCGTCAACTTTTTCTCAACTTCACCGTTTCCAAGGATTTTAACCCCGTCAAAACGACCCTTAGCCAATCCACACGCCATTAACGCCTCGATCGTAACCTCCGCGCCATCCTCAAAACGATTCAACGCCTCCAGATTCACCGGCACAATCACCTTGCGGTTATAGTTATTAAAACCCCGAATAGGCAGTTTACGCACCAAGGGCATCTGCCCCCCCTCAAACAGAGGTTTGTGGCGAGAACCCGCTCGCGAAAACTGTCCTTTATGTCCCCGGCCCGCCGTCTTTCCTTTACCGGAAGCACGACCCCGACCCACACGAATCCGACGATGTTTTGAACCCTCTGCCGGCTGTAACGAATGTAAATCCATAATCCTACCCTCTTCTGTCTAGCCCTGGCGTAACGCCAACGCCGACTCTTTCGTACGCAACTGACCCAGCGCCTTCAACGTCGCCTTCGTCACATTTAAATGATTATTACTTCCCAACGACTTCGCCAACACATCACGAACACCCGCCAGTTCCAGCACCGCACGGCACGCGCCACCCGCAATCACACCCGTACCCTCTGAGGCCGGACGAATCAACACCTGTGCGCCACTATGCTTACCCGTTGTATCATGCGGCAACGTCGTGCCCCGCATCGTCACCATCTGTAGATTCCGCTTCGCGTTATCTCCCGCCTTACGAATAGCATCCGCCACTTCTGCGGCTTTGCCCATCCCATAGCCCACNCGGCCCTTGTGGTCTCCCACCACCACCAACGCACCAAAACTAAACCGACGGCCGCCCTTAACGACCTTCGANTTACGGCTGATATGCACCACCCGCTCCTCAAACTCCGGCTTCTCCCGCGGCTCGTTCTTGTCTTCCCGCCGACGGCCCCGGCCGCCTTCGTTACGACCCTTGCGCTCTCTATTTTCTCTCTGTTGCTCTGCCATCATCGCTCCTAGAATTTAAGTCCCGCTTCACGCGCACTATCCGCCAACGCTCTCAAGTTTTGACCAAACGCAAATCCGCCCCGGTCAAACACCACCCGCTCAATACCCTTTGCCTTCGCCGCTTCCGCCGCTTTCGTGCCCAACGCCTTCGCCGCCGCCAAATTCTTCTCCGANCTTGACACCCCCGCCAACGTCACACGCGCATCGTCATCAATAAACTGAACTTCAAGCCGCTTGTTCGAACGATAAACCGCCATCCGCGGACGAACCGCCGTGCCCGACAACTTGTTGCGCACCCGATAGTGCCGCCGAATCCGCATCTCTTTTTTCGTCAACATACTCATTATGCCACTGCCTTACCTTCCTTACGACGGATCTGCTCATTACGATAGCGAACCCCTTTGCCCTTATACGGCTCTGCCGGTGAATAGTCGCGAATACGCGCCGCCACCTGCCCCACCAGCTGCTTATCAACGCCCTCAATCGACAAAGCGGTTCCGTTCTGCACATCCACCTGGATGCCATCCGGAATCGAATAGACGATCTCATGCGAAAAGCCCAACGAAAGCACAATATCCTGNCCCTTCATCTGCGCCTTATATCCCACGCCCTCAATGATAAGCTCTTTTTTGTACCCTTCGCTAACACCCACAATCATGTTCTGAACTAAGCTGCGAACCGTTCCAAACATCGCTTTGCCAAACTTGCTCTGATCCGTCCGCGAAACACTCACGCGACCCTCCGCATGCTCCAGCGCAATACAACTTGGCGCCCGATACGAAAGTTCACCCTTCGCACCCTTCACCGTAACCGCCTGACCGTTCACCTCAACTGTAACGCCAGTCGGAACACTAATAGGCTGATTTCCAATTCTAGACATTTTATACCCCCGATCCCGCTACCAAATGTAGCAAAGAATCTCTCCACCGATCTGCTTCGCACGTGCTTCGCTATCCGTCATCATACCCGACGACGTGCTCAACAACGCCACTCCAATACCGCCCAAAACCCGCGGCACCTCTTCTGCGTTCGCATACTTCCGACAACTCGGCTTACTAATGCGACGCAATCCCTGAATCACCGACTCCCGTTCTGCCGTATATTTCAACGACAACTGCAACGTCGGCTTCCCATCATTACTCTCAACCGAGTAATCCTTAATAAACCCTTCCTGCTTCAACAGGCGTGCCACCTCACTCTTCATCTTCGAGTGCGGCATCTCCACCAACGGCTTCTCCGCCATATTAGCATTGCGGATTCGTGTCAGCATATCTGCGATTGGATCTGAAACTACCATCGTTTTATCCTCATTAATTTCCTGTCGCAAACGGCATGCCCATCAACTTCAGCAGCTCCCTTGCTTCCTCATCTTCACCCGCCGACGTAACAAATGTAATATCCATTCCGTGCGTGCTCTTCACCTTATCCGGATCGATCTCNGGAAAAACCGTCTGCTCTTGCAAGCCCATTGAATAATTGCCACGACCATCAAACGACTGCCCCGGAATACCCCGGAAGTCCCGAATACGCGGCAGCGCCACATTCACCANGCGATCCATAAATTCATACATCCGATCATTTCGCAACGTCACCCGCGCGCCGATCGGCATTCCCTCCCGAAGCTTAAAGTTCGAAACACTCTTCTTCGCCTTCGTGATCACCGCTCGCTGACCCGTAATCTTACCCAGATCATCCGCCAACGACGTCAGCGTATCGCGATCGTCGCTCACCGAAACACACAGGTTCAACACGATCTTCTTCAACCCCGGAACCTGCATCCGATTTTTATAGCCCCGACTCTCCATCAGCTTCGGGATCACACTCTCTTTATATGTTNTTTTTAATCTTGGGGTCATTGCCCATCCTCCACTCAATCCACCGCTACTTAGCAGGTCTCACGTTCGAAATCGCCACCGGCGCCTCACGCTCCACCACACCGCCCTGCGGGTTCTCCTCACTCTTCGGCATNTGCTTCTTCACAAAGTTGATGCCCTCAACCAGCACACGACCCAGCTCCGCATTAACCATCAAAACCTTGCCGCTCTTGCCTTTNTCATCGCCAGCAATCACGTCCACGGTCTCTCCACGTTTAATTTTACTCTTCACCATCGTTCCCTCTCCCCTACAAAACCTCGGGGGCCAACGAGACCACCTTCATAAAATCATTCTCACGCAACTCACGCGCCACCGGCCCGAAGATACGCGTACCGCGCGGATTGTTATTATCATCCACAATCACCGCCGCGTTTCCATCAAACCGTAAGCACGAACCATCCGNCCGACGGATCGTACTCTTCGTACGCACTACCACGGCCTTCAGCACATCGCCCTTCTTCACCATTCCGTTCGGCTGCGCTTCCTTCACCGAAACCCGGATCACATCGCCCACCCGAGCCACCTTGGCCTTGGTGCCCAATACCCGGATGCACATCACACTGCGTGCCCCCGAATTATCCGCCACTTTTAATCGAGTCTGTTCCTGAATCATTTTTCTCTACCTCGCTGCTACTGAGAGAATCTCAACCAAACGCCACCGCTTCAGNTTGCTCAACGGACGCGTCTCCATCACTCGAACCACATCGCCCACCTTCGCTTGATTCTGCTCATCATGCGCATGCACTTTTTTCGTAATCCGAATCTCTTTCCCATACAACGGATGGCGCATGCGCCGCTCAATCAACACCACAATCGTCTTGTCCGCCCGTGCACTCGCCACGCGACCCTCACGTGTTTTCCGTAAATGTCTACTCTCTTCCGACATCTTAACCCTCCGCCTTNTTCTGGTTCTGCAGCGTTTTAATCCGCGCTACGGAACGACGTAAATCCCGAATCCGAGACGGATGCTCCAACTGTCCCGAGACCTGCTGCAGCTTCAACTTAAACTGCTCCTCACGAATCTCCTGCAGTTGCACATCCAACTCAGCCACTGTCATCTCTTTCAACTCTTTCACTTTCATGATCGCAACTCCNTAATCATGCGCATGACGCGACACAAATTTTGTACGAATCGGCAACTTAGTGGCCGCCAACCGCAAACACTCTTTCGCCAACGACTCCGGCACACCGTCCAGCTCAAACAACATNGTGCCCGGCTTCACCACCGCCACCCACTGGTCAACGCCGCCCTTACCTTTACCCATCCGCACTTCCAACGGCTTTTTCGTAATCGGCTTCGCAGGAAAGATCCGAATATACTGCTTTCCCTTACGCTTCATTTTCCGGTTAGACGCCACACGGCACGCCTCAATCTGTACACCCGAAATCCAGCCACGCTCCAGCGCCTGCAATCCATACTCACCATACGCAAGCTGATTGCCCGACTGCGCCAGACCCCGACGGGAACCCCGCTGCACCTTCCGGTACTTCACTCTCTTTGGCATCAAAGGCATCGTTCTTCTCCCTTACCCGTTCTTCTCGGTCTCGTTGCAGATCCACACCTTAATGCCNATGATCCCGGCCACGGTATTCGCCTCTGCAGTTCCATAATCAATATTCGCACGCAACGTATGCAANGGAATCTTACCTTCCTTATAGCTCTCACTTCGCGCGATTTCCGCCCCGTTCAAACGACCACCGGCCGTAATCTTAAAGCCCAATGCTCCTCCGTCCATCGCCAGTTGCTGCGCCCGCTTCATCGCCCGACGATGCGACACACGACGCTCCAACTGCATNGCCACATTATGCGCCACCAGCGTGGCATCCAGATCCGGCTTCTTCACCTCCGCGATCTCCACATACACTTCCTTCTTCGTAATCCGCGAAAGCTCCGTACGCAATGCATCGATATCCTCGCCCTTCCGGCCAATCACCAAACCCGGACGCGCCGTCTTGATCGTCACCCGAACCCGGTTCGCATATCGCTCAATGTANATATCCGATACCGCCGCATCTTCCAGCTTACGCGCCACACGCTCACGCAACTCCACATCCTCTTTCAACAAGCTGCCAAACTCCTGCTTGCCCGCATACCAACGCGAACGCCAGTCGCGAGACAGTGCCAGCCGCATACCAATTGGATTTACCTTTTGTCCCATAATCCTCTTCCTTCCCTACGCCTGATCACTCAATACAATGGTTATATGGCTCGTCTTCTTCTGAATCGGACTCGCCGACCCACGCGCCCGCGGACGGAACCGCTTCATCGTCGGCCCCCCATCCACAATCGCATTCTTCACCACTAACTGCTCTACCGAAAGCCCCTCGTTGTGCTCCGCATTCGCAATCGCCGATTTCAACGTCTTGCCAATTTGCAACGCCGCTTTCCGCGCATTAAACTCCGTGATCTGCAACGCATCCACCACCGGCAGCCCTTTAATCTCGTTAGCCAGATCCCGCGCCTTCGTCGGAGACATTCTAATATACTTCGTTGTCGCTGAAATATCCATCGCTACCCCTATTTCTCCGTCGCCATTCCGTGGGTTTTGAACGCACGCGTCGGCGAAAACTCGCCCAACTTATGCCCCACCATATTCTCCGTCACAAACACCGACACAAACACTTTCCCGTTATGAACGTTAAACGTGTGTCCCACAAATTCCGGCACAATCATTGAACTTCTCGCCCAGGTTTTGATCGGTGTTTTTCGCCCAGATTCCTCCAGCTTTCGCACCTTCTTCACCAGCTTCAAGTCAACATACGGTCCTTTTTTCAGTGAACGAGCCATAACTATTTCTTCCTCCGCTCAACAATATATTGATTGGTCTGCTTATGTTTATTACGCGTCCGTTTGCCCTTCGACAACAGACCCCAAGGCGACTTCGGATGCCCCCCACCCGACGTACGACCCTCACCACCACCCATCGGGTGATCCACCGGGTTCATCGCAACACCCCGCACCGTCGGGCGAATCCCCAACCAGCGCTTCCGGCCCGCTTTACCCATTACAATATTGCTATGCTCCACATTGCCCACACGACCAATCGTCGCCATGCAATCCGTCCGAATCAACCGGATTTCACCCGAAGGCATCTTCACGTTCGCAAACTCCTCCGTCTGCGACATCAACACCGCCGAAGCACCCGCCGAACGAACCAATTGTCCACCGCGACCCGCCACCAACTCAATGTTATGAACCGCCATGCCCACCGGAATCTTACTCAACGGCAACGCATTGCCCAACGAAGGCTCTGCATCCGGACCCGAATTCAACATCGCACCCACTTCCAGATCCATCGGCGCAATAATATAACGCTTCTCGCCATCCGCATAATGCAACAGCGCAATACGAGCCGACCGATTCGGATCATACTCAATCGCCGCTACCTTCGCCGGAACACCAAACTTATCCCGCTTAAAATCAATCATCCGGTAACGACGCTTATGTCCGCCCCCACGATGACGCACCGAAATACGGCCCGCACTGTTGCGACCCGCCTTGCTTTTCTGCCCCTTCAACAACGAACGCTCCGGCGACGATTTCGTGATTTCGGAAAAATCCGAAAGCACCATGTGCCGGCGGCTCGGGGTTGTAGGCTTATGACTCTTTAAAGGCATCTCTCCACTCTCCTTAGATCAAGTTGATGCTATCATCAGCATGCAACGTAACAACCGCACGCTTCCATGCCGCTGTGGTTCCAAAATTCGCTGTGCGTTCGCGCTTCTTCTTGCCTTTTCGGCGCATCGTATTGACGGCCATAACCCGGACTTTGAAGAGCTCCTCCACAGCACGCTTAATTTCAATCTTGTTGGCGTTAATCGAAACCCGGAACAGATACTTATTCTCCTCCTCCGAAAGACGCGTTCCCTTCTCCGTCAACAAAACCTGTTTAATCACTTCCGATGATGTTCTCATCCCTCACCGCCTTCCTCGCCCAACCGCGACGAAAGTACTTTCATCGCCGCCTCCGTAATGATCACCTGCTTGTGGCGCAACAGCTGATACGTATTCACCAAATCCGCCGTCACCACTTCCACCTGCTCAAGGTTCCGCGAAGCCAACAGCAAGTTCTCCTGCGGTGCATCCACCACAATCAAACCGCCCCGCTCCAAACCCAGCCCGCTCAAAATCGCAGCAAACGCCTTCGTCTTCGGTGCCTCCAGCACCAACGAATCGATCACCGTAATCTCTTCCTGAGCCACCTTCGCACTAAACGCACGCCGGAAAGCCAGCTGAGCCACCTTCTTCGAAACTTTTTTCTTATACTTCCGCGGTTGCGGACCATGCGCCACAGCACCCCCCCGCCAAACCGGAGACTGCTTATAACCCGCACGCGCCCGACCCGAGCCCTTCTGCTTCCACGGCTTCTTGCCGCTTCCCGCCACTTCCGACTTACTCTTCGTCGAAGCCGTTCCCGCACGCTGGTGTGCCAAATGGGCCACCACCGCCTCATGAACCGCCTGATTGCCCTTATNCTGAATCAACAAGGTATCCGCCACATCGTAGTCGCCCACGCTGTCGCCCTTCACATTTTTTAGAGGTACTTTACTCATCGCTCAACCGCCTACTTCTTTTTCAGAGCTTCTTTAACTGTCACGATGCCCCCGTTCGCGCCCGGAATGGATCCCTTCACCAGAATCAAATTCTCATCGGCACGCACCTGCATCACTCTCAAATTCTGCGTTGTCACCCGCTTACTGCCCATGTGTCCCGGCATCTTTTTGCCCTTGAACACCCGGCCCGGAAACTCACACATACCAATCGAACCAGTACGCCGCAACCAGCCGCCACCGTGCGAAGCACGACCGCCGCCAAAATCATACCGCTTCACGACACCCTGGAAGCCACGGCCCTTGCCCGTTGCCACCACGTCCACATAGTTCACTTCCTCAAACGCGCTCGCATCCAACACGTCGCCCACGGCCACTTCCGTATCCNCTTCCACGCGAAACTCACGCAGCACACGCTTCGCATCCACGCCCGCCTTCTTATAGTGACCCAACGCCGGCTTCGTCATGCGTTGCTCTTTCTGCTCGGCATACCCCAGCTGCACCGCGCTGTATCCATCGCGGTTCTGCTCTTTANNCTGCACAACCACGCACGGACCCACTTCCAGAACCGTCACCGGAACCGCCGCNCCGTTCTCATCATAAACCGAGGTCATGCCCAGTTTTTTTCCAATTAAACCCTTCATCCCCGTCTCCTAAATCTTAATCGTGATATCCACACCCGCCGGCAGGTTCAGCTTCTTCAGCTCATCCACCGTCTTGATCGTCGGATCAATAATATCCAACAACCGCTTATGCGTCCGAATCTCGAACTGCTCCATCGACTTTTTGTTCACGTGCGGACTCCGGTTCACCGTAAACCGCTCAATACGTGTCGGCAATGGAATCGGTCCNGCCACCCGCGCACCCGTGCGCCGTGCCGTCTCTACAATTTCCGTTGAAGAAACATCCAACACGCGATGGTCGAACGACTTCAATCGAATTCTAATACGTTGATTTGTCATAACTATCTTCTCTCTCTACCGGTTGAGGATCGAATCCGTCATATGCGCCGGAACCGGTTCAAATGCTTGCGGTTCCATNGTATAGCTTGCCCGACCCTTTGTGAGGGAACGCAACGATGTCGCGTACCCGAAAACCTCTGCCAGCGGAACATCCGCGTGCACCATCTGTAAATCATTCGATGCCTGAATCTCACGCACCCGGCCCCGCCGACTGTTCAGATCCCCCATCACATCGCCCAAATGCTCCTCCGGGCTTGAAATCTCCACCCCCATAATCGGCTCCAGCAACACCGGGCCGCTTGCATTCACCACCGCCCGCAANGCCATAACCGCCGCCGACCGGAATGCCATTTCCGAGCTCTCCGTATCGCGCGCCTCGCCCCCGATCACACCGATCTTCGTATCAATAATCGCAAAGTTCCCCAACACGCCCGTCATCAGCGCATCTGAAATACCCTCTTCCACCGCCTTGCGGAACGCCGCTGGCACCTGAGCTTCCGACACATCAAACACAATCTCATTGCCCGCACCCNCCGNATTCGGCTCCGCCCTCAGCACCAACTGCGCGTAGTGCTGTTCGCCACCAATCTCCCGCTCAAAAGCAAAAGAGGCCTCCCCCTTCGAAGAGATGCTCTCCCGATACGCCACCATGGGCTTACCCGCATTCGCCTGCACTTTATACTCACGCAAAATTCGATCTTTAATAATCTCGAGGTGCAGCTCACCCATACCCTGAATAATCGTCTGCCCCGTCTCTTCATTAATCGACGTATGGAACGTTGGNTCCTCTTCCACCAAATCCTGCAANGCCGACACCATCACGTCTTTATCCGCCGTTGTCTTCGGTTCAATTGCCATCGAAATCACAGGCTCCGGAAACTCAATATTCTCCAGCAACATCGGAGCTGCTTCCGCACAAACGGTATCACCCGTTGTGAAAAACTTTTGGCCCACCATGCCGCCAATCTCACCCGCAAACAACACATCCACCTCTTCACGATGGTTGGCATGTAGTCGTAACAACCGCCCGATGCGCTCCCGCTTCTTCGTCCGCGGATTATAAATGTTTTGCCCCTTCTTCAACTGGCCCGCATAAACCCGAACAAACGCCAGCTTTCCAATAAACTTATCCGTCGCCATTTTGAAGACCAGCCCCGTCAACGGCTCAAAATCAGAAGCATCCCGCTCCAACACCGACTCCGTCTTCGGCGCCACACCCTCCACCGCCGGAACATCCAAAGGCGATGGCAGATAATCCGTCACCGCATCCAACAACGGCTGAACACCCTTGTTCTTCAACGACGAACCCGCCAATACCGGCACNATTGCATTGGCAATCGTCGCCCGACGAATCGCTTCTTTCAACAAGGTTTCCGACACATCGCTGTTTTCCATGAAGGCTTCCAATAGTGCCTCATCCACATCCGCCACAGTCTCGATCAACAACGCCCGTGCCGCTTCCGCCTTCGCCGCCAGCTCCGCCGGAATCTCTACCGCTTCCACCTGCGCACCCATATCCTCTTCCGAGAACCGATACGCACACATCTTCACCAAATCCACTACACCCGAAAAACTCTCCGATGCCCCGATCGGCAACTGCACCGCAACCGCGGGCGCCTTCAGCTTTTGCTGTAGTTGCTCCAGCACAGCGGCGAAATCAGCCCCCATACGATCCATCTTATTCACAAAAGCCACACGCGGAACCCGATACTTATTCGCCTGCCGCCACACCGTCTCCGACTGCGGNTGCACACCACCCACCGAACAAAAAACGCCCACGGCGCCATCCAAAACACGCAGTGAGCGTTCCACCTCCACCGTAAAATCCACGTGGCCCGGTGTATCAATAATATTCACCTGATGCCCATTCCAGAAACAAGTCGTCGCCGCACTTGTAATCGTGATGCCCCGCTCCTGCTCCTGCACCATCCAATCCATCGTAGCCGTGCCATCGTGCACCTCACCAATCTTGTGCACCTTGCCACTGTAAAATAAAATCCGCTCACTCGTCGTCGTCTTGCCCGCATCAATGTGCGCAATGATGCCAATGTTACGCGTCAACGACAAACCGACGCCGCGACCCTCAGCTTCCTTTTCGGAAACCGAGCGCCCTNCTCCGCTCTGCTTGTCTTGGCTCATTGTTTTCATCATTTCTCTTCTGGCGACAGCGAAAGGTTCCAATCTCTTGGAACCTTCCGACCATCGGCGACCCCCACGCAGGAGGTTTCCTATGTAATCCGCTCTCCGTCCTTACCAGCGGTAGTGTGCAAACGCCTTGTTAGCTTGCGCCATTTTATGTGTGTCGTCACGCTTCTTGATCGCCGCGCCTTGGCCACGGTATGCATCAACAACTTCATTCGCCAACGCTCTCCGCATCGGCACGCCCTTACGATTTCCAGCAAATTGAATCAACCAGCGAGTCGCCAGCGCCACCTGACGCTTCGGCTTCACTTCCAACGGCACCTGATACGTAGCACCCCCCACACGACGCGACTTCACTTCCAGCCGCGGGGACACATTCTCAATCGCCGTTGTAAATACATGCACCGGATCTTCATCCGTCAACTGACCCTGAATATCTTCCAAAGCACCGTATACAATTTTAGCCGCCACCGACTTCTTACCACGCTCCATCACGCAGTTAATCATATAGGCAACCATCTCGTTGTTATACCGAGGGTCCGGAATCAATTCACGTCGTTCTGCTCTGCGCCGTCTAGCCATCTTAACAAATCCTCATTACTTCGGGCGTTTCGCCCCATACTTCGAGCGTCCGCGCTTACGGCCATCCACGCCCAAACAATCCAATGCACCCCGCACAATGTGATACCGCACACCCGGCAAGTCTTTCACCCGGCCGCCGCGCACCAACACCATGCTATGCTCCTGTAAATTATGTCCTTCACCCCCAATATACGCATTCACCTCACGCCCNTTCGTCAACCGCACACGCGCCACTTTCCGCAACGCTGAGTTCGGCTTCTTCGGTGTCTGTGTTTTCACCAACAGACACACGCCCCGCCGCTGCGGGCAGGTCGACAATGCCGGCGACTTGCTCTTCTTCTTCGCTACCGATCGCGGCTTGCGCACTAACTGATTAATTGTAGGCATAAAAATCTTTCTCCATTAAAGACGAGCGGCAGAATCTANACATCCACCGCCCCCCACGCAAGCGAAACATTCATATTTTTTCGGTTAATATTCACTCGGTAGATTGCAAATCAAACGGTCCCTTTTCAAAAAAAAGTGTTCCATGCCAAAATATGCTTTTTCTCATCAGACAAAATGAAGCACAGGAGCATCGGCAGCAGACACGTACACGCCAGCAAAAATGAGCACAGGAACAGGCATATGAACGGGGAATTNCACTCCCCCTAAACAAAAAAAGGAGCCCTCNTAGGCTCCTTTTTTTGTAGAACAATCTACCTGTTCTTACAGCTCNATCGTTGGCTCTTCGCTCGCTTCTAGCGGATTGGTCACNAATAGATCTTCCACCGCGATCTCGTCGCCATGCTTGATGGTCTTGATATCCCGATACATCGGGAAGCCTGTTCCCGCCGGAATCAAACGACCCATAATCACGTTTTCCTTGAAGCCACGCAACGTATCGACCATACCCAGCGTTGCCGCCTTCGTCAGTACGCGCGTTGTATCCTGGAACGATGCCGCTGAAATAAACGACTCGGTCTCCAGAGCCGCTTTCGTGATACCCAACAAGACCGGAGACGCCTCCGCCGGACGACGACCTTCCGCCACCGCCTTCTGGTTCACCTCTTGGAAGGTCTGCTTCTCTACCTGCTCGCCCCACAGGAACTCNGTATCACCCGGATCCGTAATCTTCACCTTACGCAGCATCTGGCGCACGATCACTTCGATATGCTTATCGTTGATCTCCACGCCCTGCAGACGATAAACCGCCTGCACCTCGTTCACCAAATACTCCTGCAAATCCTGCGGACCACACACTTCCAGCAACTCCTGCGGAACAATCGGTCCTTCCGTCAACTGTTGTCCCTTGTGAACAAAGTCACCCGGGAAAACAATCACGTGCTTGTTCATCGGGATCAGATGCTCCTCCTCGCCGCCCGTAACCGTGTCGCGAACCACGACCTTCCGCTTACCTTTNGCGATGCCGCCCAACTCAACNATTCCCTCGATCTTAGCGATCTCAGCCGCATCCTTCGGCGTACGCGCTTCCACCAGCTCCGCCACCCGTGGCAGACCACCGGTAATATCCTTTGTACGAACCGTTTTACGCGGCGTACGAGCCAATGTGAACCCAGCCGAAACTTTCTCTTTCGCCTGAATCATCACCTGCGCACCTGCCGGAATCGAATAGAAACCCGCTTTCTCCTTGTCCTTCGGATCTCGAATCACAATCTGCGGATGCAAATCTTCCTTATGCTCCATCACCACAAGGGTTTCGATACCGGTAGATTCATCGACACCTTTCTGCACCGTCACACCCTCAATGAAGTCGTGGAACTCCACTTTACCGTTATGCTCGGAAAGAATCGGAACAGAGTAGGGATCCCACTCAACAAACGTCTCGCCCGCCTTCACTTCGGCGCCATCGTCCACCGACACCTGCGCACCGATCATCATCGCATACCGTTCCAGCTCGCGACCCTCCTCATCCACGATAATCACGTTTCCGTTCTTATTCAGGATGATGTTCTCCGCTTCCACTTTCACCGAACGAATATTCTCATACTTCACAATACCCGCCGACTTCGCATTGATTCGCGGCTGCTTAAAGACCGAACTCGCCGTACCCCCGATATGGAACGTACGCATCGTCAACTGCGTACCCGGCTCACCGATTGACTGCGCGGCAATAATACCCACCGGCTGCCCCAGTTCCGCCATACGACCNGTTGCCAAATTNTTCCCATAACATTTCGCACACACGCCCCGACGCGACTCACACGTCAACACGCTTCGAATNATNACCTGCTCAACCCCGGCACTCTCTACGTTACGAGCTGTATATTTATCAATCAGTTCACCCGCCGCCACAATCACACGATCCGGCTCATGCGGATCACAAATATCTTCCGCCGCCGTACGACCTAGGATACGTGTTGCCAACGAAACCAGCTCCTCGTCTCCCTCCACAATCGCACCCACTTCAATACCGTTCAACGTATGACAATCCGGCTCCGTGATAATAATATCATGCGAAACATCCACCAGCTTCCGCGTCAGGTAGCCCGAGTCCGCCGTCTTCAATGCCGTATCTGCCAATCCTTTTCGCGCACCGTGCGTCGAAATAAAGTACTCCAATACGGACAACCCTTCACGGAAGTTCGACAGAATCGGACGCTCAATAATCTCACCCGACGGTTTCGCCATCAACCCACGCATACCTGCCAGCTGGCGAATCTGCTGCCGCGAACCACGCGCACCCGAATCCACCATCACATAGACCGGATTCAACTCCTCACGCGANCGTTCGTTACGCGGATCATCGTTCTCCTCCAGCACATCAAATAACTTATTGGTCAGCTTATCATTCGTATCCGTCCAGATATCGATGATCATGTTATACCGCTCACCCTCCGTAATCAGACCCTTGCGGTGCTTATCTTCCACCTCTTCGATCTCCGAACGGGCTGCCGCAACCATGTCCGCCTTTCCTTCCGGAATGATCATATCGCACANGCCGATAGACATCCCCGAACGCGTCGCATGCTCATAACCCAGATTCTTCAGGTTATCCAANACCTTCACCGTCTCCGCATGACCCGCAATCTCATAGCACTGCTCAATCAGCGTTCCCACAACCTTCTTCGTCGCGGTCTTATTCACAAAGCCCATATCCTCCGGCCAGATTTGATTGAAGAAAACACGGCCCACGGTCGTATTGATCACCGCCCGCTCCATATCACCATTACGCGTCTCACGCTGGTAATCCGGATTCCGATACCGAATCCGGTCATGCAGCTTCACGATACCTTCATCATACGCCGTCTGCACCTCCTCCAGATTGTCCATCAACCGCAGATGCTCCTCGCGCTTCTTCCGAATGCCCTTTCGTTCCATCTGGAACTGCTGCGACTCCGACGTCACAAAATAACAACCCAATGCAATATCCTGCGTCGGGGTTGTNATNGGCTTACCACTCGACGGAGAGAAAATATTATTGGTAGCCAGCATCAACGCCTTCGACTCCACCTGCGCCTCTACCGAAAGCGGCACGTGTACCGCCATCTGGTCGCCATCAAAGTCCGCGTTATACGCCGTACACACCAACGGATGCAACTGAATCGCCTGTCCCTCAATCAAGATCGGCTCAAACGACTGAATCGACAACCGGTGCAACGTCGGCGCCCGGTTCAACATCACCGTATGCCCACGCGTCACCTCATCCAAAATATCCCAAACTTCATCCACCTCACGCTCAATCATCTTCTTCGCGCTCCGCACGGTATGCACCACACCCCGCTCCTT
Organism: Kiritimatiellaceae bacterium; assembly: GCA_002691095.1. GTDB lineage: Bacteria > Verrucomicrobiota > Kiritimatiellia > Kiritimatiellales > Pontiellaceae > Pontiella. The sequence goes on along the minus strand of NZGU01000012.1, from coordinate 15,875 downwards.
CAAACGCCGAATAATGAAAGGCTCAAACAGCACCAAGGCCATCTTCTTCGGCAAACCGCACTGGTTCAACTTCAACGTTGGACCCACCACGATCACCGAACGACCCGAATAGTCCACCCGCTTACCAAGCAAGTTCTGACGGAAACGTCCCTGCTTACCCTTCAGCATATCCGAAAGCGACTTCAACGGGCGGTTCCCCGGCCCTGTCACCGCACGTCCATGACGCCCGTTATCAAACAACGCATCCACCGACTGCTGCAACATCCGCTTCTCGTTACGAATAATCACTTCCGGCGTCTTCAACGCCAANAGCGTACGCAACCGGTTGTTCCGGTTAATGACCCGACGATACAAGTCATTCAAATCCGACGTCGCAAAACGACCCCCTTCCAACGGAACCAACGGACGCAGGTTCGGAGGAATCACCGGCAGCACCTCCAGAATCATCCACTCCGGACGCGATCCATTTTTAATGAACCCTTCCATGACCTTCATCTGGTTCACCAACTTCTTACGCGTCTGCTTCGAGCGCGTATTCATCATCGCCTCTTCTAACTGCTGCAACATCTCCACCGGATTGATCTTCGTCAACAGATCCCGCACACCCTCCGCGCCAATCTTCGCCGTNAACGATTCAATCCCAAAATTAGCGACCGCTTCCCGATACTCCTCTTCCGAAAGAAGCTGTTTGCGCTGCAATGGCGTGCTGCCCTCATCCGTCACAATATAGTTGTCATAGTAAAGGACGCGTTCCAGATCCCGCATCGTCATATCCAAAATCAGCCCCATGCGGCTCGGGGTCGCCTTGAAAAACCAGATATGCGAAACCGGCACCGCCAGCTCAATGTGCGCCATCCGCTCACGCCGCACACGGGAGAGTGTCACCTCAACCCCNCAACGATCACAAATCACACCCTTATGTTTGATCCGCTTGTACTTACCGCACGAACACTCCCAATCCTTCGTTGGGCCGAAAATACGCTCACAAAACAGNCCCCCCTTCTCCGGCTTAAATGTCCGGTAGTTGATCGTCTCCGGATTCCGCACNTCACCNCGGCTCCAAGACCGAATCGCTTCCGGCGAAGCAAGTGTGATGTTGGCAAAGTCCGTCTGTTCCTGCTGCTTAACTCCAAAAATATCAATCATCGCATTCTGTTTCTGCAAATCCTGAAAATCCGGTCCACTTCCTTCACGTACCTTCATAATTAAACCCTCACTTCGTTATACAATGGATGGACTCGTCAGAATCGAATCGCCATCTTCATTTTTCACCTGGAAGTTCAGTCCCAGCCCCTGCAACTCTTTGATCAACACGTTGAACGACTCCGGGCGGCCCGAATCAAGCACGTTTTCACCCTTCACAATCGCTTCATACATTCGTGTTCTTCCGGCAATATCATCCGATTTCACCGTCAAGATCTCCTGCAAGGCATGCGCGGCGCCATACGCTTCCAACGCCCACACTTCCATCTCACCGAAACGCTGACCGCCATACTGCGCCTTACCACCCAGCGGCTGCTGCGTCACCAATGAATACGGTCCAACCGCCCGAGCGTGAATCTTCTCGCTCACCAAGTGGTGCAGTTTCAGCATATACATGACACCCACCACCACGCGCTGTTCAAAGCGCTCACCGGTACGTCCATCATACAAATCCGTCTTACCATCATCCGAAAGNTCCGCCTCGTGCAGCATGTCCCAGATTTGAGCCTCCGAAATGCCATCAAAGATCGGTGTCGCCGCATGCATACCCAAATGCTTACACGCCCAGCCCAAGTGCGTTTCCAACACCTGACCCACGTTCATACGCGAAGGTACACCCAACGGATTCAACACGATATCTACCGGTGTCCCATCCGGCAAGAACGGCATATCTTCCTCCGCCACAATCCGCGAAATCACACCCTTGTTACCATGACGACCCGCCATTTTNTCACCGACCGACAACTTCTTCTTCGTCGCGATATACACCTTCACAGACTTCACAATGCCCGCGTCCAGCTCCTCGCCACTTCCCGCACGATCCAACGAACGATCCTTATCCTGACGAGCCTCCACAAACTTATTCCGGTACTCATCAATAATACCCATGATCTTGATCCGAATCGGACTCGGGTCAATCTCCACATGTTCATAGTTCGCTGCCAGTTTCCGCAACAACGTCTTCGTGATCTTACGGTTGGCCGGAATCAAAATATCTCCGCTCTCACCATTCACCACATCCAGCGGNATCTTCTCCCCCAACAGAATATTCGACAACGCTTCCGTCAAATCCTCCGTCAGCTGAGCCACCACATCATCATGACGATTCTTAATCTCGCTCTGCCGCTTCTTCAAATCTTCCGGCGTCTCCTTCGAGCCACCATCACTTCCCTTCGAAGAAACCTTCACATCCATCACAATNCCATTTGTGCCCGAAGGAGCCTTCAACGAAGTATCGCGAACATCCGCCGCTTTCTCNCCGAAAATAGCGCGCAGCAACCGCTCCTCAGGAGCCAACTCTGTCTCACTCTTCGGCGTAATCTTACCCACCAAGATATCNCCCGGCTTCACTTCGGCACCNACTTGAATAATCCCGTCATGCGAGAGGTTTTTCAATGCCTCTTCACCCACATTCGGAATATCGCGTGTGATCTCTTCCGGACCCAACTTCGTGTCCCGCGCACCACACTCAAACTCCTCAATGTGAATCGAAGTATAAACATCCTCCCGCACAATCCGCTGGTTGATCAGAATCGCATCCTCGAAGTTGTAGCCACTCCACGGCATAAACGCGACCACCACGTTCTTACCCAAAGCCAACTCACCCTCATCCGTGCCCGAACCATCCGCGATCACCGCACCGGCTGCCAACTTCTGGCCCACCTGAACTAACGGACGCTGATTCAAACACGTTCCTGCATTCGACCGCATAAATTTCCGCAACAGATAGACCTGTGCCGCCGGATCGTTCTTCTTCGTTGGCATCTTGCCATCCGGAGTCACAACCACTTTATCCGCCGAAACATAGGCTACTTTGCCCGCATCACTCGCCGTCACCAGCACCCGCGAATCGCGAGCCAATCGACCCTCAATACCCGTGCCCACAAACGGCCGCTCCGACTTCATCAACGGAACCGCCTGCCGCTGCATATTCGANCCCATCAACGCCCGGTTCGCATCATCATGCTCCAAGAACGGAATCAATCCCGCCGCAATCGACACCACCTGCTTCGGCGAAACATCCATGTACTCCACACGGTCCGGCGTCAACTCCAAGAAATCACCCCGAACCCGCACCATCACGCGATCGTTCACAAAACAGTTCTTCTCATCCAGCGGAGCATTCGCCTGCGCGATNACATACCGCTCCTCTTCATCCGCCGTCAGCCAGTCAATCTGCTTGCTCACTTTACCCTTCGACACCTTCAAATAAGGCGTCACGATAAAGCCAAACTCATTCACCTTCGCAAACGTAGACAACGAAGAAATCAAACCAATGTTCGGTCCCTCCGGCGTCTCAATCGGGCAAATCCGACCNTAGTGCGAACTGTGCACGTCACGCACCTCAAACCCAGCACGATCCCGGTTCAAACCCCCTGGGCCCAATGCCGACAACCGCCGCTTATGCGTCAACTCCGACAACGGGTTCGTCTGATCCATAAACTGTGATANCTGGCTTCGACCAAAGAAATCCTTAATCACCGCCGACAACGCNTTCGGATTAATCAATTTCTGCGAAGAAATCCGATCAACCGTTGTATCAAAGATCGTCATCCGCTCTTTCACCAACCGCTGAATACGCGCCAAGCCCACACGGCACTGACCCTCNAGCAACTCGCCCACGGTCCGAATGCGGCGACTACCCAAATGATCAATATCATCCAGNGTGCCCTCACCGTTGCGAATTAAAATCATATAACGCAATGCTTCAACCACATCGTCCACTTCCAGCGTCAACGACGTACTCTTCACATTCAACTTCTGCTGGATCTTATACCGACCCACCCGGCTTAAGCTGAACCGCGCCTCATCAAANAACAACCGCTTGATCATCTGACGCGCCGATGCGGTCGTCGGGGGATCCCCCGGCCGCAGCTTTTGATATAAATCTTTCAACGCCTCGTCCACCGTACGAGTCGTATCCTCCTTGACGCTCTTCAAGAAAAGCCCTTGGTCCCACGAAACGTTCACGACGCCCAGCTTCTTATACCCCGCCAGCTTCGCCCGGCCGATCATATCCACTGTCAACGCATCATACCGCCGNCCAATCACCGACTCCGAATCCGCATCAATAATATCTTCACTCAATACAAGGTTTTCAAGCTCCTCTTCCTTGAAGACCCGCTTCGACAACGAAAACGACTCAAACGAATAATAGAGCCCTAGAATCTCCTCATCCGTCGCATAGCCCAGTGCACGCAAGAACGTAGAAGCCAAGAATTTCCGCCGCCGNCGCTTCCGATCGAGNTAGATATAGATCAAATCNCTCGTATCAAACTGCGCCTCAATCCAAGAACCATGATCCGGAATAATNCGGAACGAATGTAGAATAGAACCATTGGCATGCTGAGACTGCTCAAAACAGATCCCCGGAGAACGATGCAGCTGACTCACAATCACACGCTCTGCACCATTAATCACAAAGCTACCGCTACCCGTCATCAACGGAATTTCCCCCATAAACAGCGTATCTTCGCGAAGATCTTCACCTTCCCGCAGTTTAAAGGTCACATACAANGGCGCCGAAAAGGTCTCCCCTTCCCGCAACGACTCCAACATATCGAGTTTCGGTTTCTTGATCTCATACGAAACAAAATCAAGGGCAATCTGCCCATCGTAACTCTCGATCGGAAACGCCTCGCTCAGAACCGCCTGTAATCCCATCTTTTTCCGCTTCGACGGCGCCACATCCAACTGCAGAAACTCCCGATAGGAGTTCAACTGAATCTCAATCAAATCCGGCGCTTCAAGCGCATCTGTCAACTTACCAAAGTTCTTTCTTTCAGCCATGCCAAAACCTTCCGGTTACCGGTGAACAATACGGCTCGTATCACCTCGACGGTGCTACGAGCTACTCACGCGCCGCACACGCAGCGCTTATAGAACAAAAGACGACTCGCCTTATTTCAGTTCTACGCTTGCTCCAGCACCTTCCAGTTTCTCTTTGATCTCTTCAGCTTCTTCTTTAGAGACACCGGCCTTNACGCTTGAAGGCGCGCCATCAACCAACTCTTTTGCCTCTTTCAAGCCCAAGCCAGTCAACCCACGCAGCTCCTTGATCACCTGGATCTTCGAACCGCCNGCAGCTGTCAACACAACTTCAAACTCCGTCTGCTCAGCCGCACCGCCACCTTCGTCGCCACCGCCAGCAGGAGCCGCAACCGCTACCGCTGCCGGAGCTGCTGCTGTCACACCCAGACGATCTTCCAATGCGGAAACCAACTGTGAGAGTTCCAAAACAGAAATCGTTTCAACCCAATCTACGAATTCCGCCATCTTACCTTCGAGTACTACTTCTTCTTTTACTTCTTCGGACATGTCATACCTCCATTAAAAAATTGTCTATTCGACAAACTTAACCTTCTTGTTCTTTCTTACTGCGCGCCGCCTCCAGCACATACACCACGCTGGAAACCTTATTATTCAAAACACCTACCAACTGGCTCTTCGGCGCCTGCAACGTGCCCAGCAACATAGCCTGCAACACCTCTTTCGCCGGCAATTTCGCCAGTTGATTCACTTCATCTGCCGTGATGCTCTTGCCTTCCACCACGCCACCGCGAATNGTCGGTTTTTCATTCTCTTTCGTGAAGTTGCGAATCACCTTCGCCACCTCCACCANGTCACCCTCGCCATAAATCATAGCTGACTGACCCGTGAGCATCTCTTGCAAATCACCTTCAACCGCACGCGATAGCATCCGGTTTTTAACCACACTAAAACGAGCACCATTCTCCCGCAACGAATCCTTCAGGGCCGAAGTCATCGGCATATCCATGCCCGTATANTCCGCAATGATCATGTAGAGCGAACCTTCTATCCGCTCATCAATCTCCGTCGCCATCGCCGCCTTCTCTGGGCGAACTCCTTTTTCAACCGGTTTCATCAAACGTTCCCTTCTTCGCTTACGCCGAAACTTCCTTCAACGCCACCCGCAGTCCCGGCCCCATTGTGCTCGAAACCGTGCAGCGCTTGATATACGTACCCTTCGCACTCGCCGGACGCGCACTATGAATGGCGTCCACAACCGCTTGCGCATTTTCCAACAAAGCCGTCTGTTCAAACGAACGCTTCCCAAAAGGAACCGCAATATTTCCGTTCCGATCCATCCGAAACTCAACCCGACCCGCCTTCAACTGGTTCACNGCTGCCGCCGTATCCTCCGTCACCGTGCCCGTTTTTGGGTTCGGCATCAGTCCACGCGGGCCCAAAACACGCGCCACTTTGCGCACTTCCTTCATCGCATCCGGNGTNGCCACCGCCGCATCAAAATCTGTCCAACCATCCTGCACCTTTTTGATCAACTCCTCAAAGCCAACCTCAACCGCACCCGCTTCACGAGCCGCTTCCGCAGCATCTCCGCTCGCAAACACAATCACCCGCACATCTTTACCAGAACCATGCGGCAACGCCACTGTTGAGCGGATCGCCTGATCTGACTTCGACGGATCAACGCCCATCCGAAAAGCAAACTCAATCGTTTCATCAAACTTAGCCGTCGCGTTCTCTCTCAAGAAAGAGATCGCCGTCTGCAACTCATAATCCGTCTCGCGATCCATCTTCTCACAAACCGCTTCATATTTTTTTCCGCGTCCCATGCTTACTCCACCTCTATTCCCATGCTGCGTGCCGTACCCTCAATAATCCGAACCGCGGCATCCATATCGCTCGCATTCAAATCTTTTTTCTTCGTCTCTACGATTTCTTCCAGTTGAGCACGGGTCACTTTGCCCACTTTATCCCGGTTCGGAACGCCCGAGCCCTTTGCCAAGCCAGCCGCTTTCTTCAACAAGACGGCCGCCGGTGGACTCTTCGTCTCAAACGAAAAGCTACGATCTTCATACACGGTGATCACCACAGGAATGACCAATCCAGCCTGATCCTGTGTCGCCGCATTATACGCCTTACAAAACTCCATGATGTTCACACCATGCTGACCCAGCGCCGGNCCTACCGGAGGTGCCGGATTCGCCTGTCCCGCTGGAATCTGTAACTTAATATATCCTGAAACTGCTTTCGCCATAATCTACCTCAAACCCTACTTAATCTGTCACTCGCTCCACTTGCCAGTACTCCAGCTCCACTGGCGCTGTTCGACCAAAAATCGACACCGAAATCTTCAACTTACCNCGNTCNGGATCAACCTCTTCGATNATCCCACTGAAATTCATAAANGGTCCGTCCGTCACCTTAATCGTCTCATTCGGCTCAAAGGTCACCTTCGGTGCCACCACTTCCTTCTTCTCTTCGATTTGGTTCACAATACTGTTCACTTCATCGTCACTCAAAGGAGCCGGTCGCTCACCGCCCAAAAACCCAATCACACCCGGCGTGTTCTGCACAAACGACCACGATTCAGGGATCACCTGTCCATCTTCACCAAACAAATCAATATGAATCAGCACGTAGCCCGGGAAGAACTTACGGGTCACCGTNCTCTTCTTCCCCTGCTTCACTTCCGAAACCTTCTCCGCAGGAATAAGCACTTCACCAATGAACTCGCTCATCTCTTCCTGCTGCACCCGACTGGCAATATTCTTCTGAACTTTCAGTTCGTGCCCTGAAAGTGCATGCAGTATGAACCATTCTTTCGCCATCTCGCGTACCATTCCTATCGGATAATTAATCCCAGTAAATTCACGTTAATCACATCACACAGGCCAACAAAGGCACCCAGAATAATCACCGCAACAATCACCACCAGCGACTGGCCCAACAACTCTTTACGCGTCGGCCAAGCACATTTGATCAACTCAACTTTGACCTCTTCAACAAACGTCTTAATCGAGCTGATTCCCTGATTGATTTTGCTCATGTCTCTGTCCTCTGTTCAAATTGGCAGGTGAGAAGGGAGTCGAACCCCTAACCCCCGGTTTTGGAGACCGGTGCTCTGCCAATTGAGCTACTCACCTGTCTGCAAATTAAACCGATCCTACTTTGTTTCACGGTGAAGCGTATGCTTNCGCAAACGCGGGCAATATTTCTTGATTTCCCGCCGCTGGGTTTCCAGCTTCTTATTCCGGGTACCCGTGTAGTTCCGATCACCGCACTCTGTGCACGCCAAGGTTATGATTTCTCTCGCCATCGTTCTCCGCCTTTCGATTCATGCACGCTCAAGCCAAGGCTGACTTGAACGTGCAACCATTCGATACGTTAGGCTACGATTTCGGTCACACGACCCGCACCCACGGTACGGCCGCCTTCACGAATCGCGAAACGCATATGCTGCTCCATCGCAATCGGAGTAATCAACTCTACATCCATCGTGATGTTGTCGCCCGGCATAACCATCTCAACGCCATCTGGCAATGTGATGTCACCCGTTACATCCGTTGTACGGAAGTAGAACTGCGGACGGTAGCCTTTGAAGAACGGCGTATGACGTCCGCCTTCGTCTTTCGACAACACATAGACTTCGCCTTTAAACTTCGTATGCGGATTGATCGAACCCGGCTTCGCCAATACCTGACCACGCTGTACTTCTTCTTTCTTCGTACCGCGCAACAGAATACCCACGTTATCGCCCGCTTGACCTTCGTCCAAAATCTTACGGAACATCTCAACACCCGTGCAGGTTGTTTTCTGCGTGTCCTTGATGCCGATGATTTCGATCTCATCACCCGTATGAATAATGCCACGCTCCACACGACCCGTTACAACCGTACCGCGACCTTCAATCGAGAAGATATCTTCGATCGGCAGCAGGAAGTCCTGATCCGTTACACGCTCTGGCTCCGGAATCCACTCATCCAAAGCATCCATCAAATGCTGGATACAATCCGCTTCCGGTCCATCTGGATTCTGAATCGCAGGCAATGCCGCACCCCGAATGATGGGGCTGTCTTCTTCAAACTCATACTTGGCCAACAGCTCTTGAATTTCCATTTCGACCAACTCGATCAACTCTTCGTCGTCAACCAAGTCACATTTGTTCAAGAACACGACAATCTTCGGAACACCCACCTGGCGTGCCAACAGAATGTGCTCACGCGTCTGCGGCATCGGGCCCGAAGGAGCTTCTACCACCAAAATCGCACCATCCATCTGCGCGGCACCCGTGATCATGTTCTTCACATAGTCCGCGTGACCAGGACAGTCAACGTGTGCGTAGTGACGATTGTTTGACTCATACTCAACGTGCGATGTTGCAATCGTCAAAATCTTTGAAGAGTCACGACGTCCTTGTGATTCCGATGCCTTTGCAACCGAATCATACGGGATGTACTCTGCCAGTCCCTTATGACCCTGCACGCACGTAATCGCCGCCGTCGTCGTTGTTTTACCATGGTCAACGTGACCGATCGTTCCCACGTTCACGTGGGGCTTTGTCCGTTCGAACTTATCTTTAGCCATCTTCTTTTACCTCCTGATACATCTCAGTTAAACAATTTTAAATTTTTTCAGACAATGGAGCCCACGAGCAGATTTGAACTGCCGACCTCATCCTTACCAAGGATGCGCTCTACCGACTGAGCTACGTGGGCCTGCTTATCTAAAAAACAGACAAACAAGCCCCGAGCACACCGGTAAAGCGTGTACACGTGATGCTTGTTCCACTACGCTACTTCTCTCACCTAAACCAAGACTTCTGGTGCAGACAAGAGCGGGGAATGTATAGGATTGGCTTTCTGTGTCAACCCCCAAGCGAAAAAAATAATTGCCCGATTTTTAAAAAACACCATCGAGTTCTTCGAGCGCCTCAATCTCTTCCGGTGTCATGTGATCCCGAATATCGGCAATCAACTCTGCTTTACCCCGGAATGCGTTCACAATCGGAAGAAATCTATTCAGCGTATTATCAGCCGCCTGGATATTGCCGGATCGAGTGAGTACCACGGTATTGATGGTGGGATATTTACGGCTATCATCGCCATATATATCTTTGCAGATGTTGGTAAACATACGGATCAGCTCCGATGGCTCTTCCCCAATATAATTGGTGGTCAAAATAAAGATCGTATCCGGTTTCTGCTCTAAGGCAAAGCAGGCCGCCCGATTCCAATGCACAAACTCACGCTCATCCCGCTCTCCGACTATAAAATGTTTCATGATATGAGCGCCCGGAGCATAGCGATAAATCCACTTAGGATAGACCGGCGGAATGTTGTTGGTCATGATATCTCCCGCATACCAGTCTAACTGCTCATATCGATCCCAAAATCCCTCATACCGACCGCCGGGCCCATAGGTCTCCTCCAGATGCAACGGATTGACCGGCGCAGCCCACTCTTTCATCAACGCCTTATTACTCTCGGTTGCCAATAGCATGTTGGTTGAAAACGGCGTCGTTAACGAATGCATATAAAACGCCGCGTTGAATAAGGCATATTCCGGCAACCCCCCGACCATATCCAACAGCCGCTCACGCAGTGTATGAAAACACATCCGCGACTTCGGCGTATACCGATCATCCGACCCCTTGGTCGACGCTGGCCCCGCCAACACGATAAAGACCACCTTCTCACTTTTTTTCTTCACCCCAAAAAAGTTGATCTCCGGCATCGTGAACCCAATATCACTACCCAATCCACCCCCCCCCTGCATGGCACCAAGACCGCCAAGCACACCTGTAATCTCCGGCATCTGAATATCGGTGGGCGAAACTTTAGCTTTTTTGGCTACGACCCGTTTGCGTAGCTTCGCGGTTGTTTTTTTCCGTTTTTCAATTTTGATCGGCACCTGAAGTTTTTTCAGCTTCATAACCGGGCGCTTGTTCTCTTTGGCAACAAAGACCTTCTCCTCTTTCTTGATCACCTTATACGCCACAAACGAAGCCGCAATCAGCACGATTAACGCATGCACGATCAGCGTAACCATAAACGCACTGGATTTCGCATGCTTAGCAAAAAAAGGTTTTCTCTTCATGCGTCCTCATCCTCATCAGCACCGCCCATTTCCTCAAAACGAGTCGGCGGCGTACTGATATCTGTTTGCTCATCAATAAAATCATCTGCCCAGACCACGTTCTCCTCGGTTGGTTCTGTCCACACCAAGTCAGCAGCCAATTCATCTGGGTAGCGGCCCTCGCGCACATGCACTTGCCCTTGCGCATCGGTCAATTTAATCTGTAGCGCCATGCCCAAAAATTCAGCCCGCAGAAAACGATTATCCGCTTGTAAATATTCCAAAATATCAGCTCGCCACTGCCCTCCATAAGGATCGTACATAATCTCCTTATCCCGCAACACCACCGACTTGAGCATAACCTGCTCCGACAACTCATTGGGCAAAATAGCATAGGTTTCCCGGCACGGACGAACGATTACATCCGTCACTCGCTCCTCCACAGTCCAATCCATCCTCATCTGGTTATAATAGACATTATAGACCAGCTCAATATTCTCAAGATCGTAGCCCGTTCGATTATCCATCTTCAATTCATACGCCCAGCGTTCAAAATCAATCTCATAGGTTTTTCCCGGCTGCACCTTTCCCGGAGGGCGATACCACAAATACTTAATCCAGCTGTTCAGCTCATTGGGTCCATTCACATAGACCCGAAATTTTTCAGGATTGTTAAACTGCCGAACCGCATCCCAGTCCCGAACAGCCCGAAAAGAATCATCATCCAGCTGTGCGCCCTTCAGCCGCCGAGTCTTACCCTCTTCGGCACGCACCGTAACCACATCGGTATTCAGCTGATAATCCACAAGAGAGCAGGGAATACGATCCCCATTCGTTAGCGTCAGCGATGTGATCTTCGCATCCCCATCCGAGCAAAACAAAAAGCACAGACTCACTATAAACAACAACCGCAACATTCTACTCTCTAACGCAATCCTTATAAAATTAATATACCCTCACACCGCCCTGACACCAATCAAAAGCTACAGTCAAGCAACCTATAATAAGTAAGGGTAAACTTAAGCCCAAAAGAACTATTTTTTTTCAAACCCCAATAACTCTTTTTCCACCACCACCGGTCCGGTTAATTTATCCGGAGCGATTTTTTTAATAATACGCCGCATTTCCTCTACCCGATTAGGATAGAGCGCAGCCAAATCGTTTAACTCCTCTGGGTCCTCTGAAAGATGAAACAGCAAGCCCGGCTCGCTCACCGTCGTATTGTTCCACCTTTTGTGCCCCAGTCGCTCCCGAACATTCCCCGGCGGAATATATTTCCAATTTCCCTTGCGAACCGCAATTTGCTTGAGCGCTTCCTGAATCACATACTCCCGACCCACTGCACTTTTTCCCAACAAAGCCGGCAACACATTCTCTCCATCCTGTCCCGCCTGATCCGGCAAGGGTTGTCCGATCAAAGCTGCAATCGAAGCATATAAATCCACCTGACTGACCAGCGCATCCGAAATCCCCGGTTCCACCTGCCCCGGCCAACTCACAATGAACGGCACCCGCGTGCCGCCCTCCCAGCGACTGTATTTACCCCCTCGCCAAGGCCCCGATGCATCGTGCGTACCCTGTCGCTCAATAGCGCCATCCCAATAGCCATCATAGAGCACCGGCCCATTATCCGATGAGATCACAATCAATGTATTCTTCAGCTGCCCAGTCTCCCTCAACGTCTCCACCAACTCACCCACACACCAGTCAAACACCGCAATAGCATCCCCGCGCGGTCCCAAACTTGTAGCCCCCTGAAACCGAGGATGCACAACCCGCGGCACATGGTTCTCATTCGGGGCAAAAAAGAGAAAGAACGGCTCCTCACGCTTCTCTCGCATGAATTTTTGCGCCTCCACCAAATAGGTATCCGCCATATCCTCATCTTTAAACCGCGCCGCCTGCCCGCCCATCATATAACCAATCCGGCTAATCCCATTAATAATCGTCTTTGCGTGCTGCTCATCCGCCTGCGATCGCAACAGATGCGGATGCGATAACCCCGTTGGCTCATCCCCAATCTTCTTTTTATAATTCACAAAAATCGGATCCGCCGGATCTAAATCAACCACCCGACCGTCGCGAATATAAACCGAAGGCACTCGGTCCGCCGTCGCCGCCATATGAAACGATCGTTCAAACCCCACCTCCTTAGGGCCCGGTTTAATCAATCCATTCCAATCCAAATTTTCAGACGCCAGCCCCAAACCCAAATGCCATTTACCCGAAAGCATCGTTGCATACCCCTGGTGCTTCAAAAACGCCGCAAGGGTGGGTCGAGCCGGATCAATGATCAACGGCGCATTCCCCGGCAGAATCTGAGCCGACTGATTTCGAAACGCATACTCCCCGGTTAACAACGTATAACGTGACGGGGTACACGTAGCCGACGAACAATACCCCCCCGTAAAGCGAACCCCCTCCTCCGCCAGCCGATCAATATTATAGGTATGCACCTCGCCCCCATAACAACTAAAATCCCCATACCCAATATCATCCCCGTAGATGAATAAAATATTCGGGCGACGCCCCGCCTCCACCGCCAGCACCGCCAAACAACAACACGCCATCAACTGTTTTATTTTCATATATAAACCTCCAACCCCTATATATAGAAAGAAGCACCCCGCCACACAACCATCAAAAAGATGGAACATCATCCCCCAGCAAAAATATTCACGAAACACGATTCCGTTCGAATCCATAACCTGCTACCACTCTCAACTGAATCAAGAAAGGGTTCCCATGAAAGCATCCATCCATCTCCTCACGCTCGCACTCCTCCCCACCCTCCTTTTTGCCGGCACGCTCCCCACCAGCACGCCCCCCAATATACTCTGGATCACCTCCGAAGATAACAGCGCAGAATGGCTCGCCTGCTACGGCAACCCCCACAGCCAGACCCCCCACCTCGACCAACTCGCACGCGAAGGATTTCAATACATGCACACCTATGCCAACGCCCCCGTCTGCGCCCCCTCCCGCAGCACCTGGATCACCGGCATGCACGCCCTCTCCACCGGAACCCACCACATGCGCAGCACCTACGCTATTCCCGAAGACATCCCCTTCTATCCCGAAATCCTCCAACAACAAGGATACTTCACCGGCAATGCCGAAAAGAAAGACTATAACATTGCGAGCCCCGAACGCTTCAAACGCATGTGGAACAACCCCGGTTCCGTCGACTGGAACGCCCTTCAACAAAACCAGCCCTTCTTCCAAATCATCAACATCAACACCTCACACGAAAGCAGCGCCTTCCACGGACTCGACACCACCCAACACGACCCCCAAAACACCACCCTACCCCCCTACTACCCCGACCACCCAACCATCCGTAAAAACATAGCCCGCTATCACGACTCCATCCGTCAAATGGACCAACAAGTCGGAAACATCCTGCAGCACATCGAACACCTCAACCTAGCCGAAAACACCCTCATCATCTACTGCTCCGACCACGGCGGCATCATGCCCCGCAGCAAACGATTTCTATTCCAAAACAGCCTGCACTGCCCCCTCATCATCCGCATCCCCGAAAACTACAAAACGCTCTGGCCCGCCCCAACACCCGGCCAAAAAATCGACCGCCTCGTCAGCTTCATCGACATGCCCAAAACATGGCTCAGCCTCACCGGCGCCCCCATTCCACAGCAGATGCAAGGCCGCATCTTCCTCGGCCACCAAACCGAACCCGAACCCACCCATCACTTCGCCTTCCGCGGACGCGCCGACGAACGCATAGAAAACGCCCGCGCCATCTGCAACAAACACTATCTCTACATCCGAAACTACATGCCCCAACTCCCCTGGATGCAACACCTCGAATATCTCTGGCGCATCCCCGCTATGCAAGCCTGGCAAGCCGCCATAAACTCAGGCACCGCCAACGAACTGCAACGTCGGTTTTTAGAACCCAAAACCTTCACCGAAGAGCTCTACGACATGCAGAACGACCCCCACAACCTTCACAAC
The DNA here is from genome assembly GCA_002691095.1 of Kiritimatiellaceae bacterium. Lineage (GTDB taxonomy): Bacteria > Verrucomicrobiota > Kiritimatiellia > Kiritimatiellales > Pontiellaceae > Pontiella. The sequence continues at coordinate 851 of NZGU01000012.1, read as the reverse complement.
CTAGCCCACGATCCCGCTCACCAAATACCCCTTCAAAAACTCCGCCACGCCCTCCGCGAACAACAACTCACCCACCATGACAGCGGGCTCATGCCCGAATCCGAAATAGCACGCCTAACCCAACACCACAACACCACCATTCACGACCTCATACGCAACCCCCAACACTACCCCCTCCCACAACTCTTAGACGCCGCCGACCTCGCCCTCACCCAACAGCCCACCAACCTACCCGCGCTACGCCAGCACCTCACCCACTCCAACACAGGCATCCGCTACTGGGGCATCTTCGGCTGTTTCCTACAAAACGACATCACAGGAGCTCAACTCGCCCTAAACGACCCCTCCCACGAAATCCGCGCCCTCGCCGCCTGGACCCTCATACGCGCCGGCAAAACAGAACAAGGGCTCCCCATACTCAACCAACTCATCCAACAAGAATCCTACGCACTCCTCACGCTTCTAAACATTGTCGATGCACTCGACAACCAAGCACAACCCCTCATCCCCACCCTCGAATCCCTATCGCTAGAAGAACAATATACAGAAAAGCAGAATTACCCACTCAACATGCGCAACCACCTCCTACAAAAACTAACCCCCCGCACTCTCTAATTATATTAAAGTGCTGTCGGTTTCGCTAAATCCACCATGCGGTGTTGTTGTGCTATTTCTGAAACTGTCTTGAAGAGTATTCATTACATCTTGATAAATTCCTGTAGGAAGCGTTAGTTCCATATTGGATGGAGATCCGCCCCCGCCGTACTAATCCTCAACGACTCTGTAGAATGCTTGCGAGTTGGTTACGTGATTAGCCCAACTCATAGGGTAGCCAGTACCTGTTAAGACTT
>NZGU01000011.1 GCA_002691095.1 Kiritimatiellaceae bacterium | reverse complement strand
CCCCTACAACGGGTAAAAATGGTAGCTGCTGAGGGCCTCGAGTCCTCACCTTCCGCTATATGCCTCCACTACAGTAAAGCGACTATTGCCTTGCTCAGAAGATTGAATTCATTAAACTGATAAGAACAAAATGGGAGAAAGTTAATGTTATCAAAAATACTATTCGTTGCAGGTCTTGTTTCTATCATCGCATCTATTCTTGCTTGGAGCTTAGCATCTGGCGAAACAGCCGAAGAGCTAGCGCACGCAGAAAGATGGGGCATTTTTGTTGGCCTATGGGCTCCAACATTTCTGATCCTCTCAGAAAAATTGAAGTAAGCTAGTAGTTAAGAAAGAGTTTCGAGTTCGTATTTCCCANGANATACGAACTTTTTTAATACATGAACCGAAACAGTACGGCATAAAACACCGCCACTAATGCCGTACCAATCAAGATGGACCATAAGTTGTTCATGTCTCCGTGCATTGAATTCATCTCAGAAAAAAATAAACCTTCAAAACGGCTGCAATCGGCAAGAACACACACAAGGTTATAATGTTAAATTTTTTATCGCTTTGCTCTGAGTTTTCNTTTTTTACCTGATCCATAAAATCCCGTTTACTTTGTTTGCNACTCNTGCGTTAGATGCCAATAAACATATCTTACAACACACAACCAATAAATTGGTAGATGCTGAGGGGCTCGAACCCTCGACCCGCTGATTAAGAGTCAGCTGCTCTACCGACTGAGCTAAGCATCCGTGTTTAAACCTAAAAAGCTCGCCTGCCTGCTTCAACCCAATTCGCCTTTTTTCTCACACAAGAAAACACAATCCCCATGCGAATGGGCTTCTCCTGTAAGGTTCAGGGCGTGCTGAACGGACAAGCGCGGGAGTATTTACTATGGTAACGAATGATCAAAACAGACCACTTTTAGAAGTAGCGGGCGTCAGCAAAACCTATGGAAAGCAAACGGTGCTGAAAAATGTCAGCTTCACGATGCAGCCCGGCGAACGCGTCGCTCTGATGGGTCCCTCTGGATCGGGAAAAAGCACGTTGCTCAACTTGCTTTCAGGAATCGACCACCCCGACAACGGTCAGATTCTTCTGGCATCAAACGATTTAGCGCGAGCCTCGGCCTCCACCCTCACACATATCCGACGCCACCACATCAGCACCATTTTTCAGTTTTTCCACCTCCTGCCAACGCTAACCGCCTCTGAAAACATTGAACTGACGCTCCAGATTGCGGGCGTTGCCGCGCAGGAACGAAAAAATCGTGTCAACGAACTGCTGGAAGCCGTTGAACTCACCTCACATGCCAACGCCCATCCCGATACGTTGAGCGGCGGTGAATCACAGCGCATTGCGATCGCCCGTGCGCTGGCACACCGCCCAAAACTCATTCTAGCGGACGAACCTACCGGGAGCTTAGATTCAAAAAGTGGTCAAAAAACGCTCGATTTGCTCAAAAATCTGACCGAAAAGCATCAAATTGCCCTATTTTTGGTCACACACAGCCCAGAAGCTGCCGCCACCTGCGACCGCACTCTCAACCTTCACGACGGCACATTAATCTAAAAAGGCTACCCCGATGAAGCTCACCTATCTCCGCCTCTTTACACTGCGACATGCCCGCCGCTCGCCCACCACCACTATCGCTCTGGTCGCCATCATTGCCCTTGGCGTGGCGGTACTCTATTCAGTTCGCCTCGCCAATCGTGCCGCCGTCTCCGGTTTTCAGCTATTCACCCAATCCTTAAGTGGCGGTGGCGATCTGATCGTGTCAACGCCTTCCGGGTCGTTGCCCGTCGCGCAACTGCCCGAACTACGGCGTACCCTCGGCAACCTTCCGGTGGTCATGCTACCTGTTATCGAAGCCACCGCCGCCCTTCCCGGTAGCGGTCTAGATGACGATGATTTTGATGCCAAGCAGATCACCCTAGTCGGCCTCGACCTCATGGCGCTGCGTAATCTATCCAATGCCCGCGCTTCCAGCGGGGTGATCACCCTCCAAACAGAAGACCAAGCCGACATTCAGCTTGGCGCAACGGACCAAGTCTATCTCACCCAAGCAGCAGCTGACATGCTCCAAACCAAATCCGGGGATTCGTTTAACGTCATCATTGGAGACCAAGTGCGTGCGCTAACCGTGGCCGCCACCCTCGTGCCTGGCGAGCTGGACGCCGGAAAAGAAGAAGCCGTATTTTTGATGGATCTTCCTGCTGTTCAACAATTTACGGAACGACCCAGCACCATCGACCGTATTGACCTTTTTATTCCAGAAGGCGACCGCGGGGATGAAATCCTCACCGCCGTACTGGAACGACTCGAGCAACTTGATCCCGAAAAGTGGGTCTGGATGCGCAGCGACGAGCAGCGACAGGCCACGCAGGATATGACCGCAGCCTTCCGCATGAACCTTACCATCCTCTCCGGTCTCTCCTTAATCGTCGGGCTCTATCTGATACTACAAGCGCTGGAAGCCGCCGTTGTTCGACGGCGCAGCGAAATTGGAACCCTACGCGCACTCGGTTGTACTCCGCAATGGATACAAAGCGTTTGGCTCATTGAGTCCATCGCACTCGGCACAGTCGGTAGCTGTCTGGGACTCCTCATTGGCTGGCTGCTGGCACAGGGCAGCGTTCAAGCCATTGCACGCACCGTGAATGCACTCTATATGAACACGACNGCNACCGCAGCACAGTGGGATGCACAGGAGGCAGCCCTCGCCGGTGCCATGGGCATTGTCGTCTCCTTGCTAGCGGGCTGGGTACCGGCACGCGACGCCGCTTCCACACCACCGATACAAGCCATTCGGCAAGAACGNNTTGGAACCACAANCACCCGTTTCAATCATACATTATGGAGCGCCGCTCTGATTTTACTGGCGTGGCTCACACATTTCATGCCGCCCGTAGAACTGGCGGTTGGTAACCGCTTTCCGCTAGGCGGCTACCTTTCGGCTATCTTTGCTTTAACGGGTGCGGCTATGTTTAGCGGNACCCTACTCAAGACAGCCCCGCGTATACTCGCTCCTTTCATTGGTCTCTCCGCGCACATGCGGATTGCTGCCGGACAACTCAAGCGCCTGACGGGGCGCCACCGTCTCACCGTCGCCGGTATGGTGGCAGCCATTGGAATGGCGGCGGGCATGGATATTTTAATTCACTCGTTTGAAAATACGGTCACCAATTGGATCGGTCATACCCTAAAAGCCGATCTGTTCGTAGCCGTAAAAGGGGTCGAAAATGCCTCAAATCGCAACAAAATGAGCGNAAAAACGTGGAAATCGCTACAAAACGACCCCGATGTGGCATCCGCCGACATTGGACATATCATCCCACTTACCCTAGAAAAAGCCCCCACCTTCATCGTTGGGATGCGTTCTACGCGCGAGTGGGATGGCGACCAGTTCATCTGGATCGAATCCCCCGATAGCCAGATTGACCGCTCCAAACCCGACGCCAATGGAATATATCCTGCTTTAGCCAGCGAAAGTTTCTCTCAACGCTATAAGGTGAACCCCGATGATACGCTCACGATACCCACACCCAGCGGTTCCAAAACCGTTAAAATTAGCGGTATATTTGCTGATTATGGGAATGAACGCGGCTCGCTGGTTATCGATAGCGACCTTGTCTGCACTTGGTTCCAAGATTATCGCGCACTCAATTTTGCTGCCACGCTCAAACCAGGCGTTGACCCTGAAACCGTTCGCAACCGATGGGCAAAAGCATATCCCGGCCTGACTATCCGCACCAACCGCGTGCTACGCGCTGAGGTAATCACCATTTTCAACCAGACATTCGCCGTGACACACGCGCTGAAAGCCATCGGCATATTGGTTGCCATTGCCGGCCTTGCCCTCGCCCTCTTCAGTCTCGTTATGGAGCGGCGAAATGAATTGGCTGTCATGCGCGAGATCGGGTTCAGCCGGCGCGACATAGCCAAAAGCCTAACAACCGAGGGTCTTTTTATGAGTCTTTACGGCCTGGTGGGAGGACTCGCTATCAGCATATGGCTTGGATATATTCTCGTTTTCGTTATCAACAAACAGTCTTTTGGTTGGACGCTTGCTTTTGCGCTTCCCACCGCTAACCTGCTGCTCCTCTCCTCCGGCATTCTCATTGCGTCCGCATTCACCTGCTATGCCGTCGGCATCTGGAGCAGTCAACTCAAAGCCGAACAGGAAGAATAACCATGCGAACACTGTTAGCCCTTATCTTCAGCCTTGTATCTGTAAATGCTTTATCAGAAAAGCTTTACACAGATGATGGATATCGAATCCCGACCGAATTTCCGGCCTTTCAGTTTCCGCGCGATCACGGCAGCCACCCCGAGTTCCGAATTGAATGGTGGTACATCACCGGACACCTGCATGCCGACAACAAAGACCGCTACGGGTTTCAGGCTACCTTTTTTCGCTATGCCATAAAACCTGATGCCGATGCCGGCTCAAAGACATTCGGGTCCGAACATATTTTCATGGCGCACATGGCCTTCAGTGACATTAACCAAAAAGGCTTCTACCACGAAGAGCGTCTCAACCGCGATGGCTGGGATGCCTACTGCTCCACCAATAAAATGGATATGCAGAACGGTAACTGGACGCTGACACAAGATGAGTCATATACCATGGACCTAAGTGCCACGATTCAGGAAGACGTTGAGATGAGACTCCAACTAAAGCCCGCCAAGCCCCATGTAACGTTTGGCGAAAACGGCCTCTCTACCAAAGGAGCTGATCGCTCCGCTTGCAGCTGGTATATAACATATCCCCGCTTGCAAATAACTGGTGGTGTGGTACTTAACAATAAAAGCATACCCGTCTCCGGTGAAGCTTGGATGGACCATGAAATCAGCAGTAGCCAACTCAGCAAGACCCAGGTCGGCTGGGATTGGCTGAGCGTCCGTTTTGACGACCAGACCGAACTGATGCTCTATATTCTACGCGACCAGAACGGAAATCCAGATCCCCATTCCAAACTAGTCTGGATCACAGAAGACGGCGACCTAACCCATATGGGCCCGGATGACTTCTCTTGGGAGATTGTCCGGCGTTGGAAGAGCCCGAAAACCGATTCCAACTATCCAGTAGAGACCACCCTCTCGGGCTTGCGGCCCAACGGAGAACCTTTCTCCTTCTCGATTATCCCGCTCTTTGATGAGCAGGAGTTAACCGGCGAACTCGGCGGGATTGCCTATTGGGAAGGCGCTTGCGATATTGCGGAANATGGTGAAATTATCGGAGAAGCCTATATGGAGCTGACCGGATACAACGAATCGCTCGAATCGCAATTAAACTGAGCGCTCTTCAAGCGTCTCTTTCTTCTTCAAGGCCATACTTAAGATGCCTACATCCGANGGATTTACACCGGAAATGCGCCCTGCCTGTCCAAGATTTTCAGGCTGTATCTTCTTCAATTTCTCTTGTGCTTCATACCGCAGACCTACAATCGAATCATAATCAAAATCGATAGGAATCCGCCAAGACTCTTGACGCTGCGCTGTCTGAATACGGTCGCGCTCACGTTTAATATATCCGGCATATTTTATTTCAATTTCAACCTGCTTGATGACGTCCTCATCCAGTCCCACGATACAATCACTCGGCAACTCCTCATACCGATTTCCCGGCTGTCGCAACCGCTGCGCTAACGATTTACCCTCATTAAATGTTTTTTCAAGCCGCTTGCACTCCTGCTCAATAGCCAGCATTTGCTTGCTGNTTTCATTAAGCTGCTTTTCATCGATGATCTGTAGTCGCGCTGCCTTTTCGAAAAGCCTATATCGAGCATTNTCTTGCCGAAGCGTTANCCGATGCTCCGAACGCGACGTGAACATTCGATACGGCTCATCTGTTCCTTTNGTAACCAGATCATCAATCAATACACCGATGTAGCTCTCATTTCGGCTTAACTCGAATGACGCTTCTCCCAGCACTTTACAGGCAGCGTTGACGCCAGCCACAAACCCCTGAGCCGATGCTTCTTCATATCCCGTTGTTCCGTTTATTTGACCNGCAAAGAATAGATTCTCTATTTTCTTGGTCTCTAATGTGTGGAGAAGCTGTGTGGGATCCGCAAAATCATATTCAATCGCATACCCTGGTCGAATCATCTCCGCTTTTTCCATTCCTTCAATCGAGCGAATCATGCGCAATTGCACGGCTTCTGGCAGACTGTTCGAGGTTCCGTTGGGATATAGGCGTACATTATTTCGTCCCTCCGGCTCAATAAAGACGTGATGCGAATCTCGCCCGGAAAACTTAACAATTTTATCTTCAATGGAGGGACAGTAGCGAACGCCTGTTCCTTCCACCATGCCACCATACATGGAGCTTTCATGCAAATGATCAGCAATAATCTGATGCGTGGTTGGATTGGTATGGGTCAGATAGCAACTCAACTGATCGGCACCCGGGAGCCAGGGAATCAGGTTCGATTGTTCCACGTGGAACATATCACCCGTTGCCTGCGCTTCTTTCAACAGCTGTTTTGCCTGATATGAAAAGAGCGGGGGAGGGTTTTCCCCGGGCTGTTCTGCAATCCGGGCATAATCGATGGAATCTGTATGTATTCTTGGGGGGGTTCCCGTTTTCAGTCGGGCCAGAGAAAATCCATACGAGAGAAAGGACGCTGATAACGCTTCCGCCGACTCTTCGCCCATGCGACCCTCAGCAATGGATTGAGTACCAATCAGAACGCGGCCCCGTAAAAATGTTCCGGTGCATATTACTACTGTTTTTGTGTTAATTGTTCCACTAGAACGAGTTGTGATTGATTTTATCTTTCCATTTTGGCTATCAATGGAAGTCACCATGTCGTCGATAATGGTTAAACAGGACTGTTTTTCCAATACCGCCTGAATACGTTTGGGGTAGATATGTTTATCACATTGGATGCGGTTGGATTGAACCGCAGGGCCTTTTCGTGTATTTAGCATACGATACTGAACACCGGTGAAATCAGCATTGCGGCCAATTTCTCCGCCTAAGGCATCCACTTCCGATACGAGATGTGACTTGGCAATACCGCCAACCGCCGGATTGCAGGGCAATCGGCCTATCTGCGATCGGTCGAGCGTTATTAGAAGTGTCTCAACCCCCATACGCGCCGCGGCCAATGCTGCTTCGTAGCCCGCATGACCACCGCCTACCACCACAATATCAATTTTTTTATTCAACCTAATNNAACTCCNTGCGTATNAATANCAAACCATANACGGGGTCTCGCTATAATGCGACATCATAATTTTCATCCACTTAGAGAAGGATCGGACAATATTTCAATATATGTTTTTTAAGTTAAATAAGTCTTCACGAAATTTCCAACGAACATCTTTTATGCCAAGGCGCTTGTAAGGAAATGTTGATTACTGCGATCGTATGCAACTTCAAACAAAGGGGGTTCTAGATGAACATTTATTTATCAGGTTCGAACGGTTTAGTTGGTACGGCCGTGAAGAAGGCATTCGAAGCAGAGGGTCACTCGGTTACGGGTTTGGGTCGCGACTTTAGCAAACCATTAGATTTTCAAGGGGTGGATGCTGTCATTCACCTTGCGGGTGAGAACATTGCAGAAGGGCGCTGGAACGCAGCTAAGAAAGCGCGCATCAAAGATAGCCGTTTGATCGGAACGCGAAAATTAGCAGAGCAGTTAGCTCAGAGTGAACATAAACCATCTGTTTTTATAAGTGCTTCAGCAACCGGTTTTTATGGTGATACTGGAAGCGAAACCATCACAGAAACTTCTGCTGCAGGTACCGGTTTTCTCCCAGAGGTTTGTGTGGAGTGGGAAGCTTCAACACAACCCGCTGAAGAAGCTGGTATTCGAACGGTTCACCTTCGGACAGGCATTGTGATGAGTAAAAAGGGGGGGGCACTGAAAAAAATGTTACCTCCTTTTCTGTTGGGTGGAGGCGGTATTCTTGGGACGGGTAAACAGTATATGAGTTGGATCACACTGGCAGATATGGTGGGTGCCATTCGATTTGCCATGGAGAACGATTCATTGAGCGGCCCGGTAAATCTAACGGCCCCTAATCCAGTAGATAATAAAGAGTTCACTAAGATCTTGGGCCGCGTCATTAAACGACCCACCATTGCACCGCTGCCTGGTTTTGCGGCAAAACTCATCTTTGGTGAGATGGCTGACGCAATCTTGTTGAGTGGCACAAAAGTGCTGCCGACAAAATTAACAGAAGCTGGGTATTCATTTACGCATGCCACATTGGAACCTGCGTTGCAGGATGTGATGAACGAAAAGTAGTTTTCATCAATCCATCAGCTCATATCAGTTTTTTTTGAATGCCACTTGATCGCCTATCTTATTGCGATTAGGTTCTCATGCTTTCGATTGATGCCGAATGGTGTAATGGCAGCACAAGCGACTCTGACTCGCTTAGTCTAGGTTCGACCCCTAGTTCGGCAACCACTATGCGTTGAGATACATTAGTTCACGCGAATTGGCATGATCACATAGAGAAACGGAATATTGCTCTTTATGACGCCCGGGCTGGTTTCATCGGATAGTTCAAGAAACACTTCATCGCTCTCTAAATGTTTTAGGGGAGCCATTAAATAGGTGGGATTGAAAGCGATCGTTATCTCTTTACCGCTATATTTCACTGGAATACTTTCGGTTGCGGTACCGATCTCTGGAGTGGATGTGGTTAACTCAATTCTATTCTCACTGATATCAAGCCGTACAGAAGCCGCTTGATCATCCAACATCAAGGAGACGCGGCGTACAGCGCTTTGCAGTAACTCTCGTTCTACACTGATGCGCTCTTCGCATTGAGAGGGGATGACTTGACGATAGTTGGGATACGTTCCATCAATCAGTTTTGATATAATCAGAATATTTCCAAATTCAAAAGCAACCTGCGTGGAGGACATGCGAATTTGAACATCTTCTTCCATCCCAAGGGATTTAATAAGTTCCGCAACCGTTTTGGTGGGCACTACCACATCCAGTTGCGCCTCCTCAGGCATATCAATATCTTGTTCGACAAGTGCCAGTCTTCTGCCATCCGTGCATACGGTCGTCAGCTTTCCTTCTCGGAAAGACATGAGAGACCCATTCAAAATCGCACGAGATTCATCGCTAGAGGCCGCGTAAGCAGTCTTCTGAAGGATATCCTTCAAGATACCTTGACCGAGCGTATAACTAAAGCTCTCTTCAAAAACAGGCATCGGTGGAAAATCGTTTTTAGAGAGTCCACCCAGCTTACCGCGATAAGATCCTGAAACAATCGTTACGATTTCACTGTTTTCATCGCCAGCTTCCAATGAGAGTTCAACTTGATGGCTAGGCAGATCTCTGCAAATACTAAAAAATCGTCTTGCTGGTAACGTGGTAGCGCCTTCGGTTTCAATGTCAGCTGCGATGCTGGTACGAAGACTTACCTCCATATCGGTGGTCGTACAGGTTAATCTTCCATCGTGTGCCTCAAGCATCACATTTGATAGAATCGGGAGAGTCGTTCGCTGTCCAACAATCGACTGTACTTTTTGCAAGGTTTCCAGCAGCTGGTCTTTATCTATCGTGAGTTTCATGAACATCTCTCCTGATTATTAGAGATATATTTTATATATATGTATTATTCTTATAGCCTGTGAATATGTGAATAGAACGGTACTTATTTTTTGTAAAGCCGTCACCCGTAAAAAGTTAAAATCATAGAAGTGGTTGTGCATAAGAAGTGGAAAAATAGCACGAACGGTTAATATAAATAAGTTAATGAAGTTATTCGTGTTTTGTTCACAGCTTACTGAAGGGATTATCCTACGACTATTGGAAGCAGTAATGTGGGGTATTGTTTGTTTAGGAATGCGTGCTCTGTTTTATTTTTTCAGTAATTAGGGCCAAGGTTTGTTCCAGTTGACGATCCTGTTTGGCGCGACTATTTACCTGCTCGTGTGCGTAGAGAACGGTAGCGTGGTTTCTCTCAAACTTATTTCCGATCGATGGAAATGATTGCTGCGTCAACTTTCTGGACAGATGCATCGCAATTTGGCGCGGCCAGGCAATGTCTTTTGAACGTTTTTTACTGGTGATGTCCGTCAAACGTATGTCGAAAAAGTCGGCGACTGTTTTTTGAATCAAATCAATGCTGACAGGCTGACTTTCGTCTTTGCCGATGAGATCTCGCAGCAGTTGGTCCACGCGTTCGAGGCTAATGGGTTGTTGTGTGAGAGAGCTGAAGGTGGCGATGCGAATTAAGGCACCTTCCAGACTGCGTATGTTGGACGAAATGCGCTGAGCCAGATAGTCGATCAAGGTGTTATCGAGTTCTACCTGCATGAAGGCTGCCTTTTTACGAAGGATAGCGGTTCTGGTCTCTACNTCGGGTTTAATCAGCTCCGTCACCAAACCCCATTCAAATCGAGAGACTAACCGAGGCGCTAATCCTGCCATTTCGCTAGGTGTTCGATCCGAGGTGAGAATAATTTGTTTATGGCTCTCGAAGAGACTGTTGAATGTGTGGAAAAACTCCTCTTGTAGGCGGTTTTTTCCATCGAGAAATTGAATNTCATCGATGAGCAGTAGATCTACTTTCCGATACTTTTTACGAAAAGCCGAAACATTGTTATTTTGCAGCGCGTCGATATATTCGTTGGTGAAGGATTCGCAAGTGATGTAGCAGACACGTGAGCGCGACTTATGTTGCTGAACATGGTTACCGATCGCCTGCATGAGATGCGTTTTCCCTAACCCCACACCTCCATATATGAACAAGGGATTGTAGGTGCGCGAGGGTGAGGTTGCGGCTGCCATAGCGGCCGCATGGGCAAACTGGTTGTTTTCGCCAATTACGAATGATTCGAATGTGTAGGCTGGATTGAGATTGCTCTTATTTTTATGCCCGCTGCGGCGGGATGTCTTATTGCTTTTGGAAACCTCTACGGTTTTATGTTCCACGGCTGTAGATTCGTTGAACTGCGCCACATCGACTTCAATGACTGCTTTGATGTCGGCATGCCCGATTAAAATCAGCGACTTGTCGATTAAGGGCAGATAATTTTCTTCGAGCCAGTCTTTATAGAAGTCGTTGGCAACAGCGAGTTTGAGTTGCTGGNCTTCGATATTCAACGGTTGAATAACGGCAATCCAACGGTCATAAATATCATCAGATAAGATGCTTTTGAGCTGTTCACAGCAGTCGATCCATATATTTTCGATGTCGTACTTCATTCCCTCACAAAATCCACATAAATTGGTTCGTTATAAAGTTATCAACAGGTTATTAACGTTAATAACAAAGCGGTTTACGCCAGTTGAATGCGGACGATAGGTAAACGGATAGAGGAAGACAAGGTATTAGAATTCAATTTCAGTAGAAAAATGCAATGCCCCCTTATTTGGTATGAAGCTTTTTTTAAAACAACTAAATATTGATGTAGCTTGAGATAAAATAAGCAACAGGTTAGCACTGTAGATTTTGAAATGGGTTCATATTGAGATAAAACAGGATAAAAATAGGGCCATGAGCAGAGAAAAATATAGGATTGTATATGCGAACTCATCAACAGCGATGAATGATGTGCGTTATGTTAGTGGATTTGTAGCGCCCGACCCCGTATTGCTGATTATGGGTANGAAAAAGCACTATCTAGTGGTTTCGAGCATGGANGTGGGGCGCGCCCAGCGTGAATGCTACTCAAATGTGGAAGTGTTAACGCCAGAGGCGCTGTTGTTACCAGCGAAACAACGTTGGAAAGTGGCTTCTCACGTACAAGCGATTGCCAAGCGGGATCGCATCGAGTCGTTTGAAGTAGGGGCGGATTTTCCGGTCGGAATAGTTGAGGATTTGAAGCGGCGAAAGATTCGAGTGGTGTTGAGCCGGGAGGCAACCTGTCCGGAGAGAAGGATAAAACGTGAAGCAGAGATAAANCAAATAGCCTATACCCAGCGGGCAGCAGTAGCAGGNATGCGGCGTGCATTGGAGCTNTTGGAAACGGCCTCGATTGGCTCCGGTGGGACGTTACGGCTGGAGGGACGGCCGCTCACAGCGGAACGAGTGAAAGAAGCCATTCAGATGGAGCTATTGAAATGGGGTTGCTCGGGACAGGAGTTAATTGTGGCCGGTGGCGAGCAGGCGGTTGATCCCCATGAACGCGGATCGGGGGCGTTGCGCGCACACGAGGCGATTATCCTCGATATCTTTCCACGGCATGAGCAGAGCGGGTATTGGGGCGATATCACACGAACGGTCTGCCGAGGCGAGGCACCAACGANGTTAAAAAACCTCTATCAAACCGTATTAAAGGCGCAAAAAGAGGCCTTGGCNTCGGTTCGGGCCGGGATATGCGGCGATGAGATTCATAGCCGAATTGTAGAGCGTTTCGGGCANGCGGGATTTGTCACGGGGGAGGTNGAGGGAAAACAGGTTGGGTTTATTCATGGGACTGGGCANGGCGTAGGGCTGGATATTCATGAAGGGCCCCGTATCGGTAGGAGCGGGGAAGTNTTGCGGCAGGGCGATGTGGTGACGGTGGAGCCGGGGCTTTACTATCCGGGGCTGGGAGGGGTTCGGATTGAGGATACGGTGGCGGTNGAGAAGGATGGCTTCCGCTGGCTGGCGCGCTGTGCGAAAAAATTTGAGCTACGGAAGCAATAGATAGAGGCTGCATACGTTTGATACATTGAACCGTGAAAGGATGGTCAGTATGAGTCGAGTATGGAGAGTGGTATGGAGTGTCGGGCTGGCGAGCTGGATGGGGTTTTCAGCTGCTGCGAATGAATCCGAGCGGAAGCCAGGGTCGCGCCAATCGTCCGAGCGCGTGCAGTTTAAACAGCGGATGCTGGATTCATTGGAGATCAGTGAGCGTCAGCAAGAGCAGGTTGAACAGCTCCAGCAGTCGTTTTCAACGGAAATGAGTGAGCTGATGCAGGCATCGGCAAAGGGCCGCAAAGAGCTCGACCAGCTGCTGGAAAAACAGGCGGCCAACGAAGAGCTGGAGAAAACGATCACCGAACTCACGCAGCTGAAAGCCAAGCAGTTGCGCCTGATTATTCGAAACCGCAAGCAGATGGAGCGTATTTTGGGGAAAGCTAAAGCAGACGAGTTTATGCAAATTGCCCGTAAAAAGTTTGAAGAGAAGCGGGGCCGTGTGAGAGTGGGAACGCGTCCCGAAAAACCGGGCGAAGGCGTGAGCGAATAGCGGNTGGTTTGATTGATCAAAGCTTCTGCTTGTCATCTGCCGAAATCATTTTTATACTTTNACANATGATTCAGCGGCGTACGTTTANGACCTGTTTTTTGATGACGAAGCGAGAGCAGCAGTATCTTCTGATAGTGCTCGGATTGTTTCTTCTGGGCTTGGGAGTGCGTCTATACGGGGTAGACCATGGGGTCTCTTTTGCGGGGGAGTCGTACCGGGGAGAGATGATTTATGAATGAGTCATGCCTCTTCTGTCGGATTGTCGAGAAGGAGATTCCGGCTGAGATTGTTTTCGAGAACGAAGAGGTGTTGGCGTTTCTCGATATACAACCCATTGTAAAGGGGCATGTGCTATTGATCCCGAAAATGCATTGTGAGCAGCTTCTAGACTTGCCGTCGGCTTCGTATGAGCCGTTAATGGCAGGGGCGAAGCGAATCGCAACGGCTCAGACNCGGGCGCTGGGTGCAGACGGTGTGAACTGGATGCAGAACAGTGGCGCGGCGGCCGGACAGGAGATTTTTCATTTTCATATTCACTTAATCCCGCGGTTTGTAGATGATGATCATCATTGGAATTGGAATCCGGTTTCGTATGGGGATGATCTGCCAATTGCGGAGATGGCAACATCAATCAGAAAGAGCATAGTTGATGAATGAGTTATCGATAGAAGATTTGTTGGAAGGAATTGTCAAAGAAGACGCGCGCTATCACGTGAATGGCTATCACTTTGTTCGAGAGGGNCTCGATTACACGGTTAAAAAACTGAAGTCGCCGCGGCACGTCAAAGGCGGGGAGTTGCTGGAAGGAATTCGGGAATATGCGCTAGCCGAATTCGGTCCGATCTCCAGACGGGTATTAGCCGAGTGGGGGATTAACGAATGCGCCGATATTGGGCATATTGTCTTTAATCTGGTACATGCAGGGCTGCTCGGCAAGACCGAAGAGGACTCCATCGAGGACTTTGAATCGGGCTACGACTTCAACGAAGCCTTCCTGCGCCCCTTCCAGCCCGAAACCGTTCGCTAACGGATCCTCTCCGTGGGTTGAAGCGGGCGGAGAGTCGCGCTTTTTTCGGGTTTCAAGGTCGCAAATCGACGTCGATGGCGTATGGTGTACGGCTTGAAAGCGGTAGAGAGGTTGGGCGATGAAGGCAGAATATCCTTTTGGTGAGATTGAGGCAAAATGGCAGGCCGTCTGGGAGCAGGCGGGGGCGTTTGAGACGGATTTAGCGGAAGCGAAAAACCCGTACTACTGTCTGATGATGTTTCCCTATCCCTCCGGCAAGCTACATGTGGGTCACGGACGGAACTATATTATCGGCGACGCCGTCGCGCGGTATAAAAAGATGCAGGGGTTTGATGTCCTGACGCCGATGGGGTGGGATGCGTTCGGGCTTCCGGCGGAGAATGCCGCGATTAAAACGGGGACACCGCCAGCGGCCTACACGCGAGCGAATATTGCGGCGATGAAAGAGCAGCTTCGGGCGTGGGGCTGCATGTATGACTGGGAGAAAGAAGTAACGTCGTGCGAGCCCGACTATTATCGCTGGACGCAGTGGCTATTTTTACAGCTGTATGAGCGGGGGCTAGCGTATAAGAAGGAGGCGCCGGTAAACTGGGATCCGGCGGATCAGACGGTGCTGGCCAACGAGCAGGTGTTGCCGGACGGAACGGCGGAGCGCTCGGGAGCGAAGGTGGAGACGCGGATGCTTTCGCAGTGGTTCTTCAAAATCACGGACTATGCGCAACGGCTTTTGGATGATCTGGACAAGCTGGAGGGGTGGCCGGAACGGGTGAAGACGATGCAACGCAACTGGATTGGCCGTTCGGAGGGAGCGGAGGTCTATTTCCCGCTGGTGGCCCGGGCAGATGGCGTGGCGGATGCATCGGACGTGGTCGCCTGTTTTACGACCCGCATCGATACAATCTATGGCTGCACCTACATGACGGTGGCACCAGAATATCCGCAACTGAAAGCGATGGTGGCCGGGCTTCCGCAAGAGGAGGCGGTGCTACAGTTTGTGGAGGAGAGCAGCAAGCTAAACGACATTGATCGCGAGTCCGACTCGCAGGAGAAACGGGGCGTGTTCACGGGNCGTATGGTGGTGAATCCCTTTAGCGGCGAAACGGTGCCGTTGTGGGTGGGCGACTATGTGCTGATGTATGGTACGGGGGCGGTGATGGCAGTCCCCGCGCACGACACACGCGACTGGGCATTCGCGAAGAAGTATGATCTGCCGATCAAACTTTCTATTCAGAACCCGGATGGTTCGCTCGTGCTTCATGAAATGGAAGAGGCCTACACCGGNGACGGAACCTGTTTTGATGCTGCGGAGTTTACGGGGCAACCCAACCGTGAGGTGATGGGTGCGATGGTGAAGAAAGCCGAGACCGAGGGGTTTGGAAAAGGGAAAGTGAATTTCCGACTGCGCGACTGGCTGATTTCTCGTCAGCGCTACTGGGGGGCGCCGATTCCGATTATGTATGATGAGGCGGGCGAAGTGGTCCCCGTGCCAGCGGAGCAGCTACCGGTGCGCTTGCCGGACGATGTGGAGTTTAAGCCGACNGGGGAGTCNCCGTTGCGTAGTTCAGAGGCATTCATGCAAGCGCNTCACCCAGCCAAGGGTACGCCGTGCCAGCGCGAGAGCGATACGATGGATACGTTTGTGGACTCGTCGTGGTATTTTCTGCGCTATCTGAGCGCCCGGGACGGGGAGCAAGCAGTAGACGCTACCTTGGCGAATAAATGGATGCCGGTGGATCAGTATATCGGCGGGATTGAGCATGCGATTCTGCACCTGCTCTACGCGCGTTTTTTCACGAAGGTGTTCTATGATTTGGGTCTGATCGGGTTTGATGAACCGTTCCAGCAACTATTCACGCAGGGAATGATCTGTAAGCGCGGGACGGATGGGAATTTGTATAAGATGTCGAAGTCGAAGGGNAATGTCGTNAGCCCTGAGGAGTTGTTGAAGGAGTATGGTGCGGACACGGTGCGGCTCTACACGCTCTTTATCGGCCCGCCGGAGAAAGAGGCGGAGTGGCAGGATGCGGGTGTGGAGGGAGCTTCGCGCTTTCTGAAGCGGCTGTGGCGCCGGATGGCAGAGAACCGGAGCTGGATATTGGCAGCGGATGCGGANCGGGCGCTGGATCAGATGGAGGCTACTGAGCGCGACCTCTATCGTAAAACACACGAAACGATTCAGCAGATCACNCGAGGNCTGGACGGCGCATTTACGTTTAACACGGCCGTGGCAGCCATTATGGAGCTGATGAATGCAATGGATGCGGCGAAGATCGGAGCCGACTCATCGGCATCGGCACAGGCGGTCTATCGCCATGCGATGGAGCAGGTGGTGCTGTTGATTTCGCCGTTCGCACCGCACATTGCCGAGGAGCTATGGGCGGAGCTGGGACATGAAGGGGGCGTATTGCAGGCGCAGTGGCCACAGGTGAACGAAGCGGCGCTGGAACGGGATGTGATGGAGCTGGTGATTCAGGTCAACGGCAAGACGCGGGATAAACTTTCCGTGGCGGCATCGGCTTCGCGGGAAGCGGTTGAGGCAGAGGTGATGGCNCTCGAGAGTGTGCAGAAGTGGTTAGAAGGCAAGACGGTGCGGAAGGTAATTGTGGTTCCGGGCCGGCTTGTAAATATTGCAGCAAATTAGGAGATGAGAATGAGACGTAGCGTTGGATTATGGATGAGCCTGTTGTGGATGAGTGTGTGCGGGGCAGAAGCCGCATCGCAGTCGTTTGATTTTGAGGACGAGAAGGGAATTAACCATGTGCTGGTGATTCTGGATGCGCCGCTGGAGTTTATCAGCGGGAAGGGCGAGGGAGTAAGCGGGTTTGTCGCATACGATCCAGCNGCACCGGAAGCCACCTCCGGTTCGATTGCCTTGACGGTTGACTCAATCGAGATGAATAACCACCTGATGACTCAAAAAATGATGGGGGAGCGGTGGTTGAACGCAGAAACACATCCCGAGATCACCTTCGAGCTGGATTCATTTATACCAGACGAGTCGCAGGGCTCGCTCGTGAAGGGAACGGCGAAAGGGAGCTTTACCTTTCTTGGCACCACCCGTTCGATTGAAGTGCCGGTATCGTTTAACTATTTGAAAGACGCCGCGAATCAACGCGCTGGCCGCANGCAGGCAGGCGATGAGAGAGACCTGCTGGTCTTACGCTCCGCCTTCACAGTACTGCTGGATGAATATGGACTCGATCTCGCCAAACCGTTGCGCCTCAAAGTGGCGAACGAAGTGCAGGTGAAAGTCAACATCGTCGGCTACACCGCTAAGTAAAAGAATAAAATCGAAGCGGTGGTATTCACCGCTTCGTCCCATTAATTCGGTTCCGCTCGCGGCGATAAAGCGTTAGCAACCCCGTTCCGCTCAGCCACATCACCACCGACTCCGGCTCGGGAATCACCGTATGGGCTGTGTCGGACTGATCCTCATAGGCGAATGAAAGGAGATGGCCCGTATTCAATCGCCCTAGAACATCCAAAAAAGAACATCCAAAAAAATCGATAATTGGGGTGGCGTGTTAGTGGGTGGGATCGCAGTGGTCGAAGTGGGGTTTGAGTTGGTCGTATTGGTCGAGGAGGGCTTGGGGCATGACGTGGGTTTCTGCGATGACGGGCATGAAGTTGGTGTCGCCGTTCCAGCGGGGGACGATGTGCTGGTGGAGGTGTTCGGCGAGGCCGGCGCCGGCGGCAGCGCCGAGGTTGTAGCCGAGGTTGAAGCCGTCGGGGTGCATGGTGGTTTTCATGATGCGGAGGGCGGTGGTGGTGAGCTGATGGATGTCGGTTTGTTCTTGGGGGGTGAGTTCTTCGAGGTGGGCGAGGTGGCGGTGGGGGACGATCATGAGGTGGCCGCCGTTGTAGGGGTAGCGGTTCATGATGACGGCGGCGGATGAGCTGCGTTTGAGCAGGAGGTTGTCGCGGTCGTTGGTCTCTTGTAGGATGCGGCAGAGAAAGCAGCCGTCGGTTTTGGGTTGTTGGATGTAGTCGATGCGCCAGGGCGCCCAGATGGATTGATGCATGATCTGCTCCGATAACTTCTTTATTCGGGAGGGAGTAAACCATATTGTCTGTTGCATAGAGAAGGATGAATAGGATGGCAATGCAGGCGGCATTTTTTTGTGGGAATGATGAGTTTTTGGTGTCGGAGGGGGCGCGGAAGTGGCTGGAAAGGGTTTGTCCGGCGGAGGAGCAGGCGTTGGCGCTGGAGGTCGTGGAGGGGAGAGTGACGACGATTGATGAGGCGGTGGCGTCGTTGGATGGGGTGTTGGCGGCGTTGCGGACGGTGGGGCTGTTTGGGGGAAAGAAGGTGGTGTGGCTGCGAGATGCGACGTTTCTGAAGCATGGGGTGATCATGAAGAATGCGAAGGTGAAGGGGTTGCTGGCGGCGTTGGCGGAGGATTTGAAGGCGGGGTTGTCGGGGGAGCAGTTTTTGGTGGTGTCGGCGCCGGGGGTGGATCGGCGTTCGGCTTTTTATAAGGCGATTAAGGCGTGTGTGGAGTGGCAGGAGCATGAGCTGCCGGAGCGGGATTATGAGGTGCGGCCGATTGCGCTGCAGCGGGTGAGTAAGCGGATTCGTGAGGAGGGTTTTTCGGCGGCGCCGGGGGCGGTGGATCGGCTGGTGGATCGGGTGGGCTTTGAGACGCGGCAGTTGTTTAATGAGCTGGATAAACTGATGTTGTATAAGGGGGCGGAGCGGTCGGTTTCGGTGGCGGATGTGGATGCGATTGTGTCGGCGACGGGGGAGGCGGTGATTTGGGATTTTACGGATGCGGTGGCGGAGCGGCGGTTGGGGGAGGCGTTGCGGGTGTTTCGGCGGTTGCTGTTTCAGAAGGAGAGTTCGGTGCGGTTGGTGATTGCGTTGGAGGGATTGTTTTCGGATCTGCTGCATTTTCGTGAGTATGCGGAGGCGGGCTGGGCGCGGCTGGATGGGCGGAAGATTCAGTGGGCGGTGGATGCGGAGGCGGAGCAATATTTTGAGCAGCTGGGGTCGGATCCGCGTAAGATGCATTGGTTTCGGGCGTCGAAGTTGTTATCGCAGGCGATGCCGCATTCGGTGAAGCGGTTGGATGCGTGTCGGCGGTTGGCGCTGGAGACGCATGAGAAGATGATTTCGAGTGGGTCGGTTCCGCATGAGATTATGATGGAGACGTTGTTGGCTCGGGTGTGCGGTGGGCGGCGGCAGCGGGCGTAGGAGTGGGATGGTATGAGCGAGTTTGAGGAGCGGTTGGAAAAGGTTGAGGCGCGAATCGAAGCGGCGTGTCGAGCGGCGGGTCGGGCGCGGGAGTCGGTGCGGTTGCTGGCGGTGTCGAAAACGAAGCCGTCGGAGGCGGTGGAGGAGGCGGCGCGTTGCGGATTGCGGTTTTTCGGGGAGAATAAGGTGCAGGAGGTGCAGCATAAGCGGCCGTTGTGCGCGGAGGGGCTGGAGTGGCATTTGATTGGTCATTTGCAGAGCAATAAGGCGAAGGTGGCGGCGCCGCTGTTTCATATGATTCATTCGGTGGATTCGTTGAAGATTTTGCGGGCATTGGATGCGCATGCGGAGCAGACCCTGCCGATTTTGTTGCAGGTGAATGTGGCGGGGGAGGCGGCGAAGTTTGGATTGGCACCGGAGGCGGTGCGTGCGGTGTTGGAAGCGGCGAATGCGTCGGTGCATTGTGAGGTGCGGGGGTTGATGGTGATTCCGCCGTTTTCACCGGATGCGGAGAAGACGCGGGAGTTTTTCAGGGCGTTGCGGCTGTTGCGGGACCGGTTGGAGGAGGAGACGGGAACGCCGTTGCCGGAGCTGTCGATGGGGATGTCGCACGATTTGGAAGTGGCGATTGAAGAGGGCAGCACATGGGTGCGGATTGGTACGGATTTATTTGGAGCTAGAGGATGAAGATTACATTTATTGGTGCGGGCAATATGAGTGAGGCGATTGTGGCGGGCGTGATTCGGCGGGGGGTGCTGGCGGCGGATGCGATTACGGTGAGCGATCCGCTGGAGGAGCGGCGGGTGTATATGGAGGCGACGTATGGTGTGGCGGCGGTTGCTTCGAACCGCGAGGCGGTAGCGGGCGCGACGTGCGTGGTGCTGGCGGTGAAGCCGCAGCTGTTTGAGGCGGTTTGGGAGGAGTTGAGAGAGGCGGTTTCGGGCGATACATTGGTGTTGAGTATTATGGCGGGTATTGCGGCGCATCGGATGGAGGGAGCGGATGGGTTTCGGGTGGTGCGGGTGATGCCGAATACGCCGTCGTTAGTCGGGCGGGGTGCTGCTGGCATTGCGGCGGGGGCATTGGCGACGGAGGAGGATCTCTGTTGGGCTGAAACGTTGATGCAGGCGGTGGGCGTGAGCGTGCGGGTGGAGGAAGATCAGCTGCATGCGGTGACGGCGTTGAGTGGCAGTGGTCCAGCGTATCTCTTTTTGTTGATGGAGGCGATGATGGGGGCGGCGGTGGAGCTGGGACTGGGCGAGGAGGAGGCGCGGTTGCTTTGTGTGGAGACGGTGGGCGGGGCGGCGGATCTGATGGCGGATTCGACCTGTTCGGCGGCGACGCTGCGGGAGCGGGTTACGTCCAAGGGGGGGACGACGGCGGCGGCGATTGGGACGTTTCAACAGCAGCGTTTTGAGGAGCTGGTGGGAGTGGCGATGCGGAGTGCGTATGATCGCTCGCGGGAGCTGGCCTAGGGAGGGGTTGAGGTGGGGGTTGCCGCCTCGTATGGGTTGGTGGCCTGAACGTTCGTTGCAAGCGATGGGTTTGGAGTGGGTGCGCAGCGCAAGTTCGGGATAGAAAACGGTTGATTTTTGGGGGGAGCTGAGTATTTTTTACAGCCTTTCGAGTGGTGATTGTAGCTCAGTTGGTTAGAGCGCCTGGTTGTGGCCCAGGAGGCCGCGGGTTCAAATCCCGTCTTTCACCCCATTTTTATTCTCCGGAGGAGAACTCTTCTTCCCAGACCCAGACCCAGCGTTTTTCGACGACGCGTTCTTTTGCCATGAGCCCGAAGCTGGCGGAGTCGCTGCCACCGACCGGTTGTTCGGTGATGGTGCGGGATACGCAACCGGTCTGAGGAGCGGTGGCGAGTGCCAGTATAATGTACNCTGTTTTCATGGCATAGATCGTATTTGATTCGGTGGGAGAGGGGAACTGATAAATGTGGGATTGTGCGGAGGGGTTGCCAGCGGCGTGGTTTCGCTTTAGATTGTGTGGGATGAAGAAGGGGAGGCAACTTGATTTTAATTTTCCGGCGAACGATTTGCTGGAGTTTCCGCGCGATCTAGGTGAGGAGGGGTGGTTTCAATTTTATGCGGATCGGCGCGGGGCGTTTGAGCGGGTGGAGGAGAAGTTCGGGATTCCGTTGAACCAGCGGGTGCGGGTTTATCTGCTGGGTGAGGAAGAGGGGTTGGAGGGGTTGCTGACGCTAAATCGTCTGGCNCTGCCGCCGGCGGATGCGGATGAAATCTTGCTCCAGCTGGGGGGGCGATCGTTTTATAATTCGGCGATTGCGAGGTGGGAGCGGGTGTCGGCTTAGGGTGTTGAGGCGGCCTGTTTGCGGAGCCGCGCGATGAACATGCCGTCGTGTTTGGAGGGGATGAGCTGTAGGGTCCCGTTGGTTGGTTCGCCGGTGAGCGGATGATGAAAGGGTTCGAGNTCAAAGTTGGGATGCGCTGCTAGGAAGGCGTTGAGCTGTTCGGTGGTTTCGGGGAGGGTGATGGTGCAGACGGCATAGACCAATATTCCTCCGGGTTTGACGGCTCGGGCGGCGGAGTGAAGGATGGCGGCTTGCCGGCGTGCCGCTTGCCGNACTTCTTTGAGAGAGGTTCTCCAGCGGGCGTCGGGGTTGCGGCTCCAGGTTCCCCATCCGGAGCAGGGGGCGTCGAGGAGGACTCCGTCGTAGCGTTCTTCGCCGGGAACGGCTTTTGTGGCGTCTAGCGCCTGCATTTGAATGGTGCGAATGCCGCAGGCGCGGGCGCGCTTTTTTAGTTCGGANAGGGCGTCGATGCGTGGGTCGCTGGCGACAATGGCGCCTTGTTGTTGCATGAGGTCGGCGAGGTGCAGGGCTTTGCCGCCGGAGCCGGCGCAGGCATCCCACCAGAGTTGTCCGGCGAGGGGGGCGCAGACGAGGGCGACGCATTGAGAGGCGAGGTCTTGGACGACGAATTGTCCGGTGCGTTCGGTGAGCTTTTGTTTTAGGTTGATGCCGCTGGGAATGGAGAGTGCGCTGAGGGTGAAGGGGTGCGGGGTGGAGTCGATCTTTTCTGCTGTGAGGGCTTCTTGCATGTCGGTNATGGAGGCGCGTGTGCGGATCCAGAGTGGCATTCGTTGTTGAAAGGCGGGGAGTGCTTTTTCTAGTAGTTCGGGGCTGATTACTTGTGGGGCTTCGGGTGTGATGAGCTGGTGAGTGGATAGGGGGAGATGAAAGGTTTGGGTCAGGCGTTCGACTTTTTCTTCGAGTGTTGCCTGTCCGAGGGGCTCGAGGGGTTCTGGAAAGGTGTTGTGTTGTGAGAGGTGTTCGATCCACTGGGTGGAATCGGGTTCTTCTAGGAGCGCGCTGAGCAGGGTGGCGGCGGGCAGGTTGAGTTGAAGGGTGCGATGAGTCCAGCCATACCAGCGAAAGTGCCGGAAAACGGCTTGAGAGAGAAAGCGGCGGTCGCGGGAGCCGAGTTCGCGGTGGTTGCGCATCCATTGATTGAGTTCTGCGTCGGCGGGCCGTCCATTCTGAACGGCTTGGTTCAGCAGGGGAAGCAGATCGAAAAGAATCTGTTCGAGTCGGCGGATCACTTTTTCGGGGAGTGGTTTGGTCGGATGGGATGGATTCATAAAGTAAGAGTTCTAGGTTGTACCGCAGGAAGTAGCGGGGTATCTGTTTTGCTTACGTTAGTTGNTAGCGGTTGTCAAAGAAAGTTTCGTTGTCGTTTGGCGGCGAGTGGATCAGAGAGGATGGATAAGTATGTGGAAAGAGATTGAGGCGGCACCGGCGGATGCCATTCTGGGGCTGACAGAGGCCTTTAAAAAAGATGAGAATCCGAAGAAGGTTAATTTGGGCGTGGGCGTGTATAAGGATGATCAGGGTGCGACGCCCATTTTGAACTGCATTAAGAAGGCGGAGCGTCGGATGGTCGAGGAGCAGGCGACGAAGGGATATTTGCCGATTCCGGGCGATGCGGCATATGGGGCGGGCGTTCAGCAGTTGTTGTTTGGTGCGCAGAGCGAGGTGGTTCAATCGAAGCGTGCGGCGACGATTCATTCGCCGGGCGGGACCGGTGGGTTGCGCGTGGGCGCGGATTTGATNAAGAAGTTTAAGCCGGAGGCGAAGATCTGGGTGAGCACTCCGACGTGGGCCAACCATAAGGGAATCTTTACGGCGGCAGGCTTTGCGATTGAGGACTATCCTTATTATGACCGGGCGACAAAAGGGGTTGATTTTGATGCGATGTTGGCGGCGCTGAAGCAGGTGCCGGCTGGTGATGTGGTGCTCTTGCACGTCTGTTGCCATAACCCGACAGGGGTGGATTTGAGCGCGGCGCAGTGGGATGAAGTGGTGCAGGTGGCAACGGAGGCGGGCTGGTTGCCGTTNCTTGATTTTGCGTATCAGGGCTTTGGCGACAGCATGGAGGCGGATCGTGCGGCGGTTGAAAAGTTTGCGGCAACGGGCNTCGACTTTGTGGTGGCGAGTAGNTTCTCGAAGAANTTTGCGCTCTACAACGAGCGGACGGGTGCGTTGACGATTGTGAGCCCGAGTGCGGAGGAGTCGGCGGTGGCGATGAGCCATGTGAAGAAGATTATTCGGGTGAACTATTCTAACCCGCCGGCGCACGGGGGGTTGGCGGCGCGGACGGTGCTGACGGATGAGGCGCTTTATGCGGAGTGGATTGAAGAGGTTGCGGGCATGCGGGAGCGGATCAAAGCGATGCGGTCGGCGTTTGTAGACGGGCTGAAGCAGCGCGGTGTGGCGCAGGACTTTTCGTTCATTGTTGAGCAGCGGGGTATGTTTTCGTTTAGTGGACTTTCCGACGAGGTGGTTGGGTGGTTGCGGGAAGAGAAGAGCATCTATATTGTGAAGGGCGGGCGCATCAATGTGGCGGGATTAACGACGGCGAATATTGATTATGTGTGTGATGCCATTGCTGAAGCGCTGGGTGCGTAGGAGATAGAGATGTCAGAAAAAAAAGTACGATGGATTTGTGATGTCTGCGGCTGGGTGTATGACCCGGCGGTGGGCGATCCGCATAGCGGGATTGCGCCGGGCACGGAGTTTGAGGATATTCCNGATGATTGGGAGTGCCCGGAGTGTGGCGTTGGGAAAGATGATTTTTCTCCGCTAGAGGATTAATTCCAAGGGCTGTTGANCGGGTGCCGGATCTATGGGTCGGGCTGCTGGGTTGGTAGAGCGGGGGCGACTTTGAGGGTTTTCGCGTGTTGAATCTGGACGGTTCCGGGCTTGGCTCCGCGTGGTTTGGTGACGTGTTTGGCTTGGGTGTAGTGGATGGTGGTCTTGGAGGCGTGGCGGGCTTTGGAGTGCCAGGCGGCGATGGCGGCGGCGGCGCGTAGGATGTCGCGAGAGGGCGGGGCGTTGTCGGGGTGCTGGAGGATAACGTGGCTGCCGGGTTGCCCGGATAGGTGAAACCAGTGGTCGTTGGGGCGGGCGGTTTTGAGGGAGAGTTGGTCGTTGTCGGCATCGGTTTTACCCGCTAGGGCTGTGAAGCCGTCGGGGAGTGGGTAGTGCCAGCAGTCGGGGGGTAGNGGTTCTCGTTTCATGGGGCGATGATAGGGGTTGTGGAAAAAATGAAAAGGGGAATGGGGGCGGCGGACGTTTTTTTCTTCGGTTGTGGGGGCGGTTGGGGTAGGTTGGTGGTATGTCTTCGATCAACCATTTTAAGCAGAACCGGGCGGTTCATCTGGCGCGTCGGGATGGGTATTTCGAGGCGGCGGTGGCGGCGGTTCGGCAGGCGCCGTCTGGGGGGGAGGCGGAGGAATCTTTTTATGGAGAGGTGCTGTTTTTGTTGCGGGTAGCGCGGTTGCATGCGCGGTTTTGTGTGCGGAGCCGGGAGGCGAGCGGAGCGGATGAGGAGTTTGCGCGCTTTGTGGCGTTGCTGGCGGGGAGTGTGAAGGCGGTGCTTTCGATGTTGGAGCTGCGCAATGCAGTGGTGAAGGATCGGTCGTTTAATTTTCTGGGTTCGAATCAGGCGACGTTGGGGCTGCAGGCGGAGGAGTATCAGCGGCGGGCGGCTGAGTTGGTGCGGGCGTTGCGGTCGACGTTGGAGCTGGCGGAGGAGTCGTTTGCGGTGTTGAAGGTGGAGAATGAGGCGTCGTTGGAGGCGAGCGAGCGGGAGCGGTATGATCGGGCGCGGGCGCATGTGGCGGAGTTGATGGAGCGGGGGCAGCATCGGTATCCGATTGCGCCTAGTTTGGGGAAGCTGGGCTCGAGCTGATCAGGATTTTTTGAAAGAGCGTTCGAGTTCGGTATAGCTGGTGAAGATGAGGGTGGGTCGACCGCGGGGGGAGGTGTAGGGCATCTCGGTGCGGGCGAGATCGTGGACGAGTTTTTCGATGGCTTCGTCGGTGAGGGTGTCGGAGGCGCGGACGGCACCGGCGCAGGCGGTTTTGATGATGGTGTCGGCGAGGGCTTCGCGTGCGGCGCTGCGGCGGCCGCCTTCGGCGAGGGCGCGGGCGGTTTCGAGGAGGAGGGGTTCAATGGGCTGGTGTTGAATCCAGATGGGGAGGGCGTCGACGAGGAAGGTGTCGCCTCCGAAGGAGCTGATGCCGAAACCGAGTTCTTCCATGTGGGGGAGGGCGTTGTGGAGGCGGTTGGCATCGGCGGGGGGAAGGGTGATGGTTTCGGGGGTGAGCAGTTGTTGTTGGGGGATGGTGGCGTGTTGGAAGGCGTGCATGAATTGTTCGTATAGGACGCGTTCGTGGGCGGCGCGGGGTTCCATGAGGGCGAAGCCTTCGTTGGTTTCAAGGACGATGTAGGCGCCGCCGAGTTGCCCGNCAACGCGACTCCAGCCCCAGGGGGCTTGGGGTTNGGTTTGGGGTGGGGGCGGTTGGGTGGGAGGGCTGGAGGTGGTTTTTTGGATGGGGTCTTTGGGTTTGGGTTTGCCGATGGTTTCGGGGCGGACAAGGAAGGGTTCCCATGCTTGCTGTTTTTCGCGGTGGGGGGCGGCGGCGGTGGGGGGCGGGGTGTTGGGGGGTTCGGAGGGTGTGGAGGGGGGGGCGGGTTTTTCGGTTGGAGGGGGGGTGAGGGCGTGTTGTAGGCCTTGGATGAGGGTGTCGCGGAGGGCGGTGGGGTGGCGGAAGCGAACTTCTTTTTTGGCGGGGTGGACGTTGACGTCGACCGCTTCGGGCGGGAGTTGGATGAAGAGGAAGAGGGCGGGGTAGCGCCCGCGTCCGATGAGGGGGTGATAGACTTCGTTAACGGCGTGGTAGATAACGGGGGCGGCGGCGGGGCGNTTGTTGACGAAAATGAATTGATCGGTGCGGTCTTTGCGGCCGGTTTGCGGGAGTCCGGTGAAGCCGGTGAGGGTGATGTCGTCGTGTGTGAATTGAATGGGGCGGAGCTGGTGGAGGAAGGCGGGTTGGTAGAGGGCGCTGATGCGGTCGGCNAGGGTGCCGGCGGCGTGGAGTTGGTAGAGGGGGCGGTTGTCGGCGGTGAGGCGGATGCCGACGGAGGGGTGGGCGAGGGCGTTGACGAGGATGCATTGACGAATGTGGCTGAGCTCGGTCTGTTCGGCGCGGAGAAATTTACGGCGAGCGGGGACGTTATAAAAGAGGTCTTTGATGTCGATCTGGGTGCCGATGGGGCAGCCGGCTTCTTCGCAGGAGAGCATTTTTCCGCCTTCGATCTGGATGCGGGTTCCTTCGAGTTGGTGGGCGGGGCGGGTGGTGAGGGTGAAGCGGGAGATGGCGGCGATGGCGGCGAGGGCTTCTCCGCGAAAGCCGAGGGTGGCGATGCGTTCGATGTCGGCTTCGTTCTGAATTTTACTGGTGGCGTGGCGTTCGAGGCTGAGCAGTGCTTGGTCGCGGGTCATGCCGTGTCCGTTGTCGAGGATGGTGATGGAGCGGGCGCCGCCGCGTTCGACGTGGATTTCGAGGCGGGTGCTGCCGGCATCGATGGCGTTTTCGAAGCATTCTTTGACGACGGAGGCGGGGCGTTCGACGACTTCGCCGGCGGCAATCTTGTTGATTACCTGATCATCCAAAAGGCTTATGGTCGGAAGGTTGTTCATTCCCGTACTTTAAAGATCGGTTTTGCGTTTGGAAAGCGAAGAAGCAGCGGGAGCCTTTTTTGGGGATGGGGTTTGTTGCGAAAAGGAATGGTGATGAGAGGTTGGTTGGCTATAGCGGTTTGTTGGGTGGGTGTGGTGTCGGCATCGACACCGATTAGCTTTGATGCGGATGTGCGTCCGATTTTGTCGGATCGTTGTTATTTTTGTCATGGGCCGGATGCGACGGATATTCAGGGGGATTTGCAGTTGCATACGTTCGAGCATGCGACGTCGGATCGGGATGGGTTTGGTCCGGCGATTGTGCCGGGTAAGCCGGAGGAGAGCTTGATGTGGAAGCGGATTTCGTCGAAGAAGGCGCGGTATGTGATGCCGCCGTCTTCGAGTCATATTCCGCTGGATGAGTCGGAGCTGGCGGTGATTAAGCAGTGGATTGAGGAGGGGGCGGCGTATGAGGGGTTGTGGTCGTTAGAGCCGTTGCCGNAGCGGGTGCCGTGAGATAAGCGTATGCAAAGGNATTTTCCGGCTTTTCAAATGGAGCTTAATCCTTAAAGATTCGGCTCCTTTTTAATTGGGGGTTGTGATGTTGGACATACGGTTTATACGGGATAATCAGGCGGCGGTTGAGGCGGGCATGGAGCAGCGCGGCGCGGTCGTGGATGTGGCGGGGCTCTTGGAGCTGGATGCGAAGCGGCGCGAGCGGTTGACTGAGGCGGAGGGGCTGAAGGCAGAGCGCAATGCGACGTCGAAGAAGATCGGCGAAGTGATGAAGGCGGGCGGCGATGCGGATGCGGTGAAGGCGGAGGTGCGTGCGATTGGGGATCGGATTTCGGCACTGGATGAGTCGTTGCGGGAGTTGGAGGGATCGATTCGCGAGCAGTTGTTGTATATTCCCAATCTACCGTCGGCAGAGACNCCGGTGGGGCGGGATGAGGCGGATAATCCGGTGATTCGAACGCATGGCGAGGTGCAGGCTTTTGATTTTGAGCCGCAGGCGCACTGGGATTTGGGCGAGGCATTGGGGCTATTTGATTTAGAGCGGGGCGCGAAGCTGTCGGGTTCGGGCTTTCCGCTGTTTACGGGTGCGGGTGCGCGGCTNGAGCGGGCGCTGATTCAATTTATGNTGGATCTGCATACGGAGGAGCATGGCTATGTGGAGGTGGCGCCGCCCTTTTTCTGCAATGCACCGACGATGACGGGAACGGGGCAGCTGCCGAAGTTTGCGGAGGATATGTATACGATGCCAGAGGATGGGCTGTATGCTATTCCAACGGCGGAGGTGCCGGTGACGAACATGTATGCAAACGAGATTTTGGATGAGACCCTTCCGATTTTGCATACGGCGTATACGCCGTGTTTCCGGCGGGAAGCGGGTGCGGCNGGGAAAGATACGCGCGGGNTACAGCGGTTNCACCAGTTTGACAAGGTGGAGCTNGTGAAGTTTACACGGCCGGAGGAGTCGGCAGNAGAGCATGAGAAGCTNACGGCGAATGCGGAGGCNGTGTTGCAGGCGTTGGGGCTGCCCTATCGGGTGATTGAGCTGTGTACGGGGGATCTGGGTTTCAGCGCATCGCGCTGCTATGACATTGAGCTATGGGCACCGGGGCTGGATCGTTGGCTCGAGGTCTCTTCGTGTTCAAACTTTGGGGATTATCAGGCGCGGCGGGCTAACATTCGGTATCGCAACGAAGAGGGCAAAGCGGCGTTTGTGCACACGATCAACGGATCGGGTGTGGCGCTGCCGCGGCTGGTGATTGCGCTGCTGGAGAACGGGCAACAGGCGGACGGCTCGGTGGTGTTGCCAGATGTGCTCGCTCCCTATATGCGGGGCAAGAGTGTTTTAACGCGTTCGGTTAGATAGGGTCGAGGACCCAGCGTTTGTTATACCAGAAGTACTGCTCGGGGGTACGGTTGATTTCGGCGGTAAACTGTTCCATGAGTTGTTCCATGATGCGTTGCTGATCGGCTTTTTTGTCGGCGTTGGGGTCGCTGTGGATGGGGGTGAGTAGGGTGAGCTGGTGTTGCGTCCAGCCGATGCGGCGGGTGATGGCGGGTTGAATGGGGGCGTTGCATTGGCGGGCGAAGAGAGCGGCTCCGCTGCCGAGGTTGGCGGTGCTGCCGAGGAAGGGGATGGTTTGGACGGGGCGGGGATTGCGGACGTCGGGGAGTAGGGCGAAGAGGTGACCGTTGCGGAGGCGGCGGATGATTTGTTTNAGGACGTTTTCGTCGTTGAGTAGCACTTCCATGTTGAAGTGGTTGCGGGCGCGGTTGAGGTAGGCATCGGTGAGGGGGTTTTTCTGGCGGCGGGCGATGGTGAAGATGGGAAGGCCGTGGAGGTCGGTTGCGATGCCGGCAAGGTCCCAGTTGCCCATGTGTATGGTGGGAACGATGAGACCGCTGGGGCTTTGTTGAAGTGCGTTTGCTAGTTGATCTAAGGCGGGTTGAAAGTGGGGATTTTGGTGGAAGGTATTGGCGGATAAGCGGCCGAAGCGGATGGCTTCGACGGCGTTGAAGCAGAGGTTTCGCCAAGAGATCCAGGCGATGCGGTTTATGTCGGTTTGTGTGGGGGCGGCGCCGAGGACGAGGCGGATGCGACGGCGGGCTTCGGCGCGGCGGAAGCGGATGAGGTGGTGCATGAGTAGGGCGATGAGCCAGCCGAGGGCGAGGGCGAGGCGGAGGGGGAGGAGGCGGAGGAGGCTGCCGAAGAGCAACAGGGTTGCGTATTCAACGATATGTTTGGGGGCGATCATGCGGGCGCTCCGTAGGATCGGCGGAGTTCGCGAGGGNGGCGGTGAAGGGGGCGTGATTGGGCGACGAAGTATACTTGTTCTTCGCCGACGATCTGTTCGAGGGCGTGGATGAGTTCGGGGGTGGGGTCGATGTGATAGTGGGATTCGGTGTCGAGGAAGATTTTCTTGCCGTCGTCGCAACAGACGCAGAAGTGGAGGGGCGTGGGGCCTTCGTGCTGGGTGATGAGTTGTTTGATGCGGGTGAGCATTTCGCGGGGGGCGTGGTGTTCGTGTAGGTGAATGCTGAGGCGTTCGCCGAAGATGCGGGGGGCGCGGAAGAGCGGGTGGAGCTCGAGG
Source organism: Kiritimatiellaceae bacterium (assembly GCA_002691095.1). Taxonomy (GTDB): domain Bacteria; phylum Verrucomicrobiota; class Kiritimatiellia; order Kiritimatiellales; family Pontiellaceae; genus Pontiella. The sequence continues at coordinate 2,977 of NZGU01000011.1, read as the reverse complement.
ATTTGGAGTTTTCGTTCGCCGCCTTCTTCGTCGATCATGCTGGCGCCGACCATGACGAGCTGGTCTTCTTCGACGAGGTGTCCGTATTCGCTGAAGGGTTCGGGGAACATGATGACGGGAGCGGAGCCTTTGAGGCCTTCGATGCGGAAGGAGGCCATCGGTTTTTGCTCTTTGCGGGTGTAGAGTTTGCGGATGTCGGTGATCATGCCGCCGAAGCGGGTTTGGTCGCCGTGCTGGAGTGCTTCGAGTTGGTCGAGGTCGGAGAGGGTGCAGTGTTGGAGGGTCCATTGGTGGCGGGCGAGGGGGTGGCCGGAGATGTAGAAGCCGATGAGTTCGCGTTCGGCGGCGAGGAGGTCGGATTCGGGCCAGGGGGGGCAGTCGGGAAGCTCTTCATCCGAGTTTTGGGTGAGGGTCTGGTCGGGGATGAGGTCGAAGATGGAGCCTTGTCCGGCTTCTTTGTCGCGGGCGGTTTCGGTGGCGCGGCTGAGGGCGATATCGATGCCTTCGAAGAGGCGGGCGCGGTGCATGTTGGTGAAGTCGAAGGCTCCGGAGCGGACGAGGCTTTCGATCATTTTACGGTTGGGGCTGTTGAGGCGGATGCAGAAGTCCATGAGACCGGTGAAGGGGCCGTTGGCATCGCGGTTGGCGACGATCTCTTCGACGAGGCCTTCGCCGACGCCTTTGATGGCGGCGAGGCCGAAGCGGATGGCGCCTTGGTCGACGGCGTTGAAGCGGGCGATGGATTCGTTGACGGAGGGGGCNAGCATNTGGAGGTCGACTTCGGCGGTTTCGGCGATGAAGTNGGCGAGCTTGTCGGTGTTGGCCATTTCGCCGGAGAGGAGGGCGGCCATGAATTCGCCGGGGTAGTGGGCTTTGAGCCAGGCGGTTTGATAGGTGATGAGGCCGTAGGCGGTGGAGTGGGATTTGTTGAAGCCGTATTGGGCAAATTTTTCGATGTTGTCGAAGATGGTGCCGGCGAGNTTGGCNTCGATNTGNTGGGTTTCTTNGCAGCCGGNNATNAATTTTTCGCGNTGGGCGGCCATGACTTCGGCTTTCTTTTTNCCCATGGCGCGGCGGAGGATGTCNCCTTGNCCGAGNGTGAAGCCGGCGAGNNNTTGGGCGGCNTGNTGAATCTGTTCTTGNTAGACGATGATGCCGTAGGTTTCGTTGTAGGATGGNTTCGAGNAGGGGGTGGTCGTATTNNACGTCTTCGGTGCCGTGTTTGCGGCGGGTGAAGCTTTCGATGAACTGCATGGGGCCGGGGCGGTAGAGGGCGAGGATGGCGATGACGTCTTGTATGCAGTCGGGGGTGACTTGGCGGAGGGTGTCGCGCATGCCGGCGGATTCGAGCTGGAAGATGCCGATGGTGTCGCCGCGGGCGAGTAGCTCGTAGACTTTGGGGTCGTCGAGGGGCAGTTTTTCGGGGTCAATTTCGATTCCGTGGTTGCGTTTGATGAGGGCGCAGGCTTCGTAGATGACGGTGAGGTTTTTGAGACCGAGGAAGTCCATTTTAAGGAGGCCGATGGCTTCGGTGGGGTCTTTTTCGAACTGGACGACGGTGAGTTTTTCTTTGGGTTCGCGGGTGAGAGGGATGATGTCGATGAGCGGTTTTTCGCCGATGACGACGCCGGCGGCGTGCATGCCGGTGTGGCGGGGAAGGCCTTCGAGGAGGCGGGCGTGTTTCATGATGCGACGGGCGTCGGGCTCGGCGTCGGTGGCGGCTTTGAATTCGGGGCTTTCGGTGAGGGCCTTTTCGAGGGTCATGCCGGGGGTTTCGGGGATCATTTTGGCGAGGCGGTCGCAGTAGGGGAGTTCGATTTCGAGAACGCGGCCGAGGTCGCGCATGAGGGTTTTGGCGCCGAGGGAGCCGAAGGTGATGATTTGGGCTACGCAATCTTCGCCGTATTTTTCGCGGACGTAGCGGATGACGTCTTGGCGGCGGGTGGGGCAGAAGTCGATATCGAAGTCGGGGGGGGAGACGCGGTCGGGGTTGAGGAAGCGTTCGAAGATGAGGCTGTAGGCGAGGGGGTCGACGGTGGTGATCTGGAGGGAGTAGGCGAGGAGGGAGCCGGCGCCGGAGCCGCGGCCGGGGCCGACGGGTATGCCGGCATTGCGGGCGTATTGGATGAAGTCGGCGACGACGAGGAAGTAGTTAATGTAGTTGGTTTTTTCGATGACGCTGACTTCGTAGTAGAAGCGTTCGTTGATTTCGCGTTCGCGGTCGTCTTTGGGTTGGTCGAGGTCGTCGATTTGGTAGAGGGTTTTGAGACCTTCTTTGCCGAGGTGGATAAGGTAGTCGAGGCCGCGGGTGAAGCCGTCGGGGAGGGGGAACTGGGGGAAGTGGAGGTCTTCGGCTTTTTCGGGGAAGAAGAATTCGACGTTGCAGCGCTTGGCGATTTCGATGGTGTTGGCGATGGCTTGGGGTTGGTCGGGGAAGAGGGCTTCCATTTCGGCGGGGCTTTTGAGGTAGAATTGGTCGCCGGGGTAGCGGTAGCGGCTGGGGTCGGCGACGAGGTAGTTGCGTTGGAGGCAGGTGAGAATATCGTGGGCTTCGGCGTGTTCTTGGTTGATGTAGTGGACATCGTTGGTGGCGACGAGGGGGAGGCCGGTTTTTTCGGCCAGTTGGATGAGGTTTCGATTGGCGGTTTTTTGGTCGTCTTCGCCGTGTTCGGTGAGTTCGAGGTAGAAGTTGTTGGGGCCGAGAATGTCGGCGTATTCGAGGGCGAGGGTTTCGGCTTTTTCGAGGTCGCCGTGTAGGCAGGCTTCGTTAACTTCGCCGCGGAGGTTGCCGGAGAGTGCGATGAGGCCTTCGGCGTGTTGGCGGAGCATGGGTTTGTCGATGCGTGGTTTGTGCCACATGCCTTCGAGGTGGGCGCGGGAGACGAGTTTGACGAGGTTGGCGTAGCCAGTTTGGTTTTCGGCGAGGAGGACGAGGCTGAGGTTGTCGCGTTGGGAGGTGTGGTCGTCGATGCCATTG
>NZGU01000010.1:38149-48945 GCA_002691095.1 Kiritimatiellaceae bacterium | reverse complement strand
GAAAAATATGTCCACCCCGTCGATGTCCCCGTCGAAGACGCCATGCGCTCCGTCATCTCCTGCGGCGCCGGCTCCGACATGCTCGTCAAGCAGTTGCCTAACGTAACGCGACCAACAGAAACATAAAACCCAGAGCAAAACGTTGATTAATTAACATACGTCAACCGGCTAAATCTCATTTCTGAGTCGGTCCACTTCTCCACCCCATCTGAAGAAGTGATTTCATGATAATTTTCAACCTCGTCATATTCCCCGACCAACGGCCTAAACTCTTTTCCAACCATTTTTCCAAACTCAACAGAGTATGCCTTCATCTTTAGCCGCTGCGACTTCGGGTGCACAAAATAGCACTTATAATTCCCATGGCCTGCCGTCTCATAATTCTTATGGTGAAAAGTGCAATTCGTAATGCCCTCAATCCAATACGATTTTTTCGTTTTTCTATCTTCGAATTGAATCAGCACCCGTAATTTGTCGTTATTCGATTCCTCCCCACCCGCATAGATCACCTCTACACCCAGAACACGACCCACTGCCTCTTTCTTATCGTACGCCCGCACGCCGTCAATTTCCAAGGTCTTCTGTTTTCGCTTACCATCCGCCCCCAAAACCAACAGCCCCGCCAATAAAAGAAATAAGAAACGCTTCATCGCCACTCCTTTCGATTCAACCGCACTCGGTATCTATACAAAAAGGAGATAAAAAGTAAAATATAATTATACTACTTACAAGAANGNCTAATCCCGCTCATCCGGCGGGGTCGTATTTTCACCATGCGCCCGCCACTCATCCTGCTTCGTCCGTGACCAGAGCGGAACACCCGAGCGATATGCCGCCCGCCCGATCATGTGCGCCGCCACTGGCGCCGTCAGCAAAAANAACANAATCACCAACACCCCTCGTATCGAAACCGANAGCGTCCCCGCCTCTATCATCAAAGCCANNACCATTCCCATCACGCCCAGCGTGCCACTCTTGGTCGCCGCATGCATCCGCGTGTAGATATCCGGCAATCGCAAGCAACCGATGGCCGCCACCAGCGTCATNGCCGCACCGAAGAATAGAAAAAAGATAATCAACGCCTCGCGCATCATGAAGCCCCTCCGCGCCGCATATAGAGCGCCAACGAGACGGTTCCTAGAAAGGCCACCAATGCCACTACCGTTGCCGCCGTCAAATAGTAGAAGGAGCCNGTTTCTAAGCAGTGCACCAAAATAATTGCGACCACGATCGAAGCCGCCATATCCACAGCAATCACCCGATCCGGNAACGAAGGCCCTTTCACCACCCGCACCAGCGTCGGCACCAGTGCCACCATCAACACCCCCNGCGTAATCTGTAACGCCCACTCCATCATCGCATCGCCTCCAGCAACCGCTTCTCCAGCCCCTCGCGAATTTCCACCCGCACCGCCTCCGGATTCTCCGCATACATCGCATGCACATACAACGTCCGCCGATCCTCCGACACATCCAGACTCAACGTCCCCGGTGTCAGCGAAATCACATTCGCCAATAAGGTGATCTCCAGATCACTCTTTGCCGACAACGGAAACGCAATCACCCCTGGGGTAAACGTGAAGGAGGGCTTCAGCACATCGAGCGCTACCCGCACCGACGACACCAGCAGCTCCTTCAAAAAGAAGAAGACAAACCCAATCGAACGAACCACCCGCAACGGCCACGCCGAACGCTTTACAACTTGCTCACTCATCGCGGCCCTCCCCCCAACACATGCTCAATGTAGAATGTCCGATCCANCAACTGCCCCGCCGCCTCGCGGCACACCTCAAACACCGCCACGCCGCCCANGCCCACCAGCACCGTCAACAACGCCAGCACCGCCACCGGCGCCAGCAACAGCAACTCACGTCTTCGCGAAACCGGCTCCACCACCACCCGCTCCTCCGGCTCCGATGCCCAGAACCCGTTCGCCCAAATCTTCGTCATCGAATAGAGCGTCCAAATACCTACAAACAGCCCCACCCCGCACACCAGCCACTGCTCCGCCCGCAACGCCGCCATAATCAACAGCAGCTTCGCCACAAAACCCGAGAGCGGCGGNACCCCTGCCAACGACATCGCCGAAAGCAAAAACAACACACTCAACAAGGGCCGCTCTCGATAGAGTCCCCCCAGCTGTTTCAACTGCGTCGTCCCCTTCAAATGCAGCACCGCCCCGCTCACCAAAAACAGATTCGACTTCGCAATCATGTTATGGATCAAAAAGAAAATCGTACCCGCCAACGCCAACTCCGTCTGCAACCCCAGCCCCATCAGCATGTAGCCAATCTGGCTGACAATATGGAACGAAAGAATCGCCCGCATCTCAAACTGTGATGCCGCCCCGAATACCCCNGAAAGCATGGTCAGCCCTGCCAGCACCAACAAAAGCCCATGCGTGAACGCCATATCCTGCACAAAGATCAGCGTGAAAAAGCGCATCAATGCATAGACCCCCACCTTCGTCAATAGCCCCGAAAAGATCGCCGATACCGAAGCCGGCGGCGTCGGATAGCTCGCCGGTAGCCAGAAGAACAGCGGAAAGATCCCCGCCTTAATCCCGAAGCCCGTCAAAAACAGCACCGCGCTCAACGTCACCTCACCGCCCAACGCACCCGATGCCACCAGCTGCGCCAACTGAGCCATATTCAGCGTCCCCGCCATGCCATACAACAGACCCACCCCCGCCAGAAACAGCGCCGACGAAATCAGGTTCAACGTCACATACTTAACCGAGCCCTCCATCTGCCGCCGCTCTCCCCCCAATGCGAGCAACACAAACGACGCACTCAGCAGCACCTCAAACCAGACATACAGATTAAAAATATCTCCCGCCAAGAACGCGCCATTCACGCCCATCATCATAATCAACGTCAGCGGCACAAACCCAAACCGNAACCGCTCNGCTTCCAAATCCCCGCACGCATAGACCGCCACCGCCGTCGCCAGCACCGCGCTCACCAACAGCATCAGCGCCGCCAGCAGATCCACCACCAGCGTAATCCCAAACGGAGCCGCCCAGCCGCCCGTATGCAACACCAGCGGAACCCCGCCGCTCCACACCCGCGCCAGCAGCCAACCCGCCACGACGACCATCAAAAACGACGTCACTATTCCCACGCCTCGCTGCCACGCCAGCCAACGCCGCCCCGCCAACGCCGCCAAGGCCCCCAGCAACGGCACTACAATCGGAAGAACCGGCGCCACGTTCATACCTCATCCTCCCGCATCGCATCCACGTCATCCGTACCCGTCGACTTCACCGTCCGCAAAAAAAGCGTCAGCGCAAACGCCAGCACCGCAAAGCTAATCACAATCGCCGTCAAAATCAGGGCCTGCGGCAACGGATCGGCCGGCACCTCCGCAAACGCCTTCTCTCCCTCCGCCATAATCGGGGCCGCCCCACGGCCATAGCCCCCCGCCACAAAAATCAACAGGTTCGCCCCGTGGCTCAACAGCCCCAGCCCGATCACCAACTGAATCAGCGTCCGCCGCATCATCAAAAACAGTCCGCCGCCATACAGCAGCCCAATCAAGATTGCCAACACCCCATCCATCAGGCCTCCTCCCCCAGCGCAAATACCAGCGTCAGCAAAATNCCCCACACCACCAGATAGACCCCCACATCAAAAATTAGGGGCGTTCCCAAATCAAACNCCGCTCCGAACAACAACGGAACCTCCCACCAAATTCCCGTCAAAAAAGGCTCTCCATAAACCAACGCGGGCACGCCGCTCAAACACGCCACCGCCAACCCCGCTGCCGCCAACGACACCGGATCAAATCGTAATTTACGCCGTGCCGCCGCCACATCAAACGCCAGCGCATACAATGCAAACGCCGACCCCACCATCAAGCCTCCCACAAAACCGCCGCCCGGCAGATGATGCCCCCGCAAGAGCAGATAGACCGAATACAACACCAGCGGAACAAACANATACCGAGTCGCCGTCCGNAGAATAATCGACGTCATGACTCGCCCCCCTTCCGTTTCGGCCGCAACTTCAGCAACGCCAATCCGCCCAGCGCCGCCACCATCAACACCGTGATCTCACCCAGCGTATCCAACGCCCGGAAATCGACCAAAATCACATTCACCACATTCCGGCCATGCGCCGCCACATAACTGTTCTTCAAAAAATAGTCCGAAACCGGCGTCACATGCTCCACGCCAACCACCGCCAATACCAGCAACGTCATCACCCCACCAAACACCGTCGCAATCACACCATCCACCCAACACGTTCTAACCGACGAAGCCCGCCGCCCATGCGGCAGATGATAAAACGCCAGTGTNATCAAAATAACCGTCAGCGACTCAATCACCAGCTGCGTCATNGCCAAATCCGGTGCGCCGTAAAACGAAAACAAAATCGCCACCCCATAGCCCACAATCCCCAAACATAAAATCGAGCCCAACCGCGATTTGGCCACAATCGTCGCCAGCGTTGCCACCGCCATCACCACCGCCAGTAGAACCCCCGCCGGCTCCGCCGTTATCGACGACGGCAATAGCGTCACCCCCGACCGCCAAAACGCCACCCCCACCAACGCCATTGCAAACAGCACCACCACGCGAATATAATCCCGTAAAATGCCCGTCTGCAACCGGCGCGTCTGCCACCCCGCAAACGACAACACCCCCTTCAAAAAACGCTGATACCCCGCCTCGGCACCCCACACCGCCACNCCGGAAAGCCGCCCCGCCCACGCCACAAACCGCCCNCGCACCCGATACGCCCCCACGCCCACCGCCAGCGTCGCCAAACTAATCATCAAATACCGATTAAAGCCCTCCCACAACTGGAGTTTCACCGCATACGACTTTCCATACACCGCCGCTGCCGCCGGCTCAATCAACGCCGTTCCCACCGCCCCGCAGAAAACCGCAAACAGGATCGTCCCCGCGCCCAGCACCAACGGCCCCACCCGCATCAGCCACGGCGCCTCATGCGTCCGCAACCCTTCCGGCATCGCGCCCACAAACGGCTTCAATCCAACCGACAGCCCCACCAACACATACGCCGCACCACCGATCACCGTCGCCACCGTCAACCCCGGNGCCGACCCCAATGCGTGGAGCCAAACCTCTTTCGCCACAAATCCAAACAACGGCGGAAAGCCTCCCATCGACAGCCCCGCCACCAACGCCCCCGCAAACGTAAACGGCATCAGCTTCCGCAATCCGCCCAACCGATCGACCGACTTCTCACCCGTCTCGTGCGTCAGCGCACCCGCCACCATAAACAGCGCCGCTTTGTAAAACGCATGCGCCACAATAAACACCACCAACGCCTTCATCGTGTAGGGAGAGCCCACCCCGATCAACATCACCATCGCCCCCAACGCCGACACCGTGGTGTAAGCCAGCAGCCGTTTCAAGATGTGCTGCCCCGCCGCCATTAGCGCCCCCCCAATAAAGGTAATCGCCCCGACCGTCATCAACAACCCACTCCACTCCGGCGTGCCTCCCAGCACCGGCGCAAAACGCGCCAACAAATATACCCCCGCCTTCACCATCGTTGACGAATGCAAATACGCACTCGCCGGGGTCGGTGCCTGCATCGCTCCCGGCAACCAAAAATGAAACGGAAACTGCGCCGACTTTGTAAACGCCCCCAGCGCCACCAAAATCAATATCGGCAAATAATGAGCATGCGCCGTCAGNTCCCCTTTACCCGCCAGCAACTCCGAGAGATACCACGTCCCCGCCGCANCCGTCAGCAGAATCACCCCCGCCATCAACGCCAGCCCGCCGCTCACCGTCACCAACATCGCCTGCAACGCNGCNTCGCGCGCCGCCTGGCTCGTATGATTATAGCCAATCAGCAGATACGACGTAAAACTCGTCAACTCCCAGAAAATGAACAACAGCAACAAATGGTTCGAAAGCACCACCCCCAGCATCGAACCCATAAANGCCATCATATACAGCATGAAGCGCCCCTGTAGCGGATCTCCCTTCANGTATCCATGCGTATAGAGCATAATCAAAGTGCCAATGCCACTGATCAACAGCGCAAACAGGCGCGAGAACCCATCCAGCCGCAAATAAGCCGGCTCGACCCCCGCCTCAATGCCGATCNCCCCACCCAACACACTCACAAAAATTCCGAACGGAATCAGCGCCAATATNACCCCCGACCATGAAGGTACACGACGATGTAGAACCGGAGCCAGCAATGCGCCCGCAAAACAACTTATTAACGCACTAACCATCTAAAACCCACAAACTCCAACTGATCTACTGATGCCATCCAAAACAATATATCACAAAATCAAATTGAACCCACACTGACAAGACCCAAAAGTCACCCATCCGGCACCCGACACGTTTTCTATTTTAAGATTGCCAAAAGCTCTATAAACAGCTTAATTCAANAAATAACTCGTTCGACCATAGGGTCGGTTAACAGGGGGAAACCCGTAGATATAACAGCAGGAGAATAAGAATGGGCAAACCAATGACTAAGTCACAAATCATCGCAGCCGTAGCCGAAAAGGCAGACATCAGCAAAGCACAAGCCAAAGACGCTCTGGAAGGACTGGCAGAACTGGCATGCCAGGAAGCACCTAACGGATTCACTATTCCCGGAATCGGTAAACTTGTTCTGGTCAATCGTGCCGCACGTCAGGGACGCAACCCTGCCACCGGCGAAACGATCCAGATTCCTGCCAAAACCGTTCTGAAATTCCGGATCGCCAAGGCTGCCAAAGACGCTGTTCTTTAATAGGCTATGCCTCGAAAACAAGCCCCGTCTGGCGGGGCTTTTTTTTATCNTATGAAAAAGATTACANATACCCTTTTCCCTCTCGGCATCTTCCTGTTACTCAGCGGTTGTGCAACTCCACCGCCCCATCAAGATGACCAAGAATTTTCAGACATGCCCTGGAACACCCCGCAACAATGGGAAGGTTCCCGGCAAATCCCCGGTCTCAGCACCCCAGGGCGCGGCTTTTAATCCCCTAACCATTCCGGAACGCTCCGCATGGCAAAGTTCAGAATAGAAGGCGGCCACCCCATCAGCGGAACGTTCGAGCCCCGTGGCAACAAGAACGCCGTGCTTCCCATGCTCGCCGCCTCCCTGCTGACGGATCAGCCCGTCACCCTCGAAAACATCCCGCTCATCAAAGATGTCGAAGTCATGCTTGAGCTGCTACAAGCGCTCGGCGTACAGATCACCCTCGAAGGCCACACCCTCACTCTACAAGCCTCCCACCTCTCCACCACCGAACTCGACCCCCCACTNTGCGCCCGCGTCCGCACCTCCATCCTGCTCGCCGGCCCGCTCGCCGCCCGCCACGGGCACGCCACCATTTACCCCCCCGGAGGCGACATCATCGGCCGCCGCCGACTCGACACCCATTTTCACGGCCTCACCGCTCTCGGCATCCAAATCGACCTCAACCACGCCTACCACTTCCACGCCCACCAACTCACCTCCGCCGACATCATTCTCGATGAAGCCAGCGTCACCGCCACCGAAAACATCCTCATGGCCGCCACCCTCGCCACCGGGCAAACCACNCTCTACAACGCCGCCTGCGAACCCCACGTACAAGACCTCGCCCACCTCCTCAACGCCATGGGNGCCCGCATCACCGGCATCGGCACCAACCGGCTACACATCGAAGGAGTCAAAACCCTCCACGGCACCACCCACCGCGTCCAGCCCGACTACATCGAAGTCGGCAGCTTCATCGCAGCCTCCGTCGCCACCGGCGGACACCTCACCATCCCCCGCGCCGGTGATCCCCATATTCTCCGCATCCTTCAACGAACGTATGCCCGCCTCGGCGTTCATTGGCATCTCACCGATGACACCCTCCATCTACCCCAACAAACCGATCGATCGATCGAAGGCGACATCGGCAACGCCACCCCCAAGATCGAAGACGGCATTTGGCCCGCCTTCCCCTCCGACCTGATGAGTGTTGCAATTGTCCTCGCCACACAAACCCAAGGCACCGCCCTCTTCTTTGAAAAAATGTTCGAAAGCCGAATGTATTTCGTCGACCACCTCATGAGNATGGGCGCCAACATCATCCCCTGCGATCCCCACCGCGTCGTCGTCGTTGGCCCCACTCAGTTGCGCGGCAGCACGTTAACCAGTCCCGACATTCGGGCCGGCATGGCCATGCTTATCGCCGCTTGCTGTGCTAACGGAAAAAGCCTCATAAAGAATGCCGGCGTCATTGATCGTGGATATGAAGCAATTGAAGATCGACTTACCGCTCTCGGTGCGCATATGGTNCGCGAATCTTAATTCACAAAAGGAACAATCATGGCCTCATTTCCCAAATCATTTTATCGCTGGAGACCCCACCCTTGGCATGGACTGGAGGCCGGAGAACAAGCNCCNGAAGTGGTAAACGCCTTCATCGAAATGACCCCTCTTTGCTCCGTAAAATACGAAGTCGACAAATCAACAGGCTACCTCCGCGTGGATCGCCCGCAGCTCACCTCTTCGCTCACCCCCATGCTCTATGGCTTTATTCCCCAAACCTATTGCGGCTCTGGCGTAACCGCGCTCTCCCCAAAAGCAAAACGCGGCGATGGCGATCCGCTCGATATTTGCGTGGTAACAGAACGGCCCATCAACCGCTCTGAGGTCATCCTAACCGCTCGCGTTATCGGAGGCCTGCAAATGGTCGACAAGGGAGAAGCCGACGACAAAATCATTGCCATACTCCATAACGATGAATTCTGGAAAAATGCGACCGACATCTCCGAAATGTCCTCCGCCCTTCTCGAGCGGCTACGCCACTACTTTGAAACCTATAAGCGCGTACCCGGTCACGAACGAGATGTCAAAATTACCGACACCTACGGTCGCNATCACGCACTCAAAGTAGTCCGCGCCTCCATGGACGATTACGAAGAGAGCTACGGTTAAGCTTATTCCGCCGCAGGCGCTTCACCCGATTCCGATTCCGTCTCCGAAACCGTAGCATCGTCTCCTTCATCCGCAACGTCCTCCGGAGCAAGCACAGCTGCCGAAACAAGCTTATCGCCCTCCTTAAGGTTGAAGAGACGAACCCCTTGGGTATTCCGCCCGATCACGCGCAAATCGCTCGCACCAATGCAAATCATCTGACCCCCGTCGGTGATCAACATCAAGCGATTCTCATCGGTCACCGCATGCGCACTCACCACCGCACCATTCCGATCCGACGTTTGAATGCTGATGATCCCCTTACCGCCCCGACTCTGCGTCCGGTATTCATCGAAACTCGTCCGCTTTCCATATCCATTCTCGGTNATCGCCATCATACTCGCCTGCGTNTCAACAATATCAATCGAGACCACCCGATCATCGCCCTCAAGCCGCACNCCCCGAACCCCACGAGAGACACGNCCCATGGAACGCGCACCGCTCTCATGGAACCGAATNNCTTTTCCATTGCGCATACTCAACATCACGTCATTATCGCCATCGGTTAACACCACCCCAATCAGCTGATCGTCTTCATCGATCTTAATCGCATTAATCCCCGCCACTCGCACATTCTTATACGCCGAGAGAACGGTCTTTTTCACAACCCCTTTTTCGGTTGCCATCAAGAGTTGATGCTGATCGTCATCCAAATCCCGCACGCAAATAATCGCCGCCAGCTTCTCCTCCTGCGTCATCTGCAATACATTCGCCAGCGACCGCCCACGGCTCTGCCGAGAACCCTCTGGCACCCGATACGCTTTCAGCCAATACATCCGTCCTGCCTCGGTAAAGCAAAGCAGATAATCATGCGTGGACGCCGTGAACACATGCTCAACGAAATCTTCGTCTTTTGTGTTCATGCCCATCACCCCTTTTCCACCTCGTCGTTGCTGACGATACGTGTCGGTCGGAACGCGCTTAATATAGCCCGTATTGGACAACGTAATCACACAGGGCTCATCCGCAATCAGGTCTTCGAGGTCAATTTCACCTTCATCAATCGAGAGCTCCGTCCGACGCGTTTCGCCATACTTCGCCCGAATTTCGCTCAGGTCCTCCTTCATCACCGCGTAGATCTTTTCTGGGTGCGCCAACAGATCTTCCAGATAGGCCATCAACTCCTGCAGCTCTGCGTATTCCGCCTCCACCTTGCCACGNTCCAGCCCCGTCAGCTGATAGAGTCGCATATCCAGAATAGCTTTCGCCTGCGTCTCGCTCAACGCAAACTCCGCGATCAATCGCGACTGCGCCTCATCGCGATCCTTCGAATCCCGAATAATCCGCACCACCTCATCCATGTTATCCATGGCAATCAGCAGACCCTCTAAAATATGCGCCCGCGCCCGCGCCTTATCCAAATCAAACTGCGTCCGCCGGGTAATCACCTCAAACCGGTGATCCACAAAACACTGCAGCGCCTCCTTCAAATTCATCACACACGGCTTGCCCTTATCAATCGCCAGCATGATCGCCCCAAAGGTCGACTCCAACTGCGTGAACTTAAACAGATTATTCAACAGCACATTCGGCACCGCCGAACGCTTCAGCTCCAAAACCAACCGAATGCCCTCTTTGCCCGACTCATCGCGGATGTCCGAAATTCCCTCGAGTTTCTTGTCGCGCACCAACTGCACCATCTTCTGGATCAACAACGTCTTGTTCAACGCATACGGAATTTCATGAATAATGATGCGCGCCTTGCCACTATCTTCNTCTTCAATNANNGCCTTACCNCGCATCTTNATCTTGCCNCGNCCCGTCATNTAAAGATCACGNANNGCNTTNAANCCATACACCGTNCCNCCCGTCGGGAANTCCGGNCCCTTNANANANTCACANANNGCNTCCACNGANA
>NZGU01000010.1:0-38144 GCA_002691095.1 Kiritimatiellaceae bacterium | reverse complement strand
GGNTCATCAATCANCGCAATCGTNCCATCGATNACTTCNCTCAAATTNTGNGGCGGAATATTGGTNGCCATNCCNACCGCNATNCCCGTNGAACCNTTCACNAGNANATTAGGNACNCGNGCNGGNANCACCGTCGGCTCCATCAACGACTCATCAAAGTTCGCCCGCATATCCACCGTATTCTTATCGATATCCGCCAGCAACTCCTCCGCCAACGGCCGCAAACGACACTCCGTATATCGATACGCCGCCGCCCGGTCGCCATCAATCGAACCAAAGTTACCCTGCCCATCGATCAACATGCCGCGCATCGCAAAATCCTGTGCCATGCGCACAATCGTGTCATAAACCGCCGTGTCCCCGTGCGGATGGTAGTTACCAATCACTTCCCCGACCACCTTCGCGCACTTCACATACGCCTTGCTGTGCGTCCAACCGCGCTCTTTCATCGCATAGAGGATTCGCCGATTCCCCGGCTTTAATCCGTCCCGCGCATCCGGCAGCGCTCGGCCCACAATCACCGACATCGAATAATCGATGTAGGCACGTTGCATCTCATCTTCAATATTAATCAGATCAATTCGTTCGGGGGTCACATCACTCATCGCGTATCCTTAAATATCCAAGTTCGTTACATGCAAGGCATTGTTCTGAATGAACTCACGCCGCGGCTCCACCTCATCACCCATCAGGATGGTAAACATCTCATCCGCCTTCACCGCATCCTCCAGCACCACCTGCGTCATACGCCGATGCTCCGGGTTTAGCGTCGTCTCCCACAGCTGATCTGGATTCATCTCTCCCAGACCTTTGTAGCGCTGAATGCTCATGCCCTTCCGGCCCAAATCCCGCACCGCCTGCAACAGATCGATCAGACCCGAAACCGGCAGCTTCGAACCCTTATCGTCCAGCTGGAAACGCTCCGTCTCATCACCGACCAGTTGGTCTACCGCAAAGCCATCGCTCTCCAGTCGCTCCACCGCCTCCTGCAGCGGTTTCGCCGAAAAGATTTCATCATGCCGCTCCGGCAGGTCCGATCCCTCAAAGAGCGCCTTCAACTCCTGCTCATCCAACGCAAAGCGCACATCCAGCTCTTCGCCCGGCGCATTCAGATAAGCGCAGTAGCGCGGAAATGCACCACTCGCCGCATCGCGCGCATTCAAATACGACCGCAGGGCAATGCCCCGCCGACGTAGCTTCTCCGCTAATCCCTCTATCTCCACCAGATGTTCCAACAAAACCCGCAAGCCCGCCGTATCTTTCAGAACGTCGCCACTCATACTCTCCAGCACCAATCCATCCGCACCCAAATCCAGCAGAATCTGCGTCAGGTGGGCATCTGACTCCACATACTCCTCCCGCTTCCGCCGCGTCACCTTATAGAGCGGTGGCTGCGCAATATAGACATATCCCCGCTCAATCAACTGCGACATCTGCCGATAGAAAAAGGTCAACAGCAGGGTTCGAATATGCGCCCCATCCACATCCGCATCGGTCATGATAATGATTTTATGATAACGCGCCTTCTCAATATCAAAATCATCCACCCCAATCCCCGTACCGATCGCCGTAATCATGGTTCGGATTTCATCATTCGCTAGCACCTTGTCCAGCCGCGCCTTCTCCACGTTGATCACTTTACCCTTCACCGGTAGAATCGCCTGAAATTCCCGATCGCGCCCCTGCTTCGCCGAACCCCCCGCCGAATCGCCCTCCACAATGTAGAGCTCCGTACGCGCCGGCTCCCGACTCGAACAATCCGCCAGCTTGCCCGGCAAGCCGCCACTCTCCAACGCTCCCTTACGCCGCGCCAAATCCCGCGCCTTACGCGCCGCCATCCGCGCCCGTGCCGCCACAACCGCCTTATCAATAATCGTCCGCGCAATCGCTGGGTTCTCCTCAAAGCAACTGCCCAACTCATCGTTCACAATTTGCTGAACAATGCCCTCCACTTCGCCATTGCCCAGCTTCGTCTTCGTCTGTCCCTCAAACTGAGGATCCGGAATCTTCACGCTGATCACCGCCGTCAACCCCTCGCGGATATCCTCACCGCTCATCGACTGCTTCTCATCCTTAATCAACTTATTCGTCTTCGCATACGCATTCACCGTCCGCGTCAAGGCCGAACGGAAGCCCGAAAGGTGCGTGCCCCCCTCAATCGTATTGATGTTGTTCGCAAATGAAAAGAGCGTCTCGTTGAACGCATCCGAATACTGCATCGCGATTTCAACCACCACCTCATCCCGCTCACGCTCAAAATAGATCACCTCCGGATGCATCGGTGACTTATTCCGGTTCAAATGCGCAATAAACTCCCTGATGCCCCCCTCATACTTAAACTCCTCCTCACGCCCCGTCGGCTCCTCCTTCAGCGTAATCGAAACCCCCCGGTTCAAAAACGCAAGTTCCCGCAACCGCGCCGACAAAATATCCCACTGGAACCCCCCCTCGTGCGTAAAGATCGAATGATCCGGCATAAACGTCACCGTCGTGCCCGTATGCTCCGTCTTGCCAATCTCCACCAAATCCGTCGACTCCACGCCTCGCTCAAACCGCTGATGATAGACCGCTCCATCGCGCTTCACCTCCACTTCCAGCCACTCCGAAAGCGCATTCACACACGAAACACCCACCCCATGCAATCCACCCGAAACCTTATACGTCTCCGAATCAAACTTACCGCCCGCATGCAACACCGTCAGCACCACCGTCACCGCCGGCTTCTTCTCCGTCGGATGAATATCCACCGGAATCCCCCGTCCGTCATCAATTACCGAAAGAGAACCATCCTCATTAATCCGCACTTCCACGTTCGAGCAATAGCCCGCCAACGCCTCATCGATCGAATTATCCACCACCTCATACACACAATGGTGATAGCCCCGCATCCCCGTATCCCCGATATACATCGCAGGCCGTTTCCGCACCGCATCAATGCCCTCCAACACCGTGATGTGATCCGCTCCATACTGGGTTGCATCCGGATTTTCCGCCGTCGCCTTACGGCCCGTATTCGCCGCCTGGTCTTCGTTTTGATCGCTCGCCATAATGATCCTTCAAAGAGTTCTTGGTTAATCCAAAGAGACTATCAAAATAGGACATCCACCCGCAAACCAAACCATCATAAATCGAAGGAATTTTTATCGCTTCACGCACCCGAGCGATCGTTCCACGCCGCCACGCAATCCGCGATCGTCAACGTATATTTTGTAGAGCAAAAATGGCACCGAATCGAAACATCCTCATCCCGCTTCACCATGCTCATCCGCTCCGGAATCGGGATGCTCCGCACCACCG
The DNA here is from genome assembly GCA_002691095.1 of Kiritimatiellaceae bacterium. GTDB lineage: Bacteria > Verrucomicrobiota > Kiritimatiellia > Kiritimatiellales > Pontiellaceae > Pontiella. Next base: position 34,847 of record NZGU01000010.1, on the reverse strand, counting down.
CCGCCATCTTCTCCATCGAGCAGGTACAGGCAAACCGCGGCGACGGTCCCGCCGTCACCTCCAACCCCGCATACCCCGACTCCCCCTCCGTCAGCACCTCCACCACCCGACCAAAGCCATCATCCGCCGCCCCCGGCTCCTGTAGCAACCGCCGAAACGCCTCCCCCTCCATCCGCCGACGAACCCGCTCAAACCGCTCCAGATCACACCCCGGCAACGCCTGCACCATCCACCCCTGCGCCAGCGCCACCGGCGCCTCCACCTGCCGCTGAAAACCAATCATCGAAACCAGCCCCGTTTCCACCTGATCCGAAATCGAAAAATGATACCCAAAATCCGCCACCGGATCGTGCAGCGAAACCGGCGTAGTACCCGAGTTCAACACCGTCCGCTCCCGCGTCGTCACCACCTGCAGCTCTCCCACCTCTCCATACAGCGATTGATTATCCTCCGCCACATCCCCCAAATGAACCGGCGACACCATACCCCGTACCGAACCATCCTGCCCCGCATCCACCACCATCGACGTTAACGCCCCCGGATAGCGCCAACTCACATTCAACCGCTGCCCCTCCGGCAGCAACGCCGCCGCCATCACCACCGCCGTTACCGACCGCCCCAGCAGATGCGCCGCTGCCGGATCACAATCGTGCAGCACCACAACCTCATTCACCGCTCCGGTCGTCACCGCATGTGTAAATGCAATTTCCAACCCCTCTAGACGACCTGTATAAACCTCATTTTTCATGCCCGCATTGTTCAAAAGGGAGCCACGGATTCAAGCTCAATCCGACGACCATCCAACGGATGCTCAAATACAAGCCCCACGGCATGCAGCTCTAAGCGCTCCCCACGCACACCATAAATCGGGTCCCCCACGATCGGATGCCCCAACGCTGCCATATGCACCCGCAGCTGATGAGAACGTCCCGTCAACGGAAACAATTCAACCCGGGTCCGCCCCGCACTCCGCTCCACCACCCGCCACCGTGTACTCGCCGGCTTCCCCCGCACAAGATCCACCACATGCCGCGGCGGCAACGACTGCTCCATATCCTTCCGCAACGGCAACTCAACCCGCCCCTCCTCCGGCTCCAGCGCCCCCTCCACCCACGCCACATACCGCTTCTGAATCAACCGCTTCTCGAACAACCCCGACAACACACGCTGCATCTCAGCCGAACGCGCAAACAGCATCAACCCCGACGTATCCATATCCAACCGATGCACCAGCAACGCCTCCGGAACATCCGCCTGCACCCGTCGCAGCAAACAATCTGCCTTATCCACCCCCCGCCCCGGAACCGACAGCAATCCGCTCGGCTTCTCCACCGCCAGCAACGCCTCATCTGTATACCAAATTTTCATACTTAAAAAAAACGCATGGCCTCCGAAGAAGCCATGCGGAATTACACGCCACGCTATGCTCTACACGTACTGATTGATGATCGCTTCGTAGAGCTCTTGCTTGCCGCTGGTCAGGGTCGGNTCGCCGCCTTCGGCTCCNANCGCCGCCAACTGCTCCAACGTCAGCTGNCCCCCTGCAAACTGCGCGCCCTCGCCCGCCGAAAACGANGCATACCGATCTGCCAACATCTTCGCATAAGGCGAGTCCGACAATATCGTATCCGCTGCCAATAGCGCCCGCGCAAACGTGTCCATACCGCTCACGTGAGCAATNAACAGATCTTCCCGATCCGTCGAATTCCGGCGTACCTTTGCGTCAAAGTTGACGCCGCCGCCGGCTAAACCGCCCGCTTGCAGAATANTCATCATCTGCTCTGTGGTCTCCAACAGGTTGTTGGGGAACTGATCGGTATCCCAGCCATTCTGATAGTCGCCGCGATTGGCATCAATCGAACCNAGCATGCCAGCATCCGCCGCTACTNGTAACTCATGCTGGAATGTGTGCTGCGCCAACGTCGCGTGGTTCACTTCGAGGTTCAGCTTAAAGTCTTCCGCCAATCCCTGCTGCTGCAAAAATCCGATGACGGTCGCCGCATCAAAATCGTACTGATGCTTGCTCGGCTCGGCTGGCTTCGGCTCAATGAAGAAGGTCCCTTCAAATCCATTCGCTCGGGCATAGTCGCGTGCCATCCGAAGGAAGTGGCCAAAATTATCCAGCTCCTGCTTCATGTTAGTGTTGAGCAGGCTCATGTAGCCTTCGCGTCCACCCCAAAAGACATAGTTCTCGCCGTCCAGCGCAATCGTCGCATCAATAGCATTCTTCAACTGTGCGCCAGCATACGCCACGACATTAAAGTCTGGATTGGTGCCCGCCCCGTTCATGTAGCGCGGATTGCTGAAAAGNTTGGCCGTGCCCCACAGCAGCTTCACGCCCGAAGCCGCCTGCTTCTCTTTCGCATAAGCAACGATGGCTTCNAGCCGACGAGTCGATTCCGCGAACGAGTCGCCCTCTTCAACCAGATCAAAATCGTGGAAACAATANTAGGGAGCGCCGATCTTTGTGAAAAACTCAAAGGCAGCATCCATCTTGTTCCGTGCCCGNACATCGGCATCGGCCCCTTCCGCCCAAGGGAACTGCTGTGTGCCCGGCCCAAAGGGATCCGCGCCTACGCCACAAAAGCTATGCCAATACGCGATCGCAAACCGGAAGTGCTCCTTCATCGTCTTGCCTGCCACCACACGGGTTTCGTCGTACCACTTAAACGCTAAGGGGTTGTCGCTCTCGCGACCCTCATAAGCAATTTTTCCAATGCCGGGGAAATACTCTTTGTTCCCTGTAACCACACTCATGTCATTCTCCTATTATACTGTTTTCTCAAGGGCACGCTTCCAGTGTCCGTAAGCTTCGGTTAAATCGGTTCCATCCGGGGTGATGGTTTTTTTCTTTTCCAGCGTCGCAAAAGCCTCGTCGAGTGACGAGAAAATACCCGCTCCCACACCGGCCCCACGCGCGGCGCCTAATGCCCCGTCTGTATCATACAACTCAATGTGCGCTCCACTGATGTTGGCCAGTGACGCGCTAAAAATTTCACTCATAAACATGTTGGCATCTCCCGCCCGAATCGTGGTGAGCGGCATGCCGGTTTCCGCCATGATTTCCATCCCATACATAAACGAGAAGACGATTCCCTCCTGTACCGCCCGGCATACGTGCCGTCGGTCGTGACGATTCAAATCAAGGCCCACCAACTGCGCCCCCACATTACGATTCATCAGCACCCGTTCTGCGCCATTACCAAACGGCAGGAAACACAATCCATCCGAGCCCGCCTCCGCCTCGGCTGCCAGCTCATTCATCTGCTCATANGAAACATCCGAGAGGAGCCGCCGCGTCCACGCGTTCAGGATGCCGGTTCCGTTAATGCAGAGCAGCACGCCCAGCCGCGTATCCGATGCGGTGTGGTTCACGTGCGCAAATGTGTTCACACGTGAGTGAGGGTCGACCTGCTTCTGATCGGTCACCCCATACACCACACCCGACGTGCCCGCGGTAGCTGCAATCTCNCCCGGACGCAGCACATTCAACGAGAGCGCGTTGTTCGGTTGATCGCCCCCGCGATAGGAGACCGGCGTGCCAGCGGCAAGGCCAAGCTCGCTCGCGGCCGCTGCAGACAGAACGCCCTGCTCNCCGAAGGTGGGCACCACGTTCGGCAACAGCTCCGCATCAAACCCAAAATAATCCAGCAACAGGGAGGCCGGCGCCTCCTCCTTAAAATCCCACAGAATACCTTCCGAAAGACCCGAAGCNGTTGTTGTCACCTCTCCNGTCAGTCGCATCGCCAGCCAATCGCCCGGCAGCATAATCTTATCAATCTTGGCAAAAACATCGGGCTCATGCTCTTTCACCCATGCCAACTTCGAAGCGGTAAAATTCCCCGGTGAATTCATCAACCGTGAGAGGCATACCTCCGATCCGATGGTTTGGAACGCCGNCTCACCATAGGGAACCGCACGCGAATCGCACCAGATAATTGCGGGTCGTAAAACCTGCTGTTGTGCATCCACACAAACCAGTCCGTGCATTTGATAGGCAATTCCAATTGCTTTAACGTCGTCCGGTGCGGCGCCGGCCACCGCCATTGCGTCCCGAATCGCGCTGGTTGCGGAGGCATACCACGCCGCGGGATCTTGCTCGGCAAATCCCGGCTGCGGCGAATCAATTTTCTGCTCGCTCTTGGGATAGAATGCACTGCCTGCGCACGTACCGGAAGCCACCTCCAACAAGGAGGCTTTTACCGATGAACTACCCACGTCTAAACCCAACAAATACGCCATTATCTACTCACCCCTACTGCTCTGAATGTTCTCCAGTTGGAACATTAAGAATCGCATCATAGGCAGGCTTGCGCTGGAGCGCACGATCAAAAAGCAATGGATGTGCTGTCCGCCCTTTGACCGGCCAGTTGTTCAGCCAAGAGTCTCCATCATGCACCCCCCAGAACGTCACGCGCTCTACCAAATCTCGATTTGCATACAGCACCTCGAAGAGCGNAGCATACCGCGCCGCCTGTGCCGCCAATACCTCTTCCGGCACCGCCTCTGTGTATGGGTTCAATTCAGCGGCCAATGCCACATCACGATGAATGTCGGCATCCTGCATCGTGTTGGCGCGCGGTAGCACCCCAAGATCCAGCTCTGTGATATGCACTGGCAGCTCGGCCTCCCGAAAAATATCCAGCACCTGTTGCAACTCTGATGCCGACGGATACTCCAAATGCCAATGCGCCTGCATGCCNACTCCATCCACACGCACACCCCTAGCCCGCAACTGACGGCACATATCTGCCACAAACTGTGCCTTCGCTGGGTGGGTCATCGAATAGTCGTTATAGAGCAATTTAGCCGACGGATCGGCCTCTGCGGCAAATCGAAACGCCAGCTCGATATAGGTTGCTCCCAAAATCTGCATCCACTTTGAGGGTCGAAGAAACGCCTCCTCAACGGTCTTGCCGTTCTCATCCGTCACATGCCGCAGATCAACCGCCTCGTTCACCACATCCCAATAGGCGATGCGGCCTCGATAGCGNCCTGCAATCGTATGAATATGATCGCGCATCCGCTCTTCCAGCCCGTCAGCGGATATCGGAACATTCCGTTTCTGCTCAAAGACCCAGTCTGGAATCATGGCATGCCATACCAACGCATGCCCCACCACGGCGTGTCCATTCGATTCCGCTTCTTCAATAAACTCATCCGCATCATCAAAATGATAGAGTCCGGGCTTGGGATGCATATACATCCACTTCATCAAATTTTCCGCCGTCAACGTGTTAAACTCACGATGAAGAACGTTCCACTCGTCCCGCTCTTTCCGCATCGGAAATCGGTAAGGATGGTCGACTTCTTCACTACCGACAGCGGCACCGATTAAAAAGGCCCCATCATAGGAGTCATGCAACCCTTTCTNCGCACAGCTGCTTAGCACACCCGCCATCATACAAACTACTATACTCATCCATCGCTTCATAACCGTTTCCTATGCTCCACTAACAACTCTTTCAAGCGCGCAATCGCCTTCGCATACGTCGGGTTATTCAGGCGGTTGATATTTTCATCGGGATCGAGTTGATGATCATAAAACATCGCCGCTCCCCCCTGCCACTCCGAATATTGGAAGCGCGCCGTCCGAACCGTCTCGCCCCCATGATACCGCGCAAAGATAGCCGGCTTGTGCGCCGCCTTCGGATTTTTCATCACGTTCACCAAACTTTTACCCTGCAAGTGATACGGCTGCTCAAGCCCTGCCAACTCACAGATCGTTGGATACAGATCGACAAACTCAACCAAGGCTTTACTACGCTGTCCCGCTGTAAACCCTGGCGCCTTAATAATCATCGGCGTATGCAAGGAGGTTTCAAATAGCGCATGCTTACACCACAACGCATGCTCACCCAACTGCCATCCATGGTCCCCAATCAAAATGACAATCGTCTCTTCGTCCATCTCCAATCGCTCCAGCTCATCCANCAGGTCNCCAATCAACTTATCCGTATACGAAACACACGCATAATACCCATGAATGAGGGTCCGCGCCAACTCATCCGAAACCGGTCCCTCCGGCGGCATGCCCCCATATCCATCNCGNAACTCATTCCACTGATGTAACGACTGCGAGGGCGCCCCCTTCGGAGCAAAGGGATTATCCGCAACCGCCAGCGAATCCCGATCATATAAATCCCAATATTTCTTCGGGGCATTGAAAGGNAGATGCGGTTTTGTGAATCCCGCCGTAATAAAAAACGGCTCTCCCGAGGCATGCGCACGCTGCAAATCCCCCATGATCTTATTCACCATTTTCCCACTCGGATACGCATCGTCCGGCACATCCGCCGACTCATATGCCGCCTGCTGATTCCCCTTCAGCTTCTGATTCTCCGCCTTCAGATACACCCGAAAATCATCCGGACGCGAAATCTCATTCCACGAATTCGTACAATCATCCTTCTGATGATATATTTTTCCATTAGAAATCGTCGTATAACCGAACCGGCGCAAGTAGCCCGGAATATCGACCACCGAAGGCGTGTCGACATTCACGCTCGAATAATACGTCACAAACCGACTCGCAGTAGGATAGAGTCCGGTCATCATACTCGCCCGCGAAGCTCCGCATACCGGCACTTGCACGTACGCCGTTTCAAACAACGTCCCCTCAGATGCCAACCGATCCATATGCGGCGAGTGAGTCTCTGGATACCCATAACAGCCTAGCTGAGGGCGCAAATCATCCACCACAATCATCAAAATATTTGGATACGAACTCTTCTCGGCTACCGCCGCTCCCGTCATCCAGCTCCCCAACAGAAAGCACCCTATCATCCACTTTTTCATATCTACTCCTTATCTTAAAATCCTGCCGAATCCAACTCTACTTGCAAACGACCAAACCGACTGGTGTTGGTGGTGTTTGCATTTGGGTCTGCCACTCGCACCCGCTCCCAGTTGGCATCAATCGGCGTCACACTGGTCTCCGAACCTTCCATCCAACTCNGCTCGGTCAGCNNATCGGCAAACGAAATCTGNTACCTAATTTCATCCGCATCCTTGCGGCGAATATACTCCACCGCAAACGANCCCTGATTGCTCCACTGCGCAACATCCGCAGCCGGAAGCCCCGCCGTGCCACTCCCCAGTTCAATAGGCTCTCCGTCCGGCAACGCCGGATTTAGATTCAACGCATACTCCATCAGATTGTCCACGCCATCCCCGTCCGCATCCGCATGTATCAATGCCGCAGCCCCGCTCATTCCCGCATCCAANAGATACGTTGCAAACGAAGTTCCCTCGGACGACCCCTGCGCCCGATAGGCCTCCCCAACATACGGACTGAGCTGCGCCGAGAGCGATGCTAACAACGCCGCATCCGCTGAGGCCACCACATTCGTGTCTTCACCCGGATCCANAAAATGATCATAGAGCTCAACATCCGCCGGCGTATCCGAACCCGNGCTCCTCCACTCCACATAGCGATAGCGTTCCGTCCGCATGGCATAGCCCATGATCGACTCCGCATTACGCGGATATTGCGAAACGGCCTCTGCCGGTCCTGCGGCGGCCGGATTCTCTAGCAAGGGAACCANACTCTCCCCTTGCAGGTGGGCCGGTGCCTCCAACCCGCATAACTCCAACAGCGTCGGATAGATATCCAGCGCCTCCACCAAGGCATCCACTCGGCTCGCTCCCGGCATCCATGGAACCTTCACGATCAGCGGAATACGCGTGGCTCGCTCAAAGTTTGTATGCTTGCACCACTCTCCATGATCGCCCAGNTGATAGCCATGATCACCCCACACCACCACAATGGTATTCTCGGAGAGCCCCTGCTCCTGCAACGCTTCCATTAACCTGCCCACCTGAGCATCCACAAATGAAACGCAGGCATAGTATCCATGAATCAGGTTCTGTTCCTGCACAGCGCTCACCGGGCCGCTGGCCGGGATTCCGCTGTAACTCCGCAGCTCACCCCACGTCGTGAAGGCATATGAAGAGGCGTTCACCGCCGGAGAATCCGTATACGGCTGCTCCAGATCCGCAATCGAATAGAGATCCCAATAGCTCGAAGGGGCTACAAACGGCAGGTGCGGGCGCACATAACCAACCCCATAGAAAAACGGCTGCTGACTCTTCAGCTCGGCTAATTTCGTGACCGCGGCATCCGTCACCGCGCCATCTCGCAACGACCCTTCCGAACCCGCATAATTTTCATACGGCGCATTGCCCGTCGCTCCATAGATACCACTACCCGATAGCCAGTCCTCATCCCAACTCAACGGATCGTTCTGGCCATTAATAACATGATAAATTTTACCAATCGCAGTTGAAAAATATCCCTGCTCACTCAAGGTCTGCGGCAACGTGTACACCCACGGCATGGTATCCCGGAAATTACTGTTATACTGATAAGCCCCCGTCCGATCCGGACGCAGCCCCGTCATAATACTNGCCCGCGAAGGCCCGCATACCGCCTGTTGCACATACGCACGGTTAAATTGATACCCGTCTAATGCCAATTGGTCGAGATGCGGTGTTTTCATCTGGGGAACTCCGTAGCTNCGTAGTTGCGGCCGCAAATCATCAATCGATATCATCAAAATATTGGTNTGGGCAGGCGCTGCCAACGGCTGTGTGNTTAACGCCAGCGTCGTGATCGATTCGCCCGGCAACNCAACCGACGAACCGGAAAACCCACTCACCCACTCACAATCCAATTGATCCGTTGTGCGATACACAGACCCCGCCAAAATGGTCACATTACTAAACGCAATATTCATATCCACCGGCGTGCTATTTTCGTTAATCAAAATCACGCTCATCTGATCCCGATCGGGACTAACAAACGCCGAGAGACTCACCTCATTTGTGCCCGCGCTCGCCTCTACCCGCCGCCAGTCCGAATGAACGAATGCCGAATAGTGCTTAAATCCATAATACTCCGGATTAATCGAATAACTCCCCGTCGAATTATTGGAAATATTGATCAACCCCTCCTGATCCGCCGCCTGCACCGTCCAAAAAAGCGCCCAATAGAGATAGGCAGAAAGTCCTTCAATCGTCAGGCCATTATGCATCAACTTCGCCTGATTCAATTTACGCTCCACCGCCGAAATCGTATGCGTTTTCAGATGGGCATATTCCGTCTGCATCAACGGCTTATAATCGAACGCTGATTTCGTTGANGCCATCAGCGTATTCAGCACATCTGGGTTTGTTGCCGGACTCATCTGATAATAGTGATGCGCATAGCCNTAGATGTGATCGAGATTGTTAATCGCGGCAATATACTCATCGAGTCGATTAATCCCAATCGGCTCCGGCCCAATTAATTTCGGCATACCGGTGCGTCCATACCGCTCGGCAAACGTTCGCCAAACCGTTTCCAACGCCCGGTCATAGCCCGCAAAACTGGTGGTTTCCGACGGCTCGAACGCACACCCATCATACAGCGGATGCCAGTTCGGCTCGTTCTGAATGCTCACATACTCAACCGGAATCCCATTCGCCTGATAATAATCCAACGCATCCGCCCACCACGTGGCAAAATCAGCATACCGATAGTTACCCGCACCATCTTTGGCCAGCGTACCGTCTTCCGCTCCTTCGACGGTCTCTCCCGCTTCCACCCCGTTGCTCTTCAAATACGCGGGCGGCGTCCAAGCAGACAACAACACCTTAATATCACGCCCTAGCGAGTTGGTTCCCAGCTGATATGTATCCCGATAATTAACAAAATCTTGCTGCCAGTTATTTTGGTCGTACACATTTCGCAGCCGCAAAATATCAAGCTTCAGGTCATCAAACAATAGATCCGCAATCGCCGCCGACTCCTGATGATTGACCAACAAATTCTGATAAAACGCCGCCGACGCCCCAAACCCCTCCATCTTTTGATGCCGCACACTCGCATCAATCACACAGGTATCCACCACCGCATTTGTCTCTGGGTTCAACGATAACGCCTCCACCTGAAACTGCTCGATGCCGAAAAAAGGATAGGCCCGAATTCCGTTATTCGCCTCCACCGTTGTTTCGAGCCAGAATCCAACCGCCTCAACCGCTTGAGCATCCAACGAAACCAACGCACCTGAACGATCCTCTATTGCCGTCGCCGGTGAATACGCCCGCCAAACATACTGACCGCTATCTCCGGAAACCGTCTGAGTAGCGCTTGCGGTCAGGCTTACTACCTCTTCACTAATATAGAACGCCCCGCCCGCCTTCACNACCCAGCGAAGCTGCCCAGATGCCAGCCGCTCCGGACTCTTTCGGTCAAGCCGAACCGTCGCACTCAANCGCATCGACTGATTGGCCGCTGAAAAAATCGGTCCACTGTTCAGCCCGTTATTAAAATCTTCTTTTTGAAACAGAAACAGTCCCGTGATCACATCCCCCGCGGCATATCGTCCCGCGTCNGTACCCGGTTCATTCCGTGTTGGGAACGGTCCATTCAGTTGCAGCTTAGCCCCCCCGTTCGAACCAAAACTAATCGCCGCCCCGTTGGTCACGCCCGGCGCTGAACCCNTCACCAATGCCGGATCNGTCGGCTGTAGCGCTAATCCAATATAGACCGGCTGCCCCGCATAGCTTGAGCTCGCCGGATCTGCCGCCGGTGCTCCGTCCAACTCCAGCGCAATATCGAAATATTCATATTGAATCCCCGCAGAAATCTGAGTCGATGAGAAATCTACTGCCAACACGCCACTCGCCTCAAAGAAAGCGATTGTTAATAAGCCGACTATAATCGACGGTTTACTCAAAGCCATTTTCTNTCCTCCTCATTATGGACGTAAAAGAATACGCACACGACCAAACCGCGCAGTGTTNCTGCTCACCGCCTCAGCATCTTCCACCCGCACCATCTCCCACGAAGGATCAACGGCATCAGAAACTGACTCACTGCCCGAAGAAGCATCCCAATCCTGCGTTAGATTATCTGCAAACTCCACCACATACTGAACTTGTCGCGCATCTTTACGCCGAACATAATCGAGATAGAAAACCGGTTCGGCCCCCTCGTCATCAAGCCGTATAGCNGGCAGACCGCTTGCGCCTCCTGNGGGTTCCACCGCATGAACATCATTGGAAGCCGGATGCAAGTTGAAGGCATATTCCGTAATATTATCGACCCCATCTCCGTCGGGATCGGCATATGCCAGTGCATCCGCCCCCGACAGACCGCCAGTCAATCCGCTCTCTTCCACAATTTGGACCGAGTCAATAAAAACATCCGCCGCAGAACCGTTGAANGTGCCAACCTGAAACTGTAACTGAGCATCCGCTACCGTGACGTGAGGATTCACTTCAAACTCAAACGTCTGTGCCGTGGTAGTCAACGTTGGGTTTTCAACCAGTACATTGTTATNGTATTGTCCTGAGCCAGCGGGCAACCAAATCACCCGGATTTGCCGGCTGGAAGAGGCGCGTGCCGAAAACCGGACCGTATATGTCTTATCGGCTTCATATCCCACGGTTTGTAAAAACTTATCGTTANATACATTGCCACNCGTAATAGATGAAATACGCACACANGGATCCGATCCCAGCGCCGCATCTGTGGAAGGATTAGAGAGCGTGGCTCCTCCCTGCAAGCTCCAGCCAGTCGTTCCGCTCGTGAACTCTCCATTTGTGNTGAGGTCTGTTCCCGGTTGAGATGCCGCCGAACNCAGAAATGCAGTGAATGATTCTGCCGTGCTGGGGTTCGGGACATACGAACCCCCTATATAGGGNGCCAGCTGGTTTGAAAGCTCCGATAAGACGGTCGCATCCGTGGTGCTCAACACATTCGTATGCTCCATGGGGTCGAGAAAATGGTCATAAATCTCACGGGCAACCACGTTGCCGGTCGACTGCTGAACCCACTCTGTATACCGATACCGATCTGTTCTCAAAGAGTAGCCCATAACAGACTGGCCACTTCTCGGATATTGACTAACCGCCTCCTCAGGTCCTTTCAACAAAGGATTCTGCAACAGAGGAACGAAACTTTCTCCCTGCAAATGAGATGGCTGCTCAAGGCCGCATAAATCAAGTAACGTCGGATAAATATCCAGCGCCTCCACTAACGCATCGGACTTCACCGCTCCCGGCATCCACGGAACCTTCACAATCAGCGGTATGCGGGCATCCAACTCAAAATTACTATGCTTGCACCACTGCCCATGATTTCCCAGATGATAGCCATGGTCTCCCCAAACAACGACAATCGTATTGGATGCCAATCCCTCTGCTTCCAACGCACTCAACACCCGACCCACTTGGTCATCCACAAACGAAACACACGCATAATAGCCGTGGATAAGGTTCTGCTCCTGCAAGGAGCTGACAGGGCCACTGCTGGGCATCCCGCCATAATCCCGAAGTTCGTTCCACCCTTCATATGAATAAGACAAGCCATCAACAGGCTCGCTATCTCTCTCCGGACCAACCAAATCATTTACATCATAGAGGTCCCAATATTCATCCGGAGCCACGAATGGAAGATGGGGCCTGACAAATCCCACGCCATAAAAAAACGGCTGCTGGTTCTTAAGCTCGCCCAACTTCGCAACAGCTTTCGTTGCAACATCATGATCCCGCATAGAGCTGGGCGCATCAGTTGAGTTCTGATAGGCGGCACTCGTGCCCCCATACGAGCCGCCCCCCTGCAACCAACTGTACTCCCAACTTAACGGATCATTCGTGCCACTGATCACATGAAAAATTTTACCGATAGCCGTTGAATAATATCCCTGTTCGCTAAGCGTCATCGGAATCGTATACGCCCACGGAATGGTTGACCTAAAATCGTCGTTATATTTATACGCCAACGTTGTATCGGGTCGCAGTCCCGTCATGATACTCGCCCTTGAGGGGCCGCACACACCCTGCTGGCAATACGCTCGATTAAATTGATATCCCTCTTGCGCTAACTCATCCAGGTGGGGTGTTACCATTTGCGGATGCCCATACGTTCGCAGCTGAGGGCGCAGATCATCAATAGCAATCATTAGGATGTTCGGTTGTGAGGGCACCGCCACCGTAGCCGCGTCCAAATCCAACGTTGTGATGGAATGAGCCGGAACCGTGATAGCGGCTCCAGGGACATAACTGCCTATGTTAGCGCAATCTAACGTGGCGGTTGACTGATAGATCGTACCGCCAGAAAGGGTCGTATTTTCAAACGCCATATCAAGTGTCTTAGCCCCTTCGTCATCATTCACAATCACCACGCTCATTTTACTGCCATCAGCGCTGGAAAAGGCCGACACATCCATAGCCCCATTCGACACCGATACATCCAGCCGACGCCAGTCAGAATGAATGAAGGCAGAATAATGCTTAAACGCATAAAACTCGGGCATTATTTCATATGTGGAACTATTCCCAGAGGGCAGGTTAATCAGCCCCCTTCCATCATCCGCAGGCCACCATAACCCCCAATAAAAATAAGCTGACACATTCTCAATCGTCAACGAGTTATGCATCAACCGCGCAAGGTTCAACTTTCGGGTAATCGCATTATCAACCGAGTTCGACTTTCCATATTCTGTCTGAAAGAGCGGCTTATAGAGCAAATTAGTAAGCGCCGCGAACTCCGTGTTTGCAAAATCGGGATTGCGAAAGGCATCACCTTTGTAGAGGTGGTGAGCAAATCCATAAATGCGGTCATAGTGCGGACCCAGCGCATCTATATACGCCTGCAGAATATTCGTGGTTGTATTGTGATGCTCAGGCGCCACCATTCGTGGCATGGCATGGGTGCCTAGCGACGTTGCAAATTTCTGCCAGACCGTCTCAAAAGCTTTATCATATCCCGCATTGTCTCCCCCTTCGCTCGCATCGAAAAGGCACGAGTTCCACTCCGCCAAATACTGTGGCTCGTTCTGGATACTGATGTAGTCCACCTCAATATTATTATTGCTGTACGTAAGATACCCATCGAGCCACCATTGTGCGTAATCATCGTACCGAAAGCCGTTGCTGTCACTGGCAAGTGTGCCTCCATTTTGCTGCGTTCCATTACTCTTCAGGCTTGCCGGAGGTGACCATGCACTCATCAACACTTTGATATCGCGGCCCGTGACGGCCTCTGCCTCATTGATAATCGACTTGGCGCCCAGCATGCCTTGTTGCCAGACAGGATTGCTTCCCACATGATTGTATCGATTCTGGATCCGAAAAATGTCCAGCCCGAGCTGATTAAACCCCAGCTCCACCAGCTCTTCAAAGTCATCATGTTCGCGGAAATTCCACTCTCCAAATGCACCAGAAGCTCCAAAACCCTCTATTTTTTGAAGCTTATTATTTGCATCAATGTTTACGTCGATCGCTGTCGCAATCGACGCAATCATCAGCAGCAGCAACAGCACCATTCTTTTCATCTTATGTTTCCGCCATTCTTTCACAAAAAGCGCCTCGATCATCGAGGCGCTTTCTTCAACATACCTTCGTAAATTTACTTACTCAGCGTAGTCCACATCCACCCGGATATATTTAACATTACTATCCATCGGCACATGGTTTGTTACTGCATTATATCCTGCATGCTCTGATGGTCCGCTGCTCACCTCAAAGCTTGAGGCATCCGCAAACGGCGTAAAGATCAGGTTGTCTGTCGCCTTGATGGATGTCGTCAATCCTCTTTGGGCGGCATCGCTACGTTCGAAATAAATGAACTCAAACATATTTGACGATCCGCTTTCAATTACACCTGTTGTGGGCTGATTACCCTTGTTTGAGGCATTCGTCGGATTTCCACCAAACGCATACTCGATGATATTCTTCACGCCATCACCATCGGCATCGTCCGCATCTCCCGTAAGCTCGCCCATACCGGCAACAAACTCACTGAACCAGGCTGTTTTTCTACTGGCCGCAGTAGGCGTATTTACAATCGCGCCTGCCGCAAAGCTGTCAATTCCGATCCGAGGATAGAGTCGATAGCCTGTATTGGTGGCAACCGTTGCCTGCATCCACACACCGAACGCCTGCACATCCGTCAGTTCCAATGTCGCCTGTGTTGCATTGGTGGTTGTATCAACCGCTGTAATACTTGTCAGCGGATCAAAGGGGAACCACGCCGTTGCGGTTGCCTGACGAACCACTTCTGAATCATCTGCCTGTTCTGTGAACGTATTGGCATATGAAATATAGTATTGGTCGTTCTCTTTAATCACGAACCGGACGCTACCTGAGGCCAGCACGTTATCCGCTTGCGGCTTAAACGCTACATTTGCTTTCAGCACATCGTTGAGCGAAGTCATCTCGTAGGTTGATCCCGCTTCACCACCCAAGAACTCATCGCTTTTCCAAACGAACAGTCCGGTTGCAACATCACCTGCTGCGTAGCGTCCATTCTTATAATCCTCTCCTGCCACTTCACCCACGCCGGTATAGAAGTCGCCATTCCACTGGATTTTAAAGCCGTCACCACCAGAGGTGCGCGCAACACTCAACGCTGCACTGTTGAAGTTGGATTCAGTGTTTGCCTCATAATCAATGGAGGGATCCGGATCCGGATAAGTTCCATCAAGCTGCAATGCACCGTAAACAGAAGCTCCATTCCACCAGTTGGTTTGTTGGGCACTGTTAGAACTTCCCAAGATCGCATTTTGAGCCAAGATAGGATTGTTTTCATCAAAACCAAAACTACCCAATTCCCACTGAACACCATTCCCACCGGTGCCAGCCGCATCCGTCTGCGGATTAGCATTCACCACTAGGTTATCATTTTCATACTCATTCCATTCGCGACCCACAAAGGAGAAGGAGCGCCCACCAATGACCGCTGCTTGTGAATTATTTGTACTGATACCAGCTGCCGACAAGCGGAAACCTGCCAGAATAGCGTCTCCGGGATACGGCTGTGCAACCTGTGTACCCACTTCTGCCACACCTCCATACGATTCAGGGGCATAGTTAAACCAATCCAATCCCTGGTATGTGGTTATGGTTGTCACCGTACTGTACTGATTGGTCCCAACAGCATGCGTCAAGGGAGACGATATGGCCCAATTGGTGGTTGCATTATAAATTTTAGCCACCACGAAGCGGATCTCACCATCGGTCATATTCTGCCCACCGGGTCCTTGGTTGGACCACGTCTGCAACGAAATGTCAGCATCATTTTCCGTAAAGCCCGTCAGGGGGAACATGAACAAATTATGACCTGATGTAACTCCACTATGAACGTTCGTACCGCTTGCCACTCCGCCGTCTGGTTTGTTCAACCGCAAACGCGCACCGCCATTGTTATTTGGATAAATGCCCCAATCAAAAGCCGCCCCAAAATTGACGCTGTTGGTAACATAGCGGGGTGTATCTCCAAACGAGGCACCGTAAATCGGAGTGCCCGATGTAATGCCCTCAATAAGCGATGGGCTGACGTAATGCGAAGCCGTATTGGAGAAGTCGAAAGCTTGGTTCGTGTAAAAAGCACCAGAATTGGTTGTATTATCCGTATTGACCCAGTTAACCGAGTTCGTCGCCGTCCACACATCATCGGCACCATTAATGACCCCCTGAACTGTAAATGTTTTCATTCCATGGTTTCCGGCCGTACCGTTTGAAAGAAGCTGCTGGTGAACACCTGCCGCCGTAACCTGCGTAAAATCTGGTGTAGCCAAAGTGCCCACCTCCACCACCCCATTAGTTGTAGGCTTGGTGGTTGGATCATATGCATACCAGTCCTCTTCGGTTGCCTCAATGCCATACGAAATATTGGCTGGTCCAGACATCCCGTAGCCAATAGCGGTGGCATTAACCGGATCGGTCAAATACCAAGATCCCCCGGCCTGCAACGCAAAGCGCCATTGCGAATCAGACCCTTGCGCTACCATTGAGCCTGAGTTATTCTGAATTCTTCCCGAAAACTCCATGGTATCGTTATCGGCATTCATCGTCGCCGAACCAACACCTTCGTTGACCAGAAAGGCATCCATTTTCTCGTATTTGATGCCATTTGCCGCCCCTCCATTATTAATGCGAATACGCCATCCAGAACCACCGCTGTCTGAACACCCAAAATTAGACCCCGCAGTTCCACTGCGACTCACGGTTGAATATACCGAAACAGCACCATAAGTGGTGGTACCCGAGGTTGCACCTTTCGCAATCGTAGGCGTAGTTAAATCTAGCCTTTTGCCATCAGCCGCAAAATAATCTCCATACTTACCGTAATGGTTTGCGTAAGCAGTCCCCATGATTAAATCAGAGTCTGCATTAATAATTGTTGCCGCATGCGAAATACACGCACCCATTGCAACACCCAATATTGCCAATAATTTTTTCATTCTCTCTCCTCCAAGTATTTTACAATTACGTCGCTCTACAAATTAACTAGATTAAATCTAGAGCCAGTTTTGAGTTATAAAGTATTGCTATGCGCATTAACAATCCTTATTAACGAAGAGCAAATCGTAAAAAATGAATCTGCTTGCATGTGAATACCGACTCTAATGATTTCTCAAAAATATATTCTGCTACTGCTCGAATGGTATGACTACCGCATTCATAAGGGTGTAGCCCAAATAGCCCGCGAACATGGCTGGCAACTCAACTGCCCGAAGAACCCGACCAATAACATCGGCTTCTTAGAAGATTGGAAAGGCGACGGCTGCATCGCGCTACTCGAATGTGCCGACACCTTAAATTATTTTAAAACACACAGGATCCCGCTGATAGACCTCGGCCTGAGTGATCACAACCTGCCCATCCAGCGCGTTGTGACAGACAACAAACAAACGGCTTATCTTGCAGCAGAACACTTCCGAGACCAAGGATACCGAGAAGTCTTCGCCCTCTCTCCCGCAGGATTAAAAATGTATGAAGAACGCCTCCAATATTTCCAAGCATACATGGAAAAAGATGGCGGGACGGTCCATGTCATGCAATCAGACCACATATACCCCGGCGTCATTACCGAACTAAAACAAGAAGCGAAGCGCCGAAAAAAAAATATCCACGAATTTTCTATTGGCTTTCTTGCATACGAGGATGCCATGGCAGCCGAACTCATTAGCCTGCTCCTCAAACACGAACTCCGCGTACCCGAAAATGTTGCCGTCCTAGGCGTCGACAACGACGACTTAATCAACAGCGGGCTGACCCTCGGGCTCAGCAGTATCGACTGCGACCTAGAAGGATTAGGGATACGGGCTGCGCAAGAGCTCAAAAAGATTCTAAACCAACCAACCCCCGCTCAGTCACCCCCCATTATTCGGCATAAACCACGAGGGGTGATAGCCCGGCACAGCACCGACTGCTACGCCGTTCGCAACCCCATTGTCTCCGAAGCACTTCACTGGATACACCACCATTTCCAGCGCGGCATTCAAGCAACCGATGTAGCCCATGCAGTGGGCATAACACAACAAGGGCTACAGAAAGCATTCCAAGAAAGTTATATTCGTACTCCCGGACAAGAGATCCGCTACCAGCGCTGCAAAGCCGTGGCGCAACTGCTAGAGTGTACAAACGCTACCCTCTCCGAAATCGCACTTAACTGCGGATACTATTCGGTCGACACACTCATCAAAGGGTTTAAGAACATCTACCACATTACACCGGGTCAATATCGGAAAAAGCTTCAGAAATCGCGCTAAATCAGCGGTTGCTATGGCGTTCGTTCAGCTCTACCAAGATTCGATCAAACTGTTGCCGATCTAATTTGTAAAAACACAACACAACCATACAGGCTAAGGAATAAACCGCAGGCAGCACATTGAACAGCAACCGAATGGCCTTTTCAGCAGCTGGCACCAACTCGGTGTTCGCCACATAACCAGCTCCGGACAAAATCCAGCCGGTCATCGCTCCAGCAATCGCAATTCCCGCTTTCTGCGTGAACGAGAAGAAGGCAAACGGAATTCCTTCCGATCGAATGCCCGACTTCCACTCTCCATACTCAACCGTATCCGGCACCATCCCCCACTGCGTAATCGAGCAGAACATCCCTCCAATCGTTCCCACAATCGATAGCCCAATGAACAACTCCAACAGCTCGACCGGCAGCAAATGACGCGCCAGACCCGACACACCCACCAACAAGCTACCCCCCATAAACACCTTCAACTTGCCCACTCTTTTTGTCAGCCACGGAACCAACAGCACTCCCACAATATTTGCCGGAAGCATATAGAGGAAGAACACCGAAAAGAGGTCTTCGTTCTTGAGGATATATTTAAAGTAGTAGAGGGCCACCTGATTCGCCGTGACCCAGAAACAGGTGTTAAAGAACATGGCCAGCGCCAACGTCAACAACGCATCGTTCGAACGCACAATCGGCCAAATATCTTTCAGTCCATAGCTCTCACGCGGTGCCTCTACTCGCTCCCGCGTCCGCCAAAATGCAACCAGAATTAAAAGCGTGGAAATCGCACCAAACAAAAGAGCCACCGTAAAAAACCCGATCTGTTCGTTGGCAAAGCGCGCAATAAAAGGGCGCACCCCAATGCTCACTAAACTCATGGCAACGATGATGGCAAAAAACATACGAAACGTGGAAATGACCGCCCGCTCCTGTTGATCCTGAGTCAACACGGCACTAATCGAAGAGTAGGGAAGCCCAACCGCCGTAAACAGCATGCCGTGCAAGATATACGTGACATACGCATACACAATCTTCGCCGACCCCGACCATTCCGGCACATAAAAACACGCAACCATCACCACATTCAGCGGCAGCGCACCAAACAACAGATAAGGACGGAAACGTCCCCAGCGCGAACGAGTATGATCCGCCAAATATCCCATCAGCGGATCGTTAACCGCATCCCACACGCGCGCCGCCAAAAACAACCCCGCCATGTGAGCCGGTGAGAGCCCGAAAACGTCCGTATAAAAATAGGCTAGGAAGAAAGCAATCAGCTGAAAATTTAAATTAATCCCCAGATCACCAATACTGTAATTAAATATATCTAGCTTTCGTAACGGCTTCATGCGACCACCACCCCTTCCGCCGAGGCATCACAATCCTTCTCATCACGTTCTTGTTCCATTTCCTCAAGCCACAGAATAGACGTAACAATCCGAGGATAATACAAGCTCCCGATCGGCTTCCCGGATGAAAACTGATCGCAGCAAGCCTGATCCGCCGCCCCCTCGACCTGCCAGCGAACATGCGCTTCGTCCGCCCGCTCTTCCCCCTCATATCGCATGCCTAGAATATGACGCACGACAAATTGGTTCAGACAGATTTTACTGGCCCATGAATTATCCGCACTGCTCGATAACTTCCACGCCCCATCCTCATACAGGCAAACGCCCGGCCGTAAAACATACGCCAGGTGCCGCTTTAGCATCTCAATGTACGCGCCAAAAGGGCCCTCCGTAGAAACCGCATCGTGCAACCCCATCTTATACGGATAGACCAGCGCTTCAACGGCCGGAATAATCGCACTTTGATTATCATCCTCCAGCACCGCTGGCAAAAATCCTAGCTGTTCATCGAATGCGTTGGAAAGTGTATCCGCGCACCGTTTTGCCGCGACACCCGCCTCCGTTGCCGCCGCTTCGTTTAGGTGCTCCAGTAGCTTCTCCAGCGCCAGGTATGCCGCCCAGCACTTGCCGCCTAAATAGACATTATTCCGGGCCTGTCCGAGCGAATGATCAAGTGAATCATAGGTCGTAATCTCCCCCCCACCATCGGTTCGCGAACTATCAAATCCCATTAACCCATTCCGCTTTTCAGGATCGGGATGGTCTCGGTTCAACATACTTTCCAAGCATGCCAGCAACACCTCTTTGTGCTCCTCCACAAACGAATCATCGCCGGTATGCACCCAATACACGCCCGCACACAACACCCAATTCGTCAGCTGCTCACACGTCATGTAGGAGAAGCACTTACGGTCCAAGCCCCCGCACTCATAACAAGAGTATTGCTCGGGACTAAAGGTATTCCCCACGCCCATATCATGCGTGAAAGAGAGGCCACCCGGATGGAGCGTCTGTGGAGCCTCCGGCTCAAACACCTCATCATAATATGCGTACCGCCGAACGAAATGCTCCAGCACATTTCGCACGGTCCATGGCGAATAACGAAGTTCAAAGAAGAGCATGTCGACGGTTAGGTCGAGCGTGTTAATCATCAGATACTCGCCCTCGTTCACCACCCACAACGGATCCCCATTATCCAGCCACTGCGTCGATCCAAAATAACTGTGCGTTGCATGCGCCAGCAAAAATTGTTGTGCTTCCGAAAGGCCGCTGGCCTGCAGCTCCTCATCTCGTTTCCGGGCCAGCGCCATATACCGCTCGCTTTGGTCGAGCGCATATCGCAACACCTCGCTCAGTCCATCAAAGTACCGCGCATACCAATAGGAAGTCGGCTGGTTAAACGTCACGGTGCCCGCACGATAATAGCCCAACGCAATCCGCAATGTCTTGCCCTCCCCCGCCGGCACCCGCACAGCGAGCCCCGCAATCGGTGCCAATAAAAAATTGGGCGTGGTATGGGTACGCTCTAACGCCTGCTCGACGCCGAAATCAATAAACTCTTCCGCGGCCTCGTCTGAACAAGCAAACCCCCAGCTCCCCTTCGATGAGGCACCCCGCAGCCCCGCTTCTCCCGAAAAGGGTATCCACGGTGACGAACTGTGGTGGGCAAAGAAAAGCTCCCACTCCTCGGTGCTACTATTTTCAACCGTCACCTCCAGCAACGTAGCCGGGCACGATGCAAACGCCAGCGCTTCCGGCGATGCCTCTGCCGGGTCAGGTATTTCGCCAAAAGGCGAATAGATCATCACCTGAACCCCCTCCGCAACAAAGCGGTCCGTAGCCCACCCATAGTCACGCTGTATATTCGCCGCCTTAAACAGCCGATTAGACTTCCGGTTCTCCGCATCGCTCTGAACAAACCGCTCCGCTTCGCTCTCCGCATCTTCAAAAAATGGAAAAGAATGCATCACGCCCGAAGCCGTTCGGTATCCAATATACACCGCGCTATCGGCCGGCGAACCACGCTCCAATGCCATCCCTCCTGCAGCTCCAACACGTCCCACTGTAAACGATCCATGCGCACCTATAGGGGCATGCTGTGCATGATAAGATATAGCTGTATCAGTATTCATAATCTGTAAGATAGTACCTTCATTTTGTATTTATAAAATCGACATAAATGAATCCGCGATCGTTCCCCCTGAATCCATCCGAGGATTTTTTACTCCGTCAACGTCTGGGGATCCACATACTGATCACGCAACGAGCCCGCCATCGGCGCTGGAACCCTATAGTTGTAGCGGGCATTAGCCTCATCCATCGGATGCATATGAGTGTGGAAATAAGGCAACGCCCCCTCGGGCCGCAAATAATCTCCCTGCGACTCCATCCACTCAAACAACACCTGCCGCAACCGCCGCTTAACGTCCGCAACCGCCGCCTCTCCCGCTCTATTTTTCAGTTCGAATGGATCCGCCGCAAGGTCATACAACTCCTCCTCCGCCCGATCTGAAAACCGCAAGGCATCACGACGGCGGAAATAATCAGCCCGCACGCCCTCCGCCTCGTCTCTGCGTAAGCGTTCGGCTGAATTAAAACTGAAAATATAACGATACCGCCCATCGCTCACCGACCGCTGCGGAAACAGCGAGCGGTCTTGAATCCCCTGCGACTCTCCCACACCAAAAACATACGCATGCCCCGTCTCACTCTCGCCCCGCCAAACAGGTAACAAACTCTTCCCGTCCAATCCCTCCGGCGCCCGCCCACCGGCCACCTCAATAAACGTCGGCACCAAATCCGTCAAACTCACCAGCGCATCCGACCGCCCCGGACGTATGCCCCCCGGCCACCGCACCATCATCGGCACCCGCAACCCTGAATCATACACCGTGAACTTGCCCCGAAACATCCCGTGGTCCGCCACATACACCACCACCGTATTCCCCGCCAACTCATGAGCTTCCAACAAGCGCAACACCCGCTCAAACTCACTTTCACCCGCCTCAATATTTGCATAATAGCGCGCCGTATATTTCCGCTCCTCTTCCGACTGATTCCGAAACGGTTCCAATGCCACCTCTTCAGGACTAAACCGACTCTTCTCAAAAAAAGGCCCATGCGGATACTCGCTTGCCACCACCATACAGAACGGACCCTCCGCTGTTTCAAAGAAAGACTCCATTCTCTCAAACGGAAGCGCCGGACGAGGCCGCCCCTCCACCTTTTTAGGCGGAAACCAATCGCTCCAATCAAACTGACTCATCGGTTTCACATGCGACTTACCCGCCAACACCACCTCATACCCCAACGGCTTCAGATAACCCGGCAGTGTCCGAACCCCCGGTCGAATCGCGGTATGGTTTATGAAGCACCCATTCCGAACCGGATAAAGCCCCGTATACATGATGGAACGGCTTGGTGCACAAATAGCCTGTCCAGTATACGCACGCTCAAATAATAACGACTCCGCCGCGAACCGATCCGTCACCCCCGTCGGCACCGACCCATTTCCATACGATCCATAATCAAAAACACTTTGATCATCCGCAATAAACAACACGATGTTCGGTTTCTGCAGCTCTGTCCCACTCGAAACATGCACCACCAAAAGAACTCCGCAAAGAATCTGAATCCATCTTTTCATAACTCACCTAACTCTAAACACCATTTCCAGAGCTATCGCACCCGCAATGCAACATGCAACAACTATATGGAAAAAAACCTCCAACCCTCAAAACAGCACAACATTCTCATCGGCAAAAGATTGTAATTTCCCCACATACATTATAATAACCGCCCATTGGACATTAGTATGACTCTTATGCAACTCATCAAAACCTCCTTCGAAATTGCCCTCATGGGTGCCTTCGCCTTTTCACTACTCTATTTCGCCATCACCCTCTTCGCCCTCATCCACGCCCGCCTCCGCCCACCGCCCACCCGCCGACAGCCCCTCAAAAACGCCCCCGCCATCACCGTCCAAATCCCCACCTATAACGAACTCGCCGCCCTCAACTGCGCCCAGCGCTGCCTCCAATTCGACTACCCTTCTAACAAACTACAAATCATCATCGGCGACGACAGCAATGACCCAAACATCTCCGAAAAAATTGACCAATTCGCCGCCCAAAACCCCCGCATCCAAATCAGCCGACGCGGCGGCAACGCCGGCTTCAAACCCGGAAACCTAAACGCCATGCTACCCCACTCCACCGGCGACTACCTGCTCATCCTCGACTCCGACTTCCTCCCCAAACGCGACTTCCTCGCCCGCCTCGTTCAACCCGTCATCGACGACCCCGAACTCGCCGGCGTTCAAGCAGGCTGGCGCGTACTCAACGTGCGCAACAATCTCAGCACCCTCATGGGCAGCGGCATCGTCAATGTTGTCCACGCCATTCTCCTCCCCTTCATGTATGAAGTCACCCGCCACGTCATCTTCTGCGGCTCCGGCGAACTAATCCGCAAAAAAGACCTCCTCGAACTCGGCGGCTGGACCGAAGGAGCACTGACCGAAGATGTCGACTACTCCCTCCGCCTCATCACCGCCGGCAAACGCATCGCCTACCTCAGTGAACTCCGCGTTCGCTGCGAAGTGCCCTACACCGCCCACGACCTCTTCCGCCAGCAAATGCGCTGGGCATACGGCGTAGTCCGCGCCTTCATGCTCCACTTCAAAAAACTCCTTCGCTCCCAGCTCATCCAAAAACGAGTCAAATGCGCCACCCTCATTTTCAGCAGCGGCTACATCATGATCTCCCTCCTGCTGCTCACCACCATCTTCGGCACCCTCAACCTCCTCTGCGGCCTCTTCGGGTTCGACCCCTCCACGGCCGCCTCCTCCACCTACACCATCGGGCACTTCATCTACGACAGCACCCTCAACCTCATCCTCACCGGCGGCATGCTCCTCAGCTCCCTCGCGGCAGGCTTCATTAACGGCTTCGGCATCCGCAGCCTCGGCCGCCTACTCATCGCAGCGCTCACCGTCGGCTTCATCTGCATGTTCTTCGTCGGACGCGGCATTTTCACCGCCTGGCTCGGCCTTCCCATGAAATGGTTCATGCTCAGAAAAGCCGGGAACGAACGCACGGCATGACCTCCCCCCTCCACTACACCCTCCTCGGCACCGGCGGGTCCCACGGCACTCCCAGCATCGGATGCGACTGCCCCGTCTGCACCTCCCCCAACCCCAAAAACTACCGCCGCCGCTGCAGCCTCCATATCCACTGCGCCGACACCCACCTCATCATCGACACCCCCCCCGATTTTCGCGAACAAGTCCTCACCTTCGGCATTCCCCGCCTCGACGCCCTACTTCTCACCCACGCCCACGCCGACCACATTATGGGATTCGACGATGTCCGCCGCTTCTCCCACGCCCACCCCACCGGCCTCCCCGTATACAGCAACCCCGACACCCTCCAGCAAATGCAAAAAAAATTCGACTACGTCCTCCAGCCCGGCTACGACCGTTATGCCACCCCCAACATCCAATTTATCCCCCTCCAAACCGAACCCCTCCAACTCGGCCCCCTCACCATCACCCCCCTGCCCGTACCCCACGGCCCCAGCCCCACCTTCGGCTATCGCATCGAAACCCCACACCACGCCCTCGCCTACATCCCCGACTGCCAAGCCATCCCTCCCCAAACGCTCAACATGCTCGACAACCTCGACGTCATGATCCTCAACGCCCTCCGCTCACAACCCCACCCCACCCACCTCACCACCGAACAATCCATCGACTACCTTCACCGCATCAACGCCACCACCTCCCTCGTCACCCACCTAAATCACGACAACGACCACGACACCCTCCAAGCCCAGCTTCAACCCCACCGCATCACCGTCCCCTGGGACGGCTTCACAGGAACCCTCACATGAAACGCTCATCCGCCCACTGGCAATGCCAAAACACCCCCGTCGAACTAGGCAATAACACCCTCCTCATGGGCATCCTCAACACCACCCCCGACTCCTTCTCCGACGGCGGACAACACAACACCATCCCCACCGCCATCCAACACGCCGAAACCCTCATTCAACACGGAGCCGACATCATCGACATTGGCGGAGAATCCACCCGCCCCGGCGCCCAACCCGTAGCCGCAGAAGAAGAGATACAGCGCACCCAGCCCATCATCAAAACCCTCCGCCAAAAATACCCCCACCAACTCATCTCCATCGATACCACCAAAGCCCCCGTAGCCGAAGCCGCCCTCAACGCCGGCGCCAACATCATCAACGATATCTCCGCCCTCCGTCACGATCCCGCCATGGCACCGCTCGCCGCCCAACATCGCGCCGGCATCGTCCTCATGCACATGCAAGGCACCCCCCAAACCATGCAACAAAAACCGACCTATTCCAATGTCGTCACCGACGTCTACCACCCCCTGCAACAACAAATCGAAACCGCACTGCAAGCGGGTATTCAACGGAACGCCATCGTCATCGACCCCGGCATCGGCTTCGGCAAAACCCTCGAGCACAACCTCGAGTTGCTTCGCCATCTCGACCACTTCACCTCCCTCGCCCCCCTACTCGTCGGGCTCTCACGCAAACGATTCATCGGCACCCTCACCCAAAAAGAGAACCCCGCCGAACGCCTCCCCGGCAGCCTCGCCGCCGCCGCTTACGCCCTAAGCAAAGGGGCACACATTTTACGGGTTCACGACGTAATCGAAACTTGCGACCTCTGTCGCATATTCGATACACTGATGNAAGATGAACCAAATGCTATGGATGGAACAGTTTAACGCACCAAGCCGCGAAGGCTGGCTCGAGATCGTCATACTCGCCACGCTCATCTATACCCTGTTCCGCTTCTTTCAAGGCACCCGCGGCTCCTCCATTCTCACCGGCCTACTCGTTCTTTTCGGCGCCCTNTACGCCATCACCAGCATCATCAACCTCGACGTNCTCAACTGGCTTCTNTCCCGCCTAACGCTCTACTTCTCCCTCGCCCTCATCATCATTTTCCAACCTGAAATCCGCCGCGCCCTCGCCCGCNTAGGCCGACAACCCTGGCGAAAAAACGGGCTGGCCACGCAACGTAATCTCGTCGGCCCCATCACACAAGCCACCCAAACCCTCTCCGAACAAAAAATAGGCGCGCTCATCGCCATCGAACGCGAAATCGGCACCCGCGCCATTCAAGACAGCGGCACGCCCATTCATGCCACCGTCACCGCCGAACTCATCACCAGCATTTTCTTNCCCCGCTCCCCCCTCCACGACGGAGGNNTCATTATCGGCGGAGAAACCATCCGCGCGGCTGGCTGCCTCTTCCCCCTCTCCCAAAAAGAACAGCCCCAAAAAACACTCGGCACCCGCCACCGCGCCGCCATCGGCATAACGGAAGAGACCGATGCCGTCGTTG
Source organism: Kiritimatiellaceae bacterium (assembly GCA_002691095.1). Taxonomy (GTDB): domain Bacteria; phylum Verrucomicrobiota; class Kiritimatiellia; order Kiritimatiellales; family Pontiellaceae; genus Pontiella. The sequence continues at coordinate 7,579 of NZGU01000010.1, read as the reverse complement.
TCGTCATCTCCGAAGAGACCGGCGCCATCTCCCTTGCCTACAACGGAAAACTACGGCGCGGCCTCAGCCACGAACGCTTNCAGCGAATCCTCACCAACCTGCTCAGTCGCAAACAGACCGGGCTCACCCGATTCCGCGAAAAAATAGACTCCGGCGAAGCCCCCCCCTCAGATGCCCCCCTCGAAGTGCCCACTAGCGGAGGTCCCAATGCCTAAGCTCAACCGCCACATCAAACGCATCTGGCAAGACAAACTGCTCATCCTGCTCAGCCTTGCCCTCGCCTTTCTCGCCTGGCAACGCATCCACCNCACCACCGGATTTGAAACCACCCTCTCCCATATACCCGTTGAACTCATCGCCCCCGAAGGATGGTCCCTGCTTAACCGCTCCCTCGATGAAGTGAGCATCACCCTCCGCGGGTCACAACAAGAAATTCGCCTACTCAACCCCGACAATCTCCGCGTTATCGTGCCCCTTTCCGAGCCCGGGCCCCAACAAGAATCCACCGTACCATTTCAGAAAACCCACCTGCTTAACCCCTCCGAAGCACGCCTCATACGCTTCAATCCGCCCCGCATCAACGTCTCCTTCGACCAAACCATCGAGCGCCTCATCCCCGTTAAAGCCTCCTTCACCGGCAACCTGCGCGAAGGACTAGAAATCCTCCAAGCCACGTGCAAGCCCGCCGGTATTCTCGTGCGAGGGCCCCGCCAAACGCTTGAAAAAATTGAGCAAATTAAAACAGAGCCCATCTCGCTCGACCGCCGCCCTGCCAGTTTCATGGAATCGGTCACCCTCGCCATGCCCCCCCACTCCGACCTGCAATCCGACATTCAACGCATTGATGTCTCCGTCGAAATCACAGAACAAGTTCGAACCCGCCGCTTCCTCAACGTGCCCCTACGCATTCTCAACAATCCCAGAAAATCTCAAAGCATCTCCATCATACCCGAAACCATTAACATCACGGTCTCCGGCGCCCAACGACGCATAGACCGCATCAACGCAGAAAACATCACCGCCTACGTCCGATGCGAACAGCTCGAAGCCGCCACCACCTACGACCTACCCGTTCAAGTTGACCTCCCCGCCGGCACGGTTTTGAACGAAACAGAGCCCAGCGTAGTCAAAGTGACCATCAATCCAGAAAGTAACTAGATGCCATGAAACCATTTCTCGCCAGCGTGCTCCTTCTTCTCAGCGTCCTACCCGCCCACGCGCAAACCAACCAATCCCTCATCGCCCAAACACCAGAAGAGCGCATTCAACTTCTCCAACATATCGGTGGAATCTATTTTCAGAGCGGCGACCACGCAAACGCAATTGATGCCTACCAGCGCATTTTAGAGATCGATCCCGAACAAAAAGAGGCGCGCTCCATTCTCGGAGTCATCTATGTTAGCGTCAAAAATTATGAAGCCGCCATCGAAAACATGCGCCGCCTTACCGAAGACTATCCCGATGATTATCAAGCCCTCAACAACCTTGCTTGGACCTATGCCACCGCAGAAGATCCCGCGTTTCGAAACGCCGCGACCGCCATTGACCTCGCCCAACAAGCCCTCGTGCTCGCCCCCTACGATCATCACGTATGGAGCACCCTATCCGAAGCCTACTTTGTTTCCGGCCAATACGAAAAAGCGAACCGCGCCATTCAGCATCTCGTAAAAATGGCCACCACTAAAAAAATCAAACTCACCAAAGACGCCGTAGACACCTACAACAACCAAATCCGCAAATGCACACGCGCCATCGAAACCGAGAAACTACTATCCGAAGATCAATAGACCATCGCTCCCAACAGAATCAGCCCCACGCCCGCCAACACTTTCAGCACCAGCGCCCCGAAATAAACCCGCTCGTTTTTCAACAAAACCGCATGCAGCTGCCGGAACCGCCACGGCGCCATTAACAGCATGATCCCCACGACCACCCAAGTATACGCCAACAACGAAATAATCTGAAAATAGGGACGCTCCGAAAAAACCGCCAATTGCGTCAACGGAACCGCCACCAAACACAATAGCCCCCCCAACGCACGCGCCGCCAACAGCTCTTTAAGGCACGTCACACACCCCACAAAAACCAACGGCGCCAACACAAAAATGAACGACTTAAAGCCATTCAGCCCCCCCATATTCATCAGCCACGCCTCCCGCGCCGCCAACACACAACAGACCCCCGCCAACAGCCAACCCGCATTCCGGCTCCGCGGAAAAGCCCGCACCGCACCCCGCAGCAAATCCGGTCGCGCCAACCCAATACCCGCCATCAATAACGCCAACACACCTATCAAAATTGTAACCGCCGCCAAACTCATCTCGACACCATGCCTCCGAAAACTCCGCCACACAAGCCCAAACAGTTTACCTCATCCATCCTTGAAATCGATGCTCCTTTATTCAAAAGTATGTCCATGCATACACTCAAAAAAGTCTTTGTTTCCGGCTGCTATGACATTCTCCACGCAGGCCACTTGCAGTTCTTTGCCGAAGCCAAAGCACTCGGGAATTATCTCATCGTCAACTTCGCTTCCACCGACGTACTACTCGCGCACAAAAAACGCGCGAGCAGCTTACCCGATCAGCACAAAAAAGCCCTGCTCGAAGCCATAGAGATCATCGACGAAGTCTGCATTGGCGACGACCCAGATCTCGGCCTCAACTTCAAAAGCAATTTTCTCCAAACCCGCCCCGACATCCTAGCCGTCACCGAAGACGACCAATATGCCGACATCAAAAAAGAACTCTGCCAGTCCATCGGCGCCGCCTACATCGCACTACCCAAAACCGCCCCCACCTTTCAACCCGTCTCCACCACCTCCCTCATACAAAACATCAAAGCCCCCCTCACCGTTCCCGTCCGTGTCGACTTTGGCGGCGGCTGGCTCGACGTTCCCAAACATGCCATCGAAGGCGGCTTCATCGTCAACTGCGCCGTCACACCACACGTCTCCAAAACAGACTGGCCCTACGAAAAAAAATCCGGTCTCGGCGGCAGTGCAGCTTGGGCCATCCTCAACGGTCACGACGGTGTGAAAAGCGAACTCGACCTCGGTGTCGGCTGGCAGGACCCCGCCATCATCAACGAAACCGGTCTTTGCGTCTGGCGTAGCGGGGAACGCCCCACACTNCACCTCAAAACCAATAACGACTTCCTCGCCGGAAAAATGGCCATATACTACACCGGTTACGACCACGACACCCCCGGCAACGTCGACAATCTGCGAGACTATCAACTCATCAAACAAGCCGGTGATATCGCCTATCGTGCCGCCGCCGAACGCTCGCTACCACTGCTCGCAGAAGCCGTTCAAACCTCATATCAAATGCAGCTAAAAGAGTGCATGAAGCCCCTGCCCCCGCTAGAAGGTGCTATCGCAAACAAATACTCCGGCGGCGGCCACGGCGGCTATGCCCTCTACCTGTTCAGCAGCCAAGAAGCACGAGACGCCATCGTCAAAAACAACCCCGAAGCCCTCGCCATTGAACCCTACCTCAAACAACCCTAACAAACGGCCACACCTTCAGCATCCCCGCCCTTAATCAGATATCCGCACGATAGGCGTTATCGGCGCTGCATCAGACGCAAACCCCGAGACGCCCTCCTTAAAAAAATGAATCTTATCAATCCGAAAGCCGCCCGACCGTCCGCACAACCAAAACCAATGGTCCCCCGCCGACAGGTTGTAAACAGGCACCGAAAAATGCCCCTCCNCCTTCGCCACGGCCCCATAATTATCATGCGTTGTATGCCACGAAAACCCGAGTCCCTCATCAAACTGCTGTTGCGTAATAGAATGATACGTCTTACGCGTGATCCCATACGGACTCACAGGGTTCAACCCCATCAACGTCCAACAATCATTCCACTTATCCCGCTCCGGTGCACCCGCATGTGATGAACGCAACGCCATCCGGTATCTTCCCGGATTCGAGATGCGCAACCGATACATCAATATCCCCTGATGTTGGTGACTAATTTTCCCGATCCAAGACGGCATCCAGCGAATATACCCCTCACCACTATATCCCGGCTCTGATCGCTCCACCATCCACTCGTCCGTCAACGGTACATGCTCCGCCTCTATCACAATTTTTCCACCCACTTCCAAAAAAATATGCTCTCCCTGCGGGGCAACAACCACCGGCTCGACCCCTGCCGGCGCAGGCGGCATCGTCACCCCGCCGCCATCCACAGCAATCCGCTCATCACCAAACCACTCCTCCATCTCCGGCAGCGTCACCCGCTCATCCTCGCCACTAATCCCGATCAGCCACGCCACCATGCCTGCATCTGAAACATCCGGTTTCCCCGCCGCCACCCGACCATATAACCATTGTAAATTTGGATCCCGATGATGCTGCAACCAATCAAAATCACGCCATGACTGCCCCTTCAGCCCGCTCCCCTTATGCCCGTTCTGATCCTGGATTCGTACATACCCCACCTCCGGAGCCAACGCCCGCACATCATTCCAATTCCGCTGCCACAACCGCGGCTTAAAATACTCATTATAATCATGATGCGAAACCAAGTACACATGCGCTCGCGCCCTCTCGTCCGCCCCCTCCAACGCGCGATAAATCAGCTCCATCGGACCCGCCACGATGATAAAAAGTGGATCCGTAGCCGTAGACACATTTATCGCTCTTCTCAAATGAGCCACCGCCCCTTCCGGATCGTTCGCCGCATCAAAAAAAACGCCCGCCTCAAACCCCCACCGCGACTGCCCCCCCATCGCGCTCAGCCACATACGATTCTGGCTAGCATCAATTTTCTTATACTCCAGAAAATTATTAAAATCATAGTGAACCAAATTATCCTGCAAGCCCGCCTTTGCCAAAATGGCCAACGAAAACGGCGTCGCCCCCACATCGTCTGCATCCGCATCCGGATTGCCATCTGCACTTATCGCAATCCGCTGATGGCTCTGCCACGGCGAAACCGCAGCCTCACTCAGCCAGCCCACCCAGCCCAACCACATAATCAACATCAACCTACGCATGCCGCCACTCCCTCTTCAAAACCGTCCAGCTAGATAACCGGAAATGAAGCAAGATAGAGTCGAAACCAAGCCGCACACAATAGACCATATTGCTACAAACCAGCTCACAAAAACCCTCCGCGAAGGAATTACATTCCACAGCGCAAAACAGCACATCACTCTACATGGTAGCCGGAAAAGGTAGGGTGTGCTCGCCGAACGCGCCAGCCCACCTAATCAAGATGGCGCGTTCGGCGAACACGCCCTACCCAATGCAATTCCCAATTCCCACGCACCGCCCTACCACCCCGAGACACGAGATGAGAAAGTGCCAACACAAGAATATACAGTGGGCACCATACGCTTATTCCAAACGAAGCCCTTATTCCATGCTGGCCACAACGCAATAGTTACTGCTTAAGAGTTCGCTGGTTCGTCTTCCTCTACGACCCGCAACGACACCTGTACTTCAGCCGCTTCTGCATCCTCAATAACCGGCGTCACATTAAAGTCCAATAACGACGACCACTCCGCAATATGCTCATAAAGTGCCTTCGCATGGTCCGTCTCCACCAGCAACCAACCCAGCTTGCTGCCCGGGCCATGCCAACGCCCATGTAGCTCTAGCCCCTCCGGCATCGGCGCTCCCATCTCCAGAAATCCCTCCACCGCATCATCAATGTCATCACACGAAATATCCCACTCAACCATAAACTTCATAACAGCTCCTTTTTGAAAACTATACCAGAATCATTGTTAGCCTTTTATGATGATCACATAGAAAGATGGAAAAGCTGATGAAGAGCCAGCGCATACCATGAAACCCGGCTACTTGGCAGCTATATGACAACCACCAAAACCACCATCCGAAAAACGATGCCGCCTCATATGGCTACAATACAGCTCACAATAAAGACGTAATTTTCTGGACTTTATGAGCCCGCTATTACTTTATGTTTACATGAAAATATTTTATACCTTAACTACTTCGCTGGTCATGGCAGTGGTACTGACGAGTTGCCAGACCCCCTATCAACCGGTGGCGGATAGAAACGCTGAGCTAACGCAAGGAAATGTTCAGATGACGCTGTCGGTAGGATCAACTACCAAAGCAACCGTATTGGAAAAATTTGGCGCCCCGAACATCACGACACGTGATGGCGCTGGCCGAGAGGTTTGGACCTATCAAAGAGCAGGTCAAGTTTCACAAGCCGAAACCTCCTCAAGTGGATGGACGGTTATTCTCGCTGGCAGTAGTCGGTCTCAATCTGGATTTGAAAGTGGCTCTCGAATGATCACGCTAATCATTAAATTTGATGAGCACGACATCGTATCCGACTTCCGAAGTAGAACATCCCATTTTTGATATGAACAAAGTCGTCATCTTTATTTTTTTTGTGTCACGGGCTGTGTAACGCAGAAGCCCGTAGCATTAACGCCTCTAGAGATTCAAAGCATTCAACAACGTGAATTTGAAACCAGTAAAGAAATCGCCTTTGCTTCCGTCGTCTCCGTTTTTCAGGATTTAGGCTACACGATCAATAGCGCCGATATTACGTCAGGATTTATTACGGCGGAAAGCGCGGCAAAAAATAACGCCTCATCAGAATTTTTGTTCGGCTACTCAGAAGTTAATTCCACCAGAGCAACCGCATTCATTGAGACGATTCATTCCTTTGTTAGAGTTCGGCTAAATTTTGTGAGCTCCAGAATGACCTCTAGCACATATGGAATGAACAGCAAAAATGAGACCGCGTTGCTCGACTCACAACTGTATCAAAATGCCTTTGAAAAAATTGAGAACGCCATTTTTATTAGAGCTGCAAATTAAGTCCACACTACAACGGGTATAAATGGTAGCTGCTGAGGGCCTCGAGTCCTCACCTTCCGCTATATGCCTCCACTACAGTAAAGCGACTATTGCCTTGCTCAGAAGATTGAATTCATTAAACTGATAAGAACAAAATGGGAGAAAGTTAATGTTATCAAAAATACTATTCGTTGCAGGTCTTGTTTCTATCATCGCATCTATTCTTGCTTGGAGCTTAGCATCTGGCGAAACAGCCGAAGAGCTAGCGCACGCAGAAAGATGGGGCATTTTTGTTGGCCTATGGGCTCCAACATTTCTGATCCTCTCAGAAAAATTGAAGTAAGCTAGTAGTTAAGAAAGAGTTTCGAGTTCGTATTTCCCAAGAGATACGAACTTTTTTAATACATGAACCGAAACAGTACGGCATAAAACACCGCCACTAATGCCGTACCAATCAAGATGGACCATAAGTTGTTCATGTCTCCGTGCATTGAATTCATCTCAGAAAAAAATAAACCTTCAAAACGGCTGCAATCGGCAAGAACACACACAAGGTTATAATGTTGAATTTTTTATCGCTTTGCTCTGAGTTTTCTTTTTTTACCTGATCCATAAAATCCCGTTTACTTTGTTTGCAACTCATGCGTTAGATGCCAATAAACATATCTTACAATACACAACCAATAAATTGGTAGATGCTGAGGGGCTCGAACCCTCGACCCGCTGATTAAGAGTCAGCTGCTCTACCGACTGAGCTAAGCATCCGTGTTTAAACCTAAAAA
>NZGU01000009.1 GCA_002691095.1 Kiritimatiellaceae bacterium | reverse complement strand
TGCATCAGAAAGTGGTTCCATGAAATCGAGTCGCACATTGCTGGAGACGGCAGAGAGAAATATTCGACTGTTTATCGTTTTTCGCACGTTGTTCAATGCGCGGTTCTACTATCCGATTTTTGCGATTATCTTTTTGGATTTTGGGCTCACGCTTTCGCAGTTCGCGTTGTTGAACACCCTGTGGGCGGTCACCATTATTTTGGCAGAGGTACCTTCTGGCGCGTTGGCTGATCTGATCGGGCGTAAAAAGTTGTTGCAGCTCACAAGTACTTTGATGGTGCTGGAGATGGGGGTTTGGGCATTTGCCCCGACGGAGAATGCGACGCTTTTGATCGTGTGCATGGCCTTAAACCGTATCTTAAGTGGATTAGCTGAGGCGGCTGCTAGTGGAGCGGATGAGGCGTTAGTTTATGATAGCTTAAAGGCGGCAAATATTGAACATCGCTGGTCGGATGTGCTCGATCATATGACGCGCTGGAAATCGTTTGGGTTCGTGATTGCGATGATTGTCGGCGGCGTGGTGTATGATGAATCTTTGTGGGCGCAGTTGTCGATGCGGTGGGATGCGATTGGAGAGTTGCCATCCGATGTTGTGATGCGGCTGCCAATCATATTGACGTTTTTTAGTGCGATTGCATGCTGGGAGGTTTGTCGTCGGATGACGGATGTGAAGGTGGATGCTGTGGCTGCATCCAGTGCGCCATGGCTGGCATCCTTGCAACAGACGCGGCAGGTGGGTCGCTGGATTTTATCGACTCCGTTTGCGTTGAGCGTGATTTTGTTGGGGGCGTTTGCCGATGGTACGATTCGTATGTTTGTAACGCTATCATCCGAATATTATCGGTTGATTGCCTATCCTGAATTTGCGCTGGGCATCATCGGTTCCGCCATGGGGGCGCTGAACATGGTTTGCTCTCCGTTGGTGAAGCGGGTGGTAGAGCGTACCTCGCTGAGGCAACTATGGATGGTGGTGGGAGGTGTTGGGTGTCTCGCTTTTTTGGGGGTCTCCTTTTTTATACCGCTGGTCGGAATTGTATTCATGCTGCTGCTTAACGTTGCCTTCAGTTTGATCTCTTTTTCTCTCTCGTACTATTTGAATCAAGAGGCGGTCTCATCCATGCGGGCAACGGTCTTAAGTTTTAAGGGGTTGGCACTGAATCTAAATTATGGAGTGATGGGGGTGCTGTATGCGGGGCTATTGCGCTACTTGCGGGAGGGGGGGGCAACGGATGGATCGGGGGATGCGCTCTTCATGGCGAGTAGTCAATGGTTTGGGCCGTTCTATGCGGTAGGGGTGTTGGTGATGTTAGTGGCGACAAGCAAAGGAAAACGAAAGCATAATTGATGAGAGGGTTGTATATTCATGTTCCGCTCTGCGTGTCGCGTTGCCGCTATTGTGATTTTTACAAAGTGACACCGAAGCAGTGGCCGGGGGGCGAGCGCTATCTGGTTGCGTTGAAACAGGAGCTGGCTTTACTTCCTGAAGGGTTTGTCCCGCAAACGATTTTTATTGGGGGGGGAACCCCTTCGGCGCTTACACCTGAGGGGCTGCGCCAGCTCATGCAGTTGTTGCAATCGTATGTGGATGTGAGTCAGGTGATGGAGTGGAGCGTAGAAGTGAATCCGAACAGTCTGGAGCGAGAGAAGCTTTTAGCTTTGCTGGAGGGCGGGGTGAACCGGTTGTCTATGGGGGTTCAGACGTTTCAAGCGGAGGCGCTCGCGTTATTGGGTCGCGCGCACACGACGGAAGTTGCGGTGGCGGCCTATCACCTTGCGAGGGAGGTGGGTTTTGAAAAAATAAATATCGATATGATTCAGTCGGTTCCGGGTCTCACAGCGGCGCAGCGGGCTGGGGATGTTGAGCAGTTGCTCTCACTTGCTCCTGAGCATATCTCCTATTACAACTTGATCTATGAGCCGGGCACACCGCTTACGCGTGATCGGGATGCAGGCAAGCTTGATCTGCTGAGTGATGATGAGGAGGCGACGATTTATGAAGATATTGCACATCGACTGGGCAGCGCGGGGTATGANCAATATGAAATTTCAAATTTCGCTAAGCCGGGCGAGCAGTGTCTGCATAATTTGATCTATTGGAAGGGGGGCGAATATATTGGATGTGGTCCGTCGGCTCACTCTCATTGGCAGGGCGAGCGGTTTAGCAATCGGGCGGATTTAGAGAGCTACTNCNCTNGNTTGGCAGCGGGTGAATCNANTGTGGAAATGCGTGAGCGCTTAGCACCTGCTGCAAAGGCGCGTGAAATTCTCGTGATGTGGTTGCGATTAGGCTGTGGTGTNGATCGGCAGGAGTTTCGGCAGGTTACGGGNGTTGAGTTGGCCGCGCTTTATAANGAGGAGTGGGAGTCGTTAATTGAGGAGAAATTACTGGAATGGGATGGNACGGTTTTGCGTATTCCAGCGGAGAAGCGATTTGTCAGCAATGCGGTTTGCTCTGTTTTGGTGTGANGTGCAGGGCTGAAAAGCTAACAATCCGCTTGCAATTGNATGCTAGTTCGTTAGTTTCTTCNACCTTTCGGTGAGAATAAACAAANAGAAATTTACAGCGAGGTAAGATTATGGGTCGTCAATGTGCAGTGACAGGAAAGAAAACAANCGTGGGTCGTCGAATTGTTCGCAAGGGTCTTGCGAAGAAAAANGGTGGAATCGGTTTGCATGTAACCAGCGCTACGAAGCGTACGTTTAAACCCAANCTGCAGCGGGTGAAAGTGCGCGATGAGAACGGCACGGTGAAACGGGTNTGGGTTTCAGCTAAAGCGCTGCGTTCAGGAGCCGTTACAAAGGCGTAACGTATCGTTCCACTNGATCAAAAAAAAACCGCTCTTANTNGGAGCGGTTTTTTTTGTGGCTGGCTTTTTGTTTACCAACTGGCTTTGGTCATGCCGGGGATTTGACCTTGTGAAGCCATTTCGCGAAGGGTAATTCGCGACAACTGAAATTTTCTNTANACGGCATGGGGACGACCCGTAATGGAACAACGATTCATAACGCGGTTAGGATTCGCATCAAGGGGAAGCGATCGCAGCTTACGAATGGCCACCATACGATCTTCTGGCGATGTCTCGGGATTGCTGATGATCTTCTTCAGCGTAATCCGCTTTTCGTAGTAGCGATTCGACAACGCAATTCGTTTTTGATTTTTTGCAATTTTACTTTTCTTAGCCATAGCTGTTTNGTTTCCTTCGTTAAAAGGCGCGTATAAAACCGGATTCAGGGAGGTTCTGGCAACCAAATTATTAGGAAATTTGAGGTATAATGATTATGCNAATNTGTGAGGGTTCATCATTTTCTAACTTGTGAAGAGAGGTGAAAGATTATACGNTCTTGTNNGAGTGATTAAAGAGGAGTGTTTTATGCAACGAAATCAACTCGCAACAGNGAAGAACGATGAAGCTATTGAATTAGCCCTGCTGCAAAAACTGGCGGAGCGATTGCCGAACGATATTGATATTCTCCAAGCATTGGCAGAGCTCTACACGAAAAACAAGTTGATTGAAGCCGGTTTAGCGGTGGATCAGCGTCTTGCTCAACTAGCGCCNAGAGATGAAACCGTATGGTATAATTTGGCCTGTTCATATGCACTGATGGATCAGATCGATGAAGCTTTTGAGGCGCTTTCNAAAGCGATTGACTTTGGCTACCGTGATTATGAATGGATGAAGAGCGATACAGATCTCGATTCATTACGAGAGGATAAGCGCTATNAATCTCTGCTGGGNTATATTTTCTCGGAAATAGACACGCCTTGCGAGGACGATGAGTGTTAATTAATGCGTGGGTATGGTTGGCTTTCCGGCTCTATGCGTTACACTACNACCCATGAATGATTCACTGATTTTTGCTGAAGACGTTAAGCGGGATCTCATTTCGAATGACCTAATCGCCTACNCNACAACGCATATTCGAGGCTCCGGTACTGTGATTGCACCNGGAGTCGTATTGGGAGAAGAAGGGCCTGTTGTGCTGGAGAACTGCCGGTTGGGGCGGGGTGTTCGGTTGAAGGGCGGGTTCTATCGAAATGCGGTTTTTCTGGATGGCTCGTCTATGGGGAGTGGTGCTCACATACGAGAAGGAACGCTGCTGGAAGAGCAGGCGAGTGGTGCGCACACCGTCGGTCTCAAGCAGACCATTCTTTTCCCGTTTGTGACGACGGGTAGTTTGATTAATTTTTGTGATGCGATGATCGCAGGCGGCACGCATCGAGAAAATCACTCCGAGATTGGTTCCTCTTTTGTGCATTTCAACTACACGCCGAATCAGGATAAAGCAACTCCCTCGCTATTTGGCGATGTGGATCGAGGTGTTTTTCTCCGGGAACGTCCTATTTTTCTGGGTGGTCAAGGAGGGGCTGTCGGGCCTTTGCGTGTTGACTATGGCACGGTGTTGGGTGCGGGTTCTATTTTACGAAAAGACCAGCTAGAGCCGAATCGTTTAATTGTGCCCGCGGGCTCTGCAANAGCAAGAGACGATGAGCTGACGCTGCCCNTGTATCGAAATGTGAGACGTGTGCTGGAGCGTAATNTAACNTACATAGCGCACCTGATTGCGTTGCGGGCGTGGTATACTGAAGTGAGGCTTCGCTGCGTGCGTGATGATTTTGATCGGGCTATTCATGCGGGAGCCGTTGAACTGTTAGCAACATCTATTGATGAGCGAAGGCAGCGGTTGGACGGGTTGATCCATCGTGTAGACGAGTCCCATCGGTTGGGGCATGCGGTATCTTTGCCGAGTGAAGAGCGTACGTTTCAATCGAATTTATTGGAGCGTTGGAAAGACAACAAACTGGGCCACCCGATTTCATCAGAGCCAGCTCCCGAGAGCTTGCGGGCTCAGTTTACGAGTGAAAATGAGTATATTTCAACGGTTCAGCAATTGCNGACAACGGTCGTCGATTCCGGNCNNGAGTGGTTGCAATCCATCATCAGATCCGTCGAAGTGAGTGCAATGGATTATGATTGAGTTATTTGGAACAGACGGTATTCGCGGTGCTGCCAATAAGGGCGTATTGACTCTTGATGGTCTGCTTCGTTTAAGTCGGGCGGTCGCGACGTGGCTGGATCGGCAGGAGACAAGTCGCTCTGTTGTTATCGGTCGGGACCCGCGGTTGAGTGGTGAAATGATGGAGGCTGTATTGGCTGCAGGCTTTGCGAGTGTTGGGTACGATGTGGTCATTGCGGGCGTTGTTCCTACGCCGGCGGTTGCACTTTTGGTTCAGCAGTCAGAAGCGGCCATGGGGATCATGGTGTCCGCTTCGCATAATCCCTTTTCGGATAATGGTATTAAGTTGTTTAAGGCGGATGGCTACAAGTTGACAGATGAGGAAGAGGCTGAAATTGAGACCCTTTATTCGGCGTCGGACCGCTGGATACCGGGATGCGACGGAGTGGAGATAGGCCGTATTAAGCGTGACGATCATGCAGGCGCATCCTATCAACAATTTTGTGCTGCAGCCTTGCCGGATGGCTGCACGTTCGAAGGGCTGAAAGTTGCATTGGATGCTTCGAATGGCGCTATGGCGGTCTGTGCACCGGAGCTATTACGGGAGTTGGGTGCAGACGTTCATCTGATTCATGATCAGCCGAACGGAATCAATATTAATGAACGGTGCGGTTCTCAGCATACGAACGATTTGGCGCAGCTTGTCCGGGCGGTGCAGGCGGATGTAGGCATTGCGTTTGATGGGGATGGGGATCGCTGTATTGCCGTTGATGAGTTGGGCGAAGAGCTTCGGGGGGATCAGCTGTTGGCTATTTGTGCGCTCGATTTTCAGCGGCATGGCACGTTGTCTGGGAACCAATTGGTGGTGACCGTGATGAGTAATCTAGGGTTGCATGCAGCGATGAGGGAAGCTGGCATTCATGTGAACGTGTGCGGGGTGGGGGATCGAAATGTTATGGAAGAGATGAGTCGCTGCGGGGCTTCGCTGGGCGGCGAGGATTCGGGGCATGTTATTTTTCATGATTTTCACACGACGGGAGACGGTTTGCTGACGGCGTTACAACTTCTCCGTATTGTTAAAGCGGGCGAGAAAACGCTTTCGGAGCGGGCTGCTGCTGTCTCCATTTTTCCTCAGACGTTGTTGAATGTTGAGGTGGTGAATAAGCCCGAATTATCATCCTTGACGGCGCTTCAGCAGGAAGTGAAGAGAGCTGAGGAAAGGTTGGGAGATAACGGGCGCATTCTGATTCGTTACTCTGGGACAGAGCCGCTGTGTCGTGTGATGGTTGAGGGAGCAGATAAACGTTTAATCGATACCATTGCGGCAGAGTTGGCATCTGTTGTGAAGAGAGAGACGGCATAATGGCGGCTCCGTTATTGTGTGTACATGACGTGAAGCGTACCTATCGTACTGCTCATTCAGAAATTGATCTTTTTGACGGGCTATCATTCGAAATTGAAGCGGGCGATAAGGTTGCGGTAATGGGGGCGAGCGGTTCTGGTAAAAGCACGTTGTTGCATATGTTGGGTGGATTGGATGCTCCGGATTCTGGCGATATTGTTTTCAAGGGAACGTCTATTGTTGAGGCTAGTCATCGCTGGCGCTGCCAATATAGACATCAACAGATTGGTTTTATTTTCCAAGGGTATCATCTGTTGAGCGAATTAACGGTGGTAGAGAATGTCGCATTGCCGGCACAAATAATGGAGGGGCATGGTCGTTCGTTGAGAATGGCAAAAGAGCTGCTGGAAGCGGTTGGCTTGGAGGATCGCCTGCAGCATCGCCCTCAGGAACTGTCCGGTGGTGAACAGCAGCGCGCTGCGGTGGCACGTGCACTTATAAATCACCCAGCGATTATCTTGGCGGATGAACCGACTGGTAATTTAGATGAGGAGACGGGGGATAAAGTCCTGCATTATTTATTTCAACTGATTGAGTTAAGAGGGCATAGTTTGGTGATGGTAACGCACAGTCCATCCGTAGCGGATCGTTGTGATAAACAGTGGCGGCTGGAGAAACGGGTTCTCAAAGAGGTAAGTAGGTCAAGATGAAGGTGTATATTAGTGGTAAATGGGTAGACGAAGAGGATGCCGTTATTTCGGTTTTTGACCACGGGCTTTTGTATGGTGACGGGGTGTTTGAAGGAATTCGCATCTATAATAGTCGCGTTTTTCTGCTAGAGGAACATATTGATCGTCTATACGACTCTGCCAAAGCGATTGCGTTGGAAATCCCGATGGCCAAGAGTGAAATGATGGAGGCCGTGGCGGAAACATGCCGGGCGAATGGATTGGCGGAAGGGTATATTCGCTTGGTTGTAACGCGGGGGAAAGGTTCGTTGGGCTTGAATCCATACCTTTGCTCGGAACCAGAAGTGATTATCATTGCGGCCAAAATTCAGTTGTATCCAAGAGAACTTTACGAAAACGGCCTGAAAATTGTAACCGTTGGTACGGTGCGGAATCATCCAGAAGCCATTAATCCACGTATTAAAAGTTTGAATTATCTCAACAATGTGTTGGCAAAGATTGAGGCAATCAATGCTGGTTGCATGGAGTGTCTCATGCTGAATCATAAAGGGGAAGTGGCCGAAGCTTCGGGGGATAATGTTTTTGCGGTGCGGAACGGTGAAATCATAACACCGCCCAGTAGCTGTGGTGCGCTCGAGGGGTTGACGCGTAATAAGGTGATTGAGTTGGCTCAAGAAGCAGGTTTGGTGGTGCAGGAACGTGTTATGGCTCGTTATGATTTGTATGTTGCGGATGAAGTGTTTTTGACAGGAACCGCTGCGGAGATTATTTCAGTTGTCGAAATTGACAAGCGTTCGATTGGTAGCGGTGAACCGGGGATCATTACCGGTAAGCTGGCTGATTTATATTCTGCGTATGCGCAGTCGAATGGATATCAATTATAGAGGGATGGTACGATTGGGTATCATTCTGCGAAATAGCGTCACAAAAGTGACGTTTTGTCCTACTCGCAAGCGTGGTAGTTTGGGTGTTTGACGGCTGAAATCGCTCTATTATTAAAGATATTGGATTAATGCGTGAACTGGCATAGGATCTGCATTTTAATATTTGATTGTGTAACGGGGTAGCTATGAAATGCGAATTTTGTAATGTGAATGATGCAACCATACATCTCACGCAGGTCGTGAATGGGAATATGAAGAAGCTTAATATCTGTCAGGCATGTGCGGAGAAACATGGCATTGACTTAAATTCGCCCATCTCGATCACGGATGTGTTGATGGGGATTGATAAACAGTGGAAACGGGGTGCTGGAAGTGTCTCAGCTGGTGAGTATGACTTGGCCTGTAGTCGATGCCAGATGACACGCGCGGAGTTTAAAAAACAAGCGCGATTGGGTTGTCCCGATTGTTATCAGGCTTTTCTTGCCGAGCTTAATACCATTACGCAAGCGATGCACCACAGCCGGCAGCATGTGGGGAAAATCCCAGCTAGGCAGGGTGCGGAAGTCAAGGTTTCATCCCAAATTGAAACGTTGAAGCGAGAAATTGATCAAGCTGTGAACAAAGAAGAGTATGAAAAAGCTGCGGCTTTACGGGATGAAATGAGAAAGCTCAAAGCCAGCTTATGGGAGAAGCAAGATGATTCAGCCGATAACGCTTCATGAATTAGTTCAGCGCCATGGAAGTTGGTTGGAGTCGGGTGTCGATGAGGGACCGGTGATCAGTAGTCGTGTCCGGCTGGCGCGAAATTTAGAAGATTACCATTTCCCGGGCTGGGCATCCGAAGAACAGAAACATGCGATTTGGAAACAGACATATGAACTGTTTTCGGAGATGGATGATGCCTTCATGTGTTGGAAAATGGAGTCGCTCCCCGATACGGATCGTGAGCTGCTCTTCGAACGGCATTTAATTAGTCAGGAATTAGCCAATAAAGAGGCGGAAAATGGTGTTTTTGTTTCACCGGATGAGATGATGGCTATCATGATCAATGAGGAAGATCACATCCGAATACAGACGCTTAAGCCCGGCTTGCAATTAAAGCAAGCGTGGGAGGCGGCTAGTCGGATTGATGACCAGTTAGAGCAGCAATTGTTGTATGCCTATCATGCTCGACTTGGATTTCTGACTTCATGTCCCTCCAATGTGGGAACGGGATTGCGGGCGTCTGTGATGCTACATTTACCGGGTCTTGTTTTGCTGGAGGAGATGGATCCGGTTGTGAATGGAATATCTAAAATCGGATTAGCGGTTCGAGGCATGTGGGGCGAAGGTTCAGAAGCAGTGGGTAACATGTTTCAGGTTTCGAACCAGATCACGCTCGGCAAGGGGGAAGAGCAGATTGTGAACCACCTTGAACAGATTGTACTGGAACTGGTCGAGCATGAACAGAATGCAAGACAGCGCTTGCTGCATGAAAATCCGATCATGGTGAAAGATCATATAGCTCGTTCGTTCGGTTTGTTGGCACATGCCAAATTAATGGCGAGTGGAGAAGCCCTTAATCTACTCTCCACATTGAGGCTGGGTTTAGATCTCGGTATGGTGAGTGGATTTAGCCGACAGGAAATGGATCAGCTCTACATCTCCACACAGCCCGCGCATCTGCAGAAAATTCAGCAATCTGAGCTGGCACCGAACGATCGTGATTTCGTGCGTGCTGAAATGTTGAGAAACTTTATGAAACGTGCAACGCTGAAGGTCGAACAGGAGTAGTATGGATAATTTTACACCAAGAGCACAACAGGTATTGCAACTGGCCCGCAAGGAGGCCGATCGATTTAACCATGGATATGTTGGCACAGAACACGTGTTGCTGGGCTTAATCGCATTAGGTCACGGCGTGGCCGTTAACGCGCTCCAATCCGTTGGAATAGAACTCGATGCGGTTCGCATGGAAGTGGAGAAAGCGGTCGGAACGGGTCCTGAAACAAAGACGATCGGAAGTATTCCGTTTACACCGCGTGCTAAAAAAGTATTGGCCCTCTCGGCTAGTGAAGCACGTAATCTTGGACACAGTTACGTAGGAACCGAACATATTTTATTGGGACTATTGCGAGAAGGCGAGGGGATTGCCGCTCGCGTGCTGGAAAATCTGGGGGTTGATCTTGATGAAATTCGCTATGAGATTATGAAGACCCTTGATCCAGAGTACGATACAGAGGGAGACGAGGATTTCGAATCCGAGCCGGAAGAGAATTTGGCGGGAGGGGAACCGCCAGCGCAGCCAGCGAAAGGAAAGTCCAAAACACCCGCCTTAAATTCATTTGGACGTGATCTCAATAAAATTGCGAGTTCAGGCAAATTAGATCCTGTTATTGGCCGGGCGTCTGAAATTGAGCGGGTTATTCAAATTCTGTGTCGGCGCACAAAAAACAATCCGGTGCTACTCGGGGAAGCGGGTGTGGGTAAGACGGCCATAGCGGAGGGCTTGGCTCAATGTATTGTTTCAGGCGACGTGCCTGATCTGCTGATTGATAAAAAAGTGATCACGCTCGATTTAGCCTTGATGGTGGCAGGCACAAAATATCGCGGCCAGTTTGAAGAACGCATCAAAGCGGTGATGGATGAAATCCGAAAAGAAAAAAATATTATTCTCTTTCTCGACGAGCTCCACACCATTGTGGGGGCGGGCTCGGCTGAGGGCACCATGGATGCGGCGAATATCATTAAGCCTGCGCTCTCCCGGGGAGAGCTTCAGTGTATTGGTGCCACCACGTTAAAAGAGTATCGCAAGCATATCGAAAAGGACGCAGCACTGGAACGACGTTTCCAGACCGTAACCGTTAACGAGCCAACAGTTGAAGTGGCCGTTGAGATCATGAAGGGATTGCGAAAAAAATACGAAGAGCATCATCATGCCATCTTCACGGATGATGCCCTTCAGGCCGCCGTGGACTGCTCGGTGCGATATCTGCCGGATCGTTTCTTGCCCGATAAAGCGATTGATTTGATTGATGAAGCCGGTGCTAAAGCGCGTATTGGCAGCATGAATAGACCTCCGGAATTCAAGCAACTGGAAGCATCTGCTGTAGAATTTGAACAGTTGAAAAACGATGCGATTCAAGAGCAGAAGTTTGAAGATGCAGCAAATTTTCGGGACAAGGAGCGGCAATCGCGTGAGAAGTTAGAGAGCTTGCTTGAGAGTTGGCGAAAAGAGCGGGATGAAAATCGATCCGTTGTGGATGACGACGACATCATGGAAATCGTCTCAAAATGGACGGGCATCCCCGTGATGAAGATGGGCGAGAAAGAGATGGCGCGGCTCTTACGCATTGAAGATGTGGTGGGGGAGCAGGTGGTAGGGCAACAGGAAGCCGTCTCCGCCTTGTCACGTGCCTTGCGGCGTTCCCGTGCAGATTTGAAGGATCCGAAGCGACCGATTGGTTCCTTTATTTTCTTGGGACCTACTGGCGTGGGTAAAACGTTACTCGCGAAGACGTTGGCTAACTTTATGTTTGATGACCCAGAGTCGTTTATCCAAATCGATATGTCGGAGTATATGGAGAAGTTTAATGCTTCGCGATTGGTCGGTTCACCTCCAGGATATGTGGGACACGAAGAGGGGGGGCAATTGACGGAGCGCGTTCGCCGCCGGCCCTATTCAGTGGTTCTTTTTGACGAAGTTGAAAAAGCGCACCCTGATGTGATGAATATGCTGCTTCAGATCATGGAAGAGGGCCGTTTGACAGATAGTCTGGGCAGAAGTGTGGACTTTAGAAACACCATTATTATCATGACGTCCAACCTAGGAGCACAAGAAGTCAAAAAAGCTGGTTCACTTGGCTTCGCGCCTTCCGACGAGGAGGTTGAGTTTGCAAAATTGAAAGAGATGATGCTTTCAATTGCCAAACGAACCTTCAAGCCAGAATTGCTCAATCGGTTAGATGATATGATCGTGTTTAGAGAATTGGGTCGTGATGACCTCGAAACGATTATTAATTTGGAACTATCCAACATTCAGAATCGTGTGTTGGGACGAAATATCGAATTGAAGATAACAAAATCTGCTCGCGAATTTTTGCTGAACAAAGGCTATGATAAAGCTTACGGAGCGCGTCAGTTGAGGCGAACGGTAGAGCGGTATTTAGAAGATCCATTGGCGGAAGAAATTTTGCGGGGAGCTGTTCAGAATGATTCGGTGGTCTCTGTGCGTGCCAATAAAACCAAGTTGACGTTTCATCTTTCCTCGACGACTAAAAGAAAACAATCGTCGCAAAAAGATAAGAGTGAATAGGTAAAATCTAATGGCAAAGATGACGTTTGTAGGATGCCGATGAAGGTAGAGAAGTTTGAAACACGCTTGGAACAGTGGGCGAGTAATGGGTTTTCGGAATTGTTTCAGGTAGAGGATGCTTCCGGAAATATCTCGGCTACCAATAATGACTCGTTTGGTGATTATCAGTGCAATGCGGCCATGAGCCTGAGTAAGCAGCTGAAAAAATCGCCCCGTGAAATTGCAGCGACATTTCTTGAAGGTACTCCGTTACCGGATTTTGTGGAGCGCGCCGAAATTGCCGGTCCCGGGTTCATCAACCTTTTTCTGAAGAGTGAAGCCATCTCAGATCAATTGGAACAGATTGAAAGCGATCCGCATCTGGGCATCGGGCAGTCGGGTGAGGGGAAAACGGTGATTATCGACTACTCGAGCCCTAATATTGCGAAGCCAATGCATATCGGGCACATTCGTTCGACGGTTATCGGTAATGCGATTGATCGTCTGTATCGGAGTTTGGGCTATCGCGTCATTGCCGACAATCATTTGGGCGATTGGGGGACTCAGTTTGGTTTGATGCTGGTTGGCTATCGCGCATTTGTTGATGAAGAAGCATTGGAACAATCTCCCGTCGATGAGTTGGAACGGATTTATGTCGCTAGTTATAATCGTTCAAAAGAAGATCCTGATTGGAGAGAGAAAGCGAAGGCCGAACTCGTCAAGTTGCAGCAGGGTGATGAAGCGTGCCGATCGCTCTGGGAACGGTTTATTGAACTGTCACTTGAAGANTTTAATACCATCTATCAACGNCTGGATGTTGCCTTTGATCTGTACCGNGGGGAGAGTTTTTATAACGACCGCTTGCCCCANATGATTGAGCGGCTAGAGCAGGCTGGTTTGGCCCAAGAGAGTGATGGAGCTCTTATCGTTGACCTGGAAGAAGATAAGATGCCGATCTGCATCGTGAAGAAAAGCGATGGTGGATATAACTACGCGACGACGGATTTAGCAACGGTTCAAGCTCGGCAGGAAGAGTTCAANCCGGACCAAATTATCTATGTNACAGATGAACGGCAGCAACTCCATTTCAGACANTTTTTTGCTATTTCTGAAAAGTTAGAGTTGAAGGCTAATCTAGTGCATGTGTGGTTTGGGCTCATGCGTTTGCCTGATGCNACTTTTTCCACAAGGGAAGGCAATGTCATCAAATTAGCGGCCTTGTTAGACGAAGCTGAGAGCCGCGCATTAGAGATGGTTAAAGAGCATAATCCAAGTTCAACGGAAACTGAACAAAAGGATTTAGCGAAAGCGATCGGTATTGGTGCTGTTAAATATATGGACCTGTCGCAAAACCCACAGAGCCTCGTTACCTTTACATGGGAAAAGGCGTTAAACATGCAGGGTAACTCTGCTCCGTATTTACAATATGCATATGCACGCATCTCATCGGTTGTAGATAAGTATATCGGAACGTATGGCGATCAGCTTATCGATCAACAGCCGTTTCTACTTAACGAAACAATCGAGCGTCGATTGGCCATTAAGTTATATCGATTTAGTTCTGCGGTTCACGAAGCAGCTAAAAACTATAAACCCAATATCGTGGCAGATTATCTCTATGAACTTTCACAACTCTACAGCTCATTCTATCAGAACGTTCCTTTCTTGAAAGCTGATGAAGGTATCCGCGAATCAAGAATTCGTCTCTGTAGGTTAACGGCAACCGTTTTGAAAAGCGGACTTCATCTTCTTGGCATTGAGACACGTGAACGTATCTAGTTATGACGCTTATTCGCTTGTTGGTAGTGATTTACTGGCCTTTCCAGTAACGTCGCATAATATATATTATGTTAAATTACTTTTTCATAAAACCACCAGTATATGTATAATTTAATAACCCCCATCCATTTATGACCTCATCGATTAACGTATATATCATCAGCACGATCTTAGCGTTCGGCTCATTAATATTGTATCAGGCGATCAAGTTGAGCGGCGATGCGGGAATTCGAAGGCTAATTGAGCGAAAACCAAAATACAGTACGTTTTTAGATCGCTGGGAAAACCGGTGGCATTATTTGATTCAGGTAAGCCGGCTGCTGGTCGCTTTGGCATTTTCGTTATTCTTTTGGATTTTCATCTCTACCTCTCACTCTCTATCGATAGAAAGCGTTGGGTTACCTTTTTTGCTGTTTCTGTTTATCTCACTGAGCATCTGGATTCTAGCCGAGTCTATCGCTGAACATTTTGCCGACCGGATTTCTCTGCTGTGTGCTCCGGCTCTTGCATTTTTGGCACTTCTATTCATGCCCCTCCTCTTCCCTCTTCAATGGTTAGAAAATATTTTCAACCGAATCTTCTCAAATCGATCGGACAGTGACGATCGTCCATCCACCGAGGATGAGGTGATTAATTTGATCGATGAAAACGGCGATGAAGAGTTAGAGCTTGAAGAGCGAAATATGATTCGAAGTGTGTTCGAATTTGGAGATTCGGTGGTTCGTGAGGTGATGACACCGCGGGTCGATATTGTAGGGCTGGCGGATACCTTAACCATTGAAGAGACGCTTCAAAGTGTGAAGGAGCGTCCACACTCGCGCTTTCCGGTCTATCACGAAAGTATGGATGAGGTTATGGGCGTAGTTCATATTCGTGATCTTTTGCGCGCAACACCNGATCAGCTACATCAACAGATCGGAACGCTCTGCAAAAAAATATCGATTGTTCCAGAGACCATGCCGCTAAATGACGTGTTGCAACTGATGAAGAATAAACGATCTCAATTAGTCGTGGTTGTCGATGAGTATGGTGGCACGGCGGGACTGGTAACCATGGAAGATGTGATCGAGGAGCTGGTCGGTGAAATTGAAGATGAGTTCGATCTCGAAGAACAAGACTTCATTAAACGGTCGGACGGGTCGTATTGGGTTCGCGGTAAAATGCCTATCTATGATCTGAACGAGAAATTAAACAACCCACTTCCGGAGAGTGATGAGTATGATTCAGTCGGGGGCTTGGTTTGCTCTGAATTAGGCCATATTCCCGTAACGGGTGAACATTTCACACTCGCTGGATATGAGGTGAAAGTACAGAGCTCCAATCAACGCCAGGTTTTAGTGGTTCAGTTAAGGCCTTTAACGACAGAGAATAATGAAATCCTTAGCTCTTCTTAAAGATGCTATGCTGCATCAGTTGCTGCCATGGTTTGATGCGAACCAGCGGGCGATGCCTTGGCGAAAACGTCGAACGCCGTACCGTGTTTGGATTTCCGAGTTAATGCTCCAGCAGACGCGAGTAGCGCAGGCGATACCCTATTATCATCGGTTTATGCGCCGCTTTCCATCGTTGAAAAAGTTAGCGGAAGCCCCTCAGTCAGAGGTGTTAAAAGCGTGGGAAGGTTTGGGCTATTATTCTCGCGCTCGCAATCTGCATAAAGCAGCCCTATTGA
The DNA here is from genome assembly GCA_002691095.1 of Kiritimatiellaceae bacterium. Lineage (GTDB taxonomy): Bacteria > Verrucomicrobiota > Kiritimatiellia > Kiritimatiellales > Pontiellaceae > Pontiella. The sequence goes on along the minus strand of NZGU01000009.1, from coordinate 40,608 downwards.
TCCGTGAGCGTCACAACGGGCGCTTTCCTAAAGATCCACAAGAAATCGCGAAATTGCCGGGCGTCGGCCCCTATACGACCGCGGCTATAGGATCGCTGGCGTTTAACCATGATTTGGCGGTGGTGGATGGTAATGTGATGCGCGTGTTGGCTCGGTTGCGGGCGATTAAAGATGATATTGCCCAACCAGCCACTAAGAAAATATTTCAAGAGCTGGCCGATCAGTTGCTTATCGAGGGCGAAGCTGGGAGGTTTAATGAGGCGGTAATGGAATTAGGCGCCACCATTTGTTTGCCTCAAAACCCATCTTGCGATGCCTGTCCCCTCTCCTCTGATTGTCAGGCGCGATTAACCGACAAGGTTGACGCGTATCCAGTGAAGCGCAAAAAGGGACCCGTTCCGCATATTGTTGTGGGGGCTGCCGTGGTGCAGAACCGACGAGGAGAAGTGCTCGTGGCACAACGGCGCGAAGATCAGATGTTAGGGGGCTTATGGGAATTTCCGGGCGGTAAAATTGAAAAAAATGAGACGATTGAGCAAGGCGTTGTCCGGGAACTTCAGGAGGAACTTGGTGTTTCGATTACACTTGGAAAGAAGATTGTAGCGGTCAACCATGCCTATAGTCATTTTACGATGAAGATGCATACCTTTTGGGCGGTCATTAAATCGGGTGAACCCGTAGCGATTGAGTGTCAGTCTTTTCGATGGATGGAGCCGGATCGACTTAGAGACCTTCCCTTCTCGAAGGCAGACTTGAAAGTGATTGATGCAATCGAAGCGAACCTTTAACTTGGAACAAAAGGAGATAGCGTGAGAAATATTGTTTTTACAAACGAGGCACCTTTACCCATCGGTCCCTATAGCCAAGCGGTTCGCTGCGGCTCATTGCTTTATCTGTCGGGACAAATTCCGGTGGATCCAGCATCTGGAAAGCTGGTTGAGTCGGATATAAGCGTTCAGACGCATCAGGTGTTTGAAAATATTGTTGCGGTGCTGAAGGCAGAAAATAGCACGTTAGATAACGTGATTAAAACGACGGTCTTTTTGGCTGATTTTGCTGACTTCGCAGTGATGAATAAAATATATGGGGAGTATTTTGGCGAGACGGATGCGCCTGCGCGATCGACTATTGAAGTGGCCGCGCTTCCAATGGGTTCTCTGGTTGAAATTGAAGCGATTGCAGAAATAAACCATGCCGCGTAATCAACTCATCAAATCGGGCCTTTTTCTCCTGTTGCTACTGGGTTTAATGGTAGGCGGTTCTTGGCGGGCAAACCGTATAGAAAATCCCCTCTTTCGCGGGGAAACCATGGGTACAACGTATAGCATTCGACTCATTGGTGTGTTGACGAAGAAAGAGGCTAACAGATTGGCAGAGCGAATGGATGCGTTGTTGCTTACTATCAACCAGCAGATGTCGACTTGGCTGGAGGATAGTGAGATCAGTACTTTTAATCGTCATCAATCAACCGCGCCCTTTCCGGTGTCTGAAGAGTTTGCTTTGGTCACGAAGTCTGCTCTTGCGTTGGCTGCTGCTAGTGATGGAGCGTTTGATCCTACCTTGCAACCTCTTCTAAACCTATGGGGATTCGGTAGCGAGAGTCGTGCCGGTGAGCCCCCCTCCCCTGCTCAAATTGAGGAAATTCGTGAGTCAACTGGGTGGGATAAAATCACGGTCGAAATGGATGCTAAGCTACGAAAAGATCTACCGGATATACAGCTTGCGCTGGGCGCTATTGCCAAAGGATACGCCGTGGACCGGCTGGGTGAATTGTTGCGTGAGGAAGCGTTTGAGGAGTGGTTCATTGAAGTGGGTGGCGAAGTGTTAGTGGCTGGAAAAAATACGGATCGAGTGGCGTGGAAAATTGGAATTCAAAGCCCGGATGCTCAATTTTTCGACACGACGTTGCACGGGATCGTGCAAGCAACAAATGGTGCAGTAGCCACGTCAGGCAGTTATCGAAATTATGTTGAAGTGGAGGGCAAGCGGTATGCTCATATTTTAGATCCACAGAGCGGTCAGGCGGTTTACAGTGATTTAGTAAGCGTGAGTGTTGTTGCGCCTAGCTGCCTTGAGGCAGATGGCTGGGCGACAGCTATGTATGTGATGGATGTAGAATCNGGATTAAAAAAAATTAATGAATTACCAACTGTTGAAGCTCTTTTTATATGCTCGTCTAATGAGAACTTAGTTGCGTATTATAGTGATGGATTTATGGAAAAAACATCGTATGAAACCACCTATTAGGAACACCGTAATATGAAAACAGTATGTTGGCCAATGATCGCTTTGCTCCTTGTGTTGACGGGGTGCGATACTGAAACCCTAAGTCAGGACGAACGAGAAGAAAAAATTGAGCGTGTGATAGAGGCGCGCGAGTTAATGAAAGCCGGACAATATGCTGATGCGGAAACCCGCTTTAAGCAAGCCCTTCTCGAGAATCCAACCATTGCTAGGCCCCACTTGGATTTAGCAACCCTCTATCAGCAACATATCATTAACTATGTTCATGCTATCTATCACTATGATCGCTATCTGGAATTACGACCAACTAGTGAAAAAAGAGGCCTTGTTGAACAGCAACGTATGAAGGTGGCTCAGTTGCTTGCAAATACGTTATTGAAAAATACGCCCCAGGTGCAGGCTTTAGCGGAAGAGAACAGACAGTTAAAAAATGAATTGATGCGTTTGAGGGGTAACACATTAGAGCGTGAATCCGTCAGGAGATCCCCCGAAAACGTGAATCCCTCAACTGAAGAGAAGAGTGCGAACAAAGACGTGCGCATCTACCATGTTAAGGCCGGCGATACGCTCTCAAAAATAGCCAAAAAGTTTTATAATGACGCGACGTTATGGGATCTGATCTATCAGGCTAACCGGGATGCATTGCAATCCCCTTCGGGTATACGAGTGGGACAAACTTTAGTTATTCCCTTGGTTCCGTGATGGCATGAGAGCGAATCTAACCATTGCATCTTCATGGGGTAGATTCGATTGTTGTTTTGTAGATGATAAGCTCACTGAGCTACAGCTACCCTATCTTGAGCAGCGTCCAAAGAGTCCTTTTACGCTTTCGTTTATGGAGTCATCACCACTGCATCACTATATTCATGACTATATGATGGGAGCAGTTGTAACACCGATTGAGTTTCAATTTGAGGGAACATCGTTTCAGCAGTTAGTTTGGACGAAGCTCCTGAAGATAAAGGCTGGAGAAACGATCTGTTATGCCGAGTTAGCAGCCAGCATCGGCCATCCCCGATCGTTTCGTGCGGTGGCACAAGCGTGTGCGAAAAACCCGCTACCACTGGTGATTCCCTGTCATCGAGTGGTCGGAAAATCGAGTCTTGGCGGCTATGCATATGGGCTTTTTTGGAAACAATTCTTATTGGCTCTGGAAAAATGAGACAATCACGAATGTAGGCTTGCATCCAGAGTTGCGCGGAGTAGGCTTTGTTTCAGTTAGCCACGAAACGAAACTTTCATAAACGGAAATATTATGTCGCATTTCAAAGAAAACATTACTGCCGAATTATTATCTGAACGCTCTCTATTCCATTTAAAATATAGTCGAGGGAAAGCCTTAGAAGCTGCCACAACACTTGATAAAATGCTCTGCTTCTCGCACGCCATTCGCGATATGGCTGTGGATGGTTTCATGGCTACACAGGCTACGTATCGGAAAAACGATTCCCGCCGGGTTAATTATCTCTCCATGGAGTTTTTGATCGGCAAAATGTTGGAAAACAATGTGTACGCACTTGGCGTGGAAGATATTGCAGATGAAGCGCTAAAACCCCTACATACAACCTTGGATGAGCTCTTAGCACTGGATGTCGAGGCTGGTCTGGGTAACGGAGGGCTGGGTCGTTTAGCAGCCTGTTATCTTGATTCTTTGGCAACCCAAGAGCTGCCAGCATTTGGATATGGCATACGCTATGAGCACGGCATTTTTAAACAGGAGTTCGAAGATGGTTGGCAGCGCGAACGTCCGGATGAGTGGTTGTCGCACGGATATCCATGGGAGCTAGTTAGACCTGAATATACGATGCCAGTTTGCGTCTATGGTCAATTGAGAAAGAATTATCAGCCGGGCCGGGGTGCCGAAGATGTATGGGAAGGGTTTCAAGTTTTTGAAGCGGTACCCTATGACATTCCAATCATTGGATATCATGTGAATTCCGTAAATATGCTTCGTCTCTGGAAATCGCAGCCATCAGAAGGATTCCGATTGGATGTGTTTAATCAAGGAGACTATGTTCGGGCGGTTGAAGAAAAGAACTGGGCGGAGAATGTCTCTAAGGTGCTCTACCCTTCTGACTACACGTATGCCGGAAAAGAACTGCGTTTGATTCAGGAGTATTTCCTCGCCTCTTGTTCGGTGCGGGACATCATCCGGCGGTATAAGAAAAACCATTCGAATTTTGATCAGTTTGCAGCGAAAAACGTTATTCAGCTGAATGATACCCATCCGACGCTCGCTATCGTGGAATTGATGCGAATTCTACACGATGAGGAGCACATACCGTGGAATGATGCGTGGGAAATTACGACGAGCTCTTTCTGCTATACCAATCACACCCTGTTGGCTGAAGCATTAGAAAAATGGAGTGTGGATTTGCTGAATCGGGTGTTACCCAGACATATGCAGATTATTTTTGAGATTAATCATCGATTCTTACAAACCATTGAAATCAGTCATCCGGGTGAAAGTGATATTATCCGTGAAGTGTCACTCATACAGGAGGGTGACGAGCAGATGGTACGAATGGCGAATCTCTGTGTAGTTGGCTCGCGTAAAGTGAACGGTGTCTCTGCCTTGCATTCATCGTTGCTACGCACGCAGACGATGCCAACCTTTGACAAAGTATTCCCAGACAAATTCTGCAATGTAACCAACGGCATCACGCATCGGCGCTGGCTGATAAAGTGTAACCCCGAGTTGTCATCTCTTGTTTCCGAACACATCGGAGAAGAGTGGAAATATGATTTGGGTAAAATAAAGCAGTTCGAGCCCGAAGCGGCGAATTCCGCTGTTCAAGAAACATTCATGAAGATTAAGCGCGCTAAAAAAGAGAGTCTAGCTGCGTATATTCTCGAGACAACAGGGTATGCGGTTAACCCTGACTCCCTATTCGATGTTCAGATCAAACGACTGCATATGTACAAACGCCAACTGTTGAAAGCGATGCATATTATCTATCTGTATCAGCGTATTAAAGAGAACCCCCGTATTGAAATCCAACCGCGGACATTTATTTTTGCGGCCAAAGCGGCGCCGGCATATCTCATTGCGAAATCTGTTATTAAGCTTATCAACACAATGGCTGAGCATATCAATAACGATGTCGACGTGGCGGGACGCTTAAAAATTATATTCTTGCCCGATTACAACGTATCTCTTGCCGAAAGAATCATTCCGGCAGCGGATATATCAGAGCAGATATCAACAGCTGGGCTTGAGGCATCTGGTACTGGAAATATGAAGCTCTCGTTAAATGGCGCTCTCACGGTTGGAACATGGGATGGAGCCAATATTGAGATTGCTCAACACGTCGGAGAGGAAAATATCTTTATCTTTGGCAAACGAACGGAAGAGTTGAAACAGTTGCGTGATGAGGGCTATGACCCTTGGACTGTGGCAGAAAATTCTGATGAGTTGATGCAGGTGTTAGAAGCCATCCGCGATAACATTTTTAATCTGGATAGTCCTGACCTCTTTAAAGAGCTCTATCATGAAGTGACGACCAACGGTGACTTTTATTTCTATCTGGCAGATTTTGAATCGTATATCCGCTGCAATGAGAAAGTGGACGCATTATATGCACAGCCCAGTCAGTGGGCTGAAAAAGCGCTGCTCAACGTCGCGCGAATGGGATGGTTCACATCGGACCGCTCTATTCAGGACTATTGTGAAAAAATATGGGATCTTGAGCGAACCGCCGTCGATTTAGACGAACTGGAGTCATGAGGTATGAAAAGATGATTGCAGCCTGTCATGGAGGGTTGTGATTCTTTTCTTTGATTCGGTTTGAGAAACGGCCAGTCGAATCGCTTTTTCACTCCCCACTAAGATAGCTAGTTTTTTTGCGCGAGTAAGCGCCGTATAAATCAGTGTTCGTTGCAGCATCACATAGTGCTGTGTGTGAACAGGAATAATAACAACCGGATATTCACTCCCCTGACTTTTATGAATGGTGATAGCGTATGCGTGCAGCAGCGCATCTAACTCGCGGAAGTCATACGGGATGATCCGGTCTTCGTATCGAATCTTTGCTTCTGCATTTTCGTAATCCAGATGCTCGATGGTTCCCAAATCACCGTTATACACCTCTTTGTCGTAGTCATTCTCTGTCTGCATGACTCGGTCACCACAACGAAAGATGGTGCCAAAGCGTTCTATCTCATCCCCCTGAGGATTTAAAATGCGCTGCATGGTTTGATTCAAATTACGTGCACCCAAGATGCCCTTCTGCATGGGCGAGAGGATTTGAATGTCTGCCACGGAATTGAATCCGAATTTTTTTGGAATAGAATCCTTAACTAATTTGGAAATCATCTGTACCGCTTTTTCTGGATCCTCTGCGGCGATGTAATAACAGTCGCCCTCTTCTGATTCAGAAGGAAATCGGGGCATTTCACCCGTATTAATCATATGCGCATTACTCACGATTAAGCTGCTCGCCGCTTGGCGAAACACTTCGCGCAGATGACCGACTGCAAATTGAGAAGATGATATCAGGTCCTGCAAGACACATCCCGGNCCGACCGAGGGTAATTGATCTGCATCGCCCACCATAATAACCGCAGCATGCAGCGGAACGGCTTTCATCAATTGGTTTGCTAATGGAAGATCGATCATACTACTTTCATCTACAATCAACACATCGCACGCCAGTGGGTTTTCCGTGTGATGAACAAATCCTCCCGTACCAGGGTTGTACTGTAGCGCACGATGAATAGTTTTAGCTTCTAAGCCCGTACTTTCACTCATTCTTTTGGCCGCTCGACCTGTCGGTGCACAGCAGAGAATACGCAGTTTTTTAGCACAAAGAATCATTATAATTGACTTCACCAAGGTGGTTTTTCCCACGCCAGGACCACCCGTTATTATTGAAATCTTGGATGATATCGCTTTACGAAGTGCCTCTTGCTGAGAAGCCGCTAATGAAATATCAGATCGCTCTTCAACCCACTCCAGCGCTCGATCTATCAGAATATCTGGGCTGGGGTGAGCTCCTTGGGACAATTTATNGAGACGATCAGCCAATTCACATTCAGCCGCGTAAAGAGTGGGTAGATAGATCAAGNTGCCGAGTTCTGCATGGTCAAAGCGAATCAAATGCTTCGCGTTAACGGATGCTTCAAGTGCTTCTTTAATGANAGCTGTATTGATATCCAAGAGCTCTCCCGTCTTTGACAGCAGATCGTTCTCAAGGTAGGCACAGTGCCCCTGAAGCGTTAATTCATTCAGTGTATGCTCGATACCTGCCCGCGCCCGTAACGCTGACTCTTTCGCAATGCCCAATCGCATNGCAATTTTATCCGCCATGAGAAATCCAATCCCGCGAATATCTCGCGCCAGGCAGAAGGGATCTCGCTGCAATACCTCAATGGCACGCTCTCCATACTTCTTATGGATTCGAAATGCCTTGGACGTGCTGATCCCATGACTAAAAAGAAATGACATGATCTGTCGGATGCTTTTTTGTTCATCCCATGCCTGTTTAATACGCTCTTTTCGGAGTTTACCGATGCCCTCGACTTGCAGCAGTTTTGCGGAGTTGTTTTCGATGACATCAAATACTTCTCTTCCAAATGTTTTCACCAGTCTGGAGGCATACTCTTTGCCAATTCCNTTNACCAAATCGGACGCTAAATATTTCTCGATTCCNTCCAGCGTATCGGGTCGGGTCGTTCGCATCGATGCTGCTTTAAATTGACGGCCATGACGCGGGTCCATGATCCATTCGCCATCGGCTGTCAACCACTCTCCCTCGTTCACGNTAACGGAAGAACCAGTCAGCGTGACCAGCTCTTTCTGATTACGCACCGAAACACGAAGCACACAAAATCCATTCTCCTCGTTCAGGAAGACAATGCGTTCAATTTGACCGTCTAGCTTATCCATCGTGTATTATGAAGCGTTAGCAAACGCCCCTATCAACTGCACTTCTCGGACTAACTCTATATCAAAGCGTTCTTTCACCGCTCTTTTCATGTTTTCAGAAAGCGTATAAACATCCATCGCACAAGCCCCTTCTCCTGCAATGATAATATTCGCATGCTTCGCATAAAGCGATGCCTCTCCCACGTGAAATGCTTTCACACCGGCCTCTTCCAGAAACCAGCCTGCCGCCTGTCGACGACCCGCCGCAGACGTGGGTTCTATGTTTCGAAAAACGCTTCCCGCGCATGGCTCAGATTTCCAGTCTGGATGTTTCTCTTTACGAAGTTGCAAAATCGATTCTCGCTTTTCGCGTAATTCTTGCCCATCGACATCTTCCACTCGAATATCAGCTTGTAACACAATTTCACGGCTTTTTTTCAAGGCAGACGAGCGATATGCAAATGAAAGTTCATCAGCCTCTACCCAGCGGCGATTCCCTTCAATGGATAATACTTCTGCACGTAGCAGATCATCTCCAATTTGCCGACCAAACGCACCGGCATTGCCCGCAATTGCACCCCCGAGTGTTCCAGGTATTCCACTGAGATACGTCAAGTCCCCTACTCCATGCTCAACTAGNTTTNCCGCAACATGNTCCAGCAGCATATTACCGTTTACCCGCACGAATCCCTCTTGCTGAATGAGCGCATCCGAGGTGTCATCACAGAAACGAAGAACAACGGCATCAACCCCTTCGTCAGAGACTAACACATTGGTCCCCTGCCCCATCACAAAATAGGGCTGCTTCTCCCGGTGCAGTAGTGAAACAAGAGATGAAAGCTGATCTGCAGTATGGCACTGAACCAACGCGGGCGTTTTGCCGCCTACCTGAAAACTCGTATAGCGTGACAAAGGGGCAGGCACCACCGCATCAAATTCAGTTTCAAGCCGGTGTNCAATATTTGGACTGACGGATGATTCACTCATAGAAAAGACTCGTAAATGTAATCCAGCTTACTCAAATATCCAAGCGTCGCTATGCGTGATATTACATCCCATTCAAATCCACGNATTAAAAGGCTGAAACGCCTTATGTCNCAGCGTAAGGCNAGGGCGGAAGAGAACGCCTTTGTCTTGGAGGGCTGGCGTTCTCTAGANGGCATCATGCGCATCAATCAAGAGGCATTTCAAATTGAGTTGATTTGCATATCCGATCAATTTAATCCGCCTTCATCCCTTCCGCCTGAGGTTGAGGTAATTCGATTGCCAGAACCCATATTTAATAGCATTACAGATCTTGAACAAAGTCCTGGTATCCTAACCGTAATTAATCCGCGGAAGATTGCATTAGATTGGACCCTATTTTCAAAGATCTTACTACTCGACCGCATTCGAGATCCGGGTAATTTAGGCACGCTTATCCGCTCCGCAGTCGGAGCCGGTTATGATGCGATCTTGCTCTACGGAGATTGTGTTGATCCCACGAATCCAAAGGTATTACGCGCATCCATGGGCACCTTCCCCCGCATACCCATTGTTCCCTGCTCTNCCGATCTATTAACCTCGTTGCAGCAGAANTTTGGAATGCAACTGATTGGCTTGATCTGCCGTGAAGGCACGCCNATTCGACAGCTTACTACTCTTGAGTCATTCATCGTAGCACTTGGTTCTGAAGCGAATGGATTAGCTGAAGAATTGATCTCATGTTGTGATCAATTTGCCACCATAGAGATCGAGGAAGCGTGCGAATCGTTGAACGTTGCGGTGGCAGGCAGTGTGGCCATGTTCACCTTATAAAAAGATGGTGGGCGATGACGGATTCGAACCGCCGACCCTCTCGGTGTAAACGAGATGCTCTAGCCAGCTGAGCTAATCGCCCTTAAAAAAGAGNGAGCATCCTAACGGTTCCAAAAAANGAGTCAAGTTTCTTGATGAAAAAAGCAGTTACTTAAATTGATTTTGAATGCGAGCGANCGCGCGCAGGGCTGTTTCATTCTGCTTTTCAGTCCCCACCGTGATCCGAATGTAATCCGGCAACCCGTATCCATCCATAGGACGAACAATGATCTTCGCCTGCTGCAACGCATGAAACCATTCACGCCCCGCTCCGGTTTTTGCCAAAACAAAGTTAGCGGCCGACGGGACAACGGGAATCCCCATTTTTTGAAGCCCCTCCGTTAGTTGACGACAACCTGCTTGCGTCAACCGTGCTGTCTGCTGCAAATGCTCCTCATCATCAAGTGCAGCTAAGGCGCCCGCCTGCGCCATTGCATTCACATTAAACGGTTGTCTGACACGGTTCAGTCGGCTAATCAGTTTTTCGTTCGCCACGCCATAGCCAATTCTCAAGCCCGCTAAACCGTANCCTTTTGAAAACGTGCGGAGTACGATTACGTTCTCACAGCCTTCGCGAATGAGTGCCAATGAATCCCCTCGCACAGCTGCTGGCATCACTTCAAAATAGGCCTCATCAATAATAACAAGAACATGAGGAGGCACTGCGCGTGCCGCTTCGATCAATGCATGGGGGTCAACAGCGGTTCCCGTTGGATTGTTGGGATTGACCCATGCCATTAATCGTGTGTCCGGTCGGATGGCGGCCTGCATGGCTTCAAGATCGTGCGTGAAGTCTTGCATGGGAACTCGAATGAGATCTGCCTGATAGAGATGCGTTGCCAGTGCATAGACCGCAAACGCTTGTTCGGCCATTACCATCGATGTGCNGGGTTCGAGATAGAGATGTGCCAGCAAGACGATTAATTCATTGCTTCCATTTCCAAACAACAATTGATCCGGCTTTACGTCTAGTTTTGCAGCCAACTGTTTTCGTAAATAAAAGCATCCACCATCGGGATAGCGATGCATGTCCGCTGCTACATCTTTCATTGCTTCGATCGCTTTCGGTGANGGCCCCCACTCGTTCTCATTCGAGGCCACCTTGACAATCTCTGAGAGGTCTTCAAATCCAAGCTCTCGCGCTACTTCTTCAATCGGTTTTCCAGGCTCATATACCGCCAGNTGTTCAATCCACTCCTTCATGACTCATCCTTAATCTGTGGTGCCAGCGAGCGGCATCGATCGATGATCGCGGGCAAACGCTCCAGAACAGTGTCTACATCTTGGTCTGTACTGTATTTTCCCAAGCTAAACCGTATCGCCCCGTTAACATAGGTGCGTTCCACTCCCATCGCTTTCAGCACATGCGATGCTTCTAATGAGCCTGATTCGCAAGCCGATCCAGTTGAAACGCTCACATTTTGATCATCGAGCATGTAGAGAATCGCCTCCCCATCCAACTGCTGAAAGCCTATGTTGAGCGTATTGGGAAGTCGTTGCGCCCCTCCTCCGTGTAGCTGGGCGCCTTTGCAACTAGACAGGATTCCCTCTTCCAATCGATTGCGTAAGCGTTCCACTCTAGAGGACTCTTGTTCCATCGTTTTTNGAGCGATTTCACACGCTTTACCAAAGCCGATAATAGCGGGAACATTCTCGGTTCCGGCGCGGCGCGCCCGCTCCTGATGTCCTCCGCGCAGGAAAGGCTTCATTCGCGTTCCTTTTCTCAGATACAACGCCCCCACCCCTTTCGGGCCGCACAACTTGTGGGCGGAGAGCGAAAGCATGTGAATGGGTAACTCTTTGACGGATAGAGGCATCTTGCCAGCCATCTGAACCGCATCGGTATGAAACATAGCATCTGCTTCCGCTGCCGCCTCAGCCAGCTGCTCTATCGGTGAAAGTACGCCTGTCTCATTGTTGGCCCACATAAAAGAGGCCAGCGCTGCCGGAGATTCCTTNAGAGCTGACGTCACTTCCTCCAGATCTGGTCGCCCGTTCTCATCGACGGAGATCCACTTCACGGATTGTCCACGCTGTTCCAGCCACTGCACGGGACCTATTACAGCCGCATGCTCTGTCGGGCTGGTGATCACGCTTGCATGAGCCCCCAACGTCTCTATCGCACTTAAAATGGCGGTGTTGTTCGATTCTGTTGCGCCACTCGTAAAGATAATTTCGCTNGGTTCAGCTGCACNGATCAGGGTAGCCACTTGTTCTCGAGCTCGGTCGATAGCTCGTCGCACTTGATTGCCGGGATTGTGTGCGCTTGACGGATTCGCCCANTGCTCACGCAAATAAGGTAGCATCGCCTCTACCACATCAGGATCGNTTGGTGTCGTTGAATTATAATCAAGATAAACCGATTGCATCGATATAGGCACCTTTCTGGTGTTAGCTCAATTCGAGCATGGCTTCAATAGAGCGACGCGCTTTTGTTGAAATGTCTTCCGGTACCGTGATCCGGTGTTGCATATCCTCTAAAGACCATAGAACTTTTTCGGCATCAATTTTTTTCATNTTCGGACAGAGGGCCCGATCGCTNACCGANTAAAACTTTTTCTCGGGATTCTCATTCCGTAGCCGGTAGAGAAGCCCCATCTCTGTTGCCACAATAAACTCATTCTCATCTGAGTTGCGTGCGTGCTCAATCATCTGACCGGTGGAGAGTAGATAATCAGAAACATCTCGGATATTTTGCGGACATTCAGGATGCGACATTACTTTTGCCTGCGGATGGTCCTGCTTCTCTCGCACAATGTCTCGGTCCCGAATACGAGAATGCGTCGGACAGTATCCGTCCCAAATAATCATTTCACGGCCAACCAGCTCTTGAACGTAGTGACCCAAATGGGTGTCGGGGACAAAAATGATATCTCGGTCCGCTGGAACCGATTGAACAATTTTCACGGCATTCGACGAGGTGCAGCAAAGATCGGTTTCTGCTTTTACAGCTGCCGAGCTATTTACATATGCAATCACGACTGCATCGGGATGTTCTGCTTTTCTGGCTCGTAATTGATCGGCTGTAATCATGTCTGCCATCGGACAGCCTGCAAACTGATCCGGCAGTAGGATGGTTTTNTCAGGGCTGAGAATAGCGGCTGTTTCGGCCATAAAATGAACGCCACAGAAGACAATCACTTCTTCATCGAGTTCGGCGGCCTTTCGGCTCAATTCCAATGAGTCTCCGGTGAAGTCGGCCAACGCTTGCACCTCATCCGGTTGGTAGTTGTGTGCGATAATCACCGCACCNCGCTCTTTTTTCAATTGATCTATTTCGTTCGCTAAAGTCATCCTATCTCCACTGCATCATTCGTAAAACGTGCGAAAAATTTGCATCGAATAAAAACAAAAACTGTATTTATCGTGCAACAGGCCGATGACCNAAGCAGGTATCAACGCGTTCGGCNGTCTTAATCCATGGATGATCAAACGGAACGGTTTTAGTGATGCCCGCTACCTCTTCGATCGGTACGGGAANACAGGAATCTCCCTGCATGGCTACCATCACATTGTATACACCGTTGGCCAGCAACTCACCGGCTTTTGTTCCCAGTCGCGTGCAAAGGAGTCGATCCGCTGCCGTGGGAGGTCCTCCGCGCTGAACGTGTCCTAACGAGGTATACCGGATGTCGATACCGGTTGCTTCGTTGATTTCACGAGCGATACGATTGGCAATCGGTTCGGGCATGAAGCCATCCGCTCCACCTTTCATTTTTTTGCGTCCGTGTTCCGCTTCCTGCTTGCTTAACGCTCCCTCNGCAACCGCTAATATGGAGAACCGCTTGTGGTGCCTGCGTCGTTCCAAGAGATGAGCCGTGACTACTTCCAGATCATATGGAATCTCTGGAATTAAGATAACATCGGCTCCGCCCGCAATCCCGGCACCCAGCGCTANCCAACCTGCTTTATGNCCCATGATCTCACAGACGATGGCTCGGTGATGACTGGTCGCGGTTGTATGCAATCGGTCAATNGCTTCGGTTGCGATGGCCATCGATGAGTCAAATCCAAAGGTCATGTCCGTGCACCCTACATCATTATCAATAGTTTTTGGCAACGTTAAGACATTCACNCCCGCTTGATGCAGNCGCATGGCATTCTTTTGAGTGCCGTTACCGCCTAGACATACCANGCAGTCGATGTGATTGCGCTCTATGTTCTGAACCGCAGTGGCGGTCATATCCATTACCTTATCGCCCATCTTCATTTTATGGGGTTTGTCACGGCTTGAGCCTAAAAATGTGCCGCCGTGCGTAAGGATACCNCTTACGTCAGCATCCGATAACTGGACAAATCGATTTTCAACAAGTCCGCGAAAACCGTCCTGAATACCNAATACTTTGGTNCCTTGCTGCAGTACTGTNTTGACGACCCCNCGAATGGCAGCATTCAATCCGGGGCAGTCGCCGCCTGAGGTCAGAATGCCAATGGTTTTGGTCTTAGACTCCATAATAGTAAAATCCTCTTTGATTACGTTTCGGTTTTATTGCTCCCCATATGAGGCTGAAACCGCGTGGGTTTATCTTTCCTTTTTTGTGTCAATTGATGCTGCATNTGCTTTTGAAGCCACGCCTGACTGCGCACCTTACGCGCCCCTTNTTTCGNTAGCACGCGACGATATGAGCCATCGGCTTGCAAGCCCCANGCGCGCTGGTTGTCCTGCATATGTATATCCAAATATTTACGCAACTTCGTTCGGCATTCAGCATCAATAACCGGAACCAGTAATTCTAANCGGCGGTCTAGATTGCGCGGCATCCAGTCAGCACTGGANATATAGACCAGCGGCTTTCCTCCATGATAAAACTCAATAATTCGTGCGTGTTCCAAATAGCGATCCACAATACTGATCACNCGAATAGAACCGCGCGGTTTNAAACAACAAATACCACGAATGTTTAANACCACCTGAACCCCGGCTCGATCTGCTTTGTAAAGTGCTTCTGAAATCGCCATGTCGACAAGCGAATTCATCTTTACATAAACCGCAGCTTTTTTTCCCTGTTTCGCGCGACTGATTTCAAATTCAATGAGTTCCAGAATGCGTTCACGCAAGCTCAACGGAGCCATTGAAACATGGTTCATTCGTTCCGGTTGCGCATAGCCACAGAGCACATTAAAAAACATGGAAGCATCCTCACCTAACTCGGGATGNCAGGTCAAATAGCTGATATCTCCATATAACTTTGCGGTGGATTCGTTATAGTTGCCCGTTCCATANTGACAGTACCGCACGATGCCGGTCTCTTCACGCCGCACCACCAAAGTCACTTTTGCATGGGTTTTGTAGCCGCGAACTCCGTGGATAACTTGAACGCCGCTCATCTCCATTTCGCGNGCCCATTCGATATTCTGGGCTTCATCAAAACGAGCCTTCAATTCAATTAGGACGGTAACCTGCTTCCCGCTTAACGCCGCGCGCTTCAGTGCCTCCACAATCGCGCTATCGGAGCTGGTGCGATACAGCACCATTTTAATGGAAAGCACGTCAGTGTCTACTGCCGCTTCCTCAATCCATCGGAGCACCGGATCAAACGACTCGTATGGGTGGTAAAAGAGGTGATCCCGCTCTCTTATCTGCTCAAACATGGNTTGATTCGGCACAATATCAGCTGGTTGCTGAGGACTCCAAGGATCGATTTTCAACTCATCAAAACCCTCTACAAATGCCATCGACATTAAATCTTTGAGGTTGAGTGTTCCCTTAATCGAGTAACAGGTGTCTTCCGCGGCTGGCACCTGCTTCCTTAAGATGGCTTGTAACGAAGAACTCATGGAAGCATCCANCTCCAGCCTGACGCAGGAACCTATTTTACGCTCCTCAAGAATTTCTTCCATACCCGCCAACAAATCGGGTGCCTCTTCTTCCGCAACGGCAAAATTTGCATTTCGCGTGATTCGAAACGACCCCGACTCTATGACACGGAATCCGGGGAACCACGCGTGACAATATTTTTGAACCAACTCCTCGATGAGCAGATAACTGATCCCCTCTTCTGACGTTAGCTTCACGATCCGTTCAAGACTACGGTGGAGCGGCAGAATAGCATGCACTCTATCTTTCTTGCCTTTCAACGGCTCTAAAGCAATCAACATATGAAGAGCCATATTCTCAAGATTGAGTGACTGGCTATCTGAGCGAATACCGAGAGGTGTAATGATGGGAAAAACTTCCTGCTGAAAATAACGTTCCGCCTCGCGCTCTTGCGAATGGGTCATCGAGTGAATATTGAGATGCCCGATGCCGGACTGATTCAATGCGGGTTCCACATCATGATAAAAACAGCGGTGCAGTTCTTTCATCATCCGCTGCGTTCGTTCTCGGATTAACGTTAACTGCATGAGCGGAGTTAATCCGGCAATATCTTTTTTTCGACGCCCAGCTTGTCGAGCCATCTCCAATCCCCCGACTCGCACCATAAAAAACTCATCTAAGTTGGACGCGGTGATCGCCAGAAATTTCAGCCGCTCTAAAAGTGGTTTCGTGGGGTCTTTTGCTTCTTCCAAGACGCGCTGATTGAAGCTCAGCCAGCTTATTTCCCTATTAAAATACTCATGCTTGCTCATCAGACACTCTTCCTTAACTTGCGCTTCTTCAGCATCACCGACCGCCCATATACTTGCCGAATCATTTTGCCGAGGCGTTCCAGCACCATCTCTTCTGGAACCACTGATTTATCGCATGCGTGAAGCAGCTCCAGACGATCTTCTTTCACTTCGATACGATGAATAGTAACTCGTTGACTGTGTGAAGCGTCCAATGCTTCAGCAATTCGCAATATGGAGGCTAAATTGTTAACAACTCTTCGGAGCCGCCGTGGTAGCTCTTGATAGTCCGCATGACTATTTTTCGGCGTTGCGCCTCGGTGATAGCGGGCAATCATCGCACATAGCTTGATCTCCTGCGGACTCAGCCCGAAGATTTGGCTGTTCTCAATCAAGTAACGGCTGTGCTTGTGGTGTGCGGTCGTGTCGACAAAGTGCCCCACATCGTGCAGCCAGCTGGCCACCTGTAAAAATACTTGCTCTCGAACCCCCAGCTGATGCTCTTTTTTCAAGGCCTCAAAAAGGAGCAGTGCATGATCGCAAACATGTCGAGCATGATTCATGTCCACTTGATAGCGCCGGGCAACATTCTTGGCAGAATGAAGCACATGAGCGATGAAGTCATCCTGCCAAGTGGAGCTGGCTCTCAACTCCGAGAGCAATCCGTCCCGCATGGTGGCATTACAAATATAAATTCGTTTAACACCAAACTCTTTTGCAATCTGCAAGTAACTACTCCAGGCGGCCTCCAGGGTTTGCGCCTCCTCATAGGCAATTTGATAGCGCGTTGCAATCTGCTCTGGCCGCAGTTTTTGGATGCGTTGAATTAACTTTTCAACCTCGCCATAGCGCAGACTGGTGATGGCATCCACTTTCCAATCCTTACCTGATAATTGCGCGGCCAAGCGAGCTTCACCCCCCATGAAAACGAGCACCGGTCGTTGCACCGTAGTCGCACTTTGCTCTTGGAAATTTCGGACAAGCGTATGGAGCTCCATATGCAGCAACTCTTGCGATGGCCGCAACTCCATACCTGTTTTATCCACCGACTCACTCAGTCTGTAAAATCCGAGTCGATGCGTATGAGAAAACGAAATCTTACCATTCTTTAAGCCAATTAACTCCGTACTGCCCCCGCCCATTTCAATGAAGAGGGCGTGTTGCTTTCGGAGTATCTCGTGTTTGTTTAAATACGGCTGAATAGCAAAATAGGTTAAGCGGTTTACTTCTGCTCCTGAAATGAGGTTAATTTCGATGCCCGTTGCCGTGAAGATACGATCCATAAATTCAAGATGATTGCTCGCTTCGCTAACGGCGCTCGTGGCAACAGCGCGAATATCTTTTTCGATGTTTAATTGATAGTTCTTTGCTACCGCTAAAAAATCGCGAAGGGCATCAATACAGAGCACGATCGAAGATGAACTGATTCTCCGTTTTGTAAACGTATCGCGTCCCAAGGAGACGCTCTGTGTTAATGACTCCAGTATCCGCACTTCTTTTTCAGGATGAACCTCGGCCATCACCATGCGGATAGAAGTCGATCCGATATCGATAACCGCTTTCAATTCATACTCAGAACTATTTCCAAATGAAGTACTCATATCGGAACATTAATTTAAAGCATTCCCATAAAAAAGTACCTTCTTGGAACGATTTCAGATTCCGTGATTCAAGATTGAAGAATTAAGACACTCATCTAAACTGAACAGATTAGGAGACCCGCATGAAACAAGTCAAAGAAACCCCAATGATGAGTCAATATCGCTCAATCAGGCGCTCACTGCCTGATGAGGTCTTACTCTTTTTTCGCCTCGGGGATTTTTATGAAATGTTTTTTGATGATGCAGTGCGTGCCGCCGCCATTCTTGACATCACCCTGACAAAACGGAACGAAGTGCCGATGTGTGGGGTGCCCTACCATGCTGCAGCCGGGTATCTGGAACGACTCATTAAAGCCGGCGTGAAAGTGGCGTTGTGCGAACAAGTCGAATCGCCAGAAGAGGCCAAGGGCGTTGTGAGACGCGAAGTAACCCGTATCGTTACACCCGGAACCATTATTGATGAAATGCACATTGAGGAACGTCAGAACAATTACATAGCGGCACTGTTCCACAGCGAAGGATCCTACGGCATAGCCATGCTCGATTACTCCACGGGCAGCTGTTGGCTGGAGGAGTGCAACGCCTTAGGACAGGTTGAAACCGCTTTCAATCATAACCAGCCCACCGAATGTCTGGTGGCGGAGGAGCAGTTACAAGAGATCCAAGCATCGCTACATGTACCCTTGGCCTATACGCAGTGTGATAGTTGGCAATTTGATTACGGTAATGCTGAGGACCGTGTGGCCAAACAATTTGGTGTGCCGTCGCTTCTCGGGTTAGGGTTGGCTGACGCATCCGTCTCCTTACAAGCGCTCGGAGCCCTTTTCGGGTATCTGCAAAACACCCTCCATCACGATCTCGGGCATATCCAAACGGTTAAAATGCGGGCTGCTCAGGATGCGCTCTATCTAGATGAGACGACGGTTATCAATCTTGAATTAGTGAAGCCGATCTATACCAATCGAGCCTCTCAAAACAGCACGTTGCTAAGCGTCATAGACTCCACCTGCACCCCAATGGGCGGACGGATGATGCGTGAATGGTTGCTTCGACCCCTCAACAAAACCGCAGACATTCGGCAGCGACTAGACGCGGTGGAAACATTGACCAAGCATCAAATGATGCTCACGCAAGTACGGGACTATTTAAAAAATGTCCGAGACCTTGAACGATTGATTTCACGCATCGGATCAGCCGCCACAGGCAACCCTCGTGATGTGCAAGTGCTTTCATCCTCGTTGGGTCAGCTCCCTGCCCTGCAGCAGCTACTGGATGCTTCAGGCACACAACTGCAAGTGGCTGCCGCCGCACTCGAACCGTTGCCAGAACTCACCCACCAGCTTGATAGTGCGATTCAGGATGAGGTTCCCATCCACCTTCGGGACGGTGGCATTATTTCGGATGGATACAGTGCGGAACTTGATCAGCTCCGACGGGCTGCCACCGAAGGGCGCTCTTGGCTGGCAAGTTTCCAGTCGCAAGAGGCCGAACGTACCGGAATTAAAAATCTGAAGGTTCGGTTTAACAAAGTCTTCGGCTATTATATCGAGATAAGTAAAGCCGCATTGGATAAGGTACCCGAAAACTACCAGCGCAAACAAACATTGACCAATGCCGAGCGATTTGTGGTGCCCGAACTCACCCAGTATGCAGATCAGATTTTGGGAGCGGAAGAGCGCGCAATCGCACTTGAGCAGACGCTCTTTAAAGAGCTGAAGGAGCAGATTCTAAAGCAGCTTCCACTCATCCAGAAAAATGCACGAAATATTGCATATATTGACGTGATTGCCTCACTGGCTGAGCGAGCACTGTCACTGAATTATGTACGGCCAGACGTATCGGATGGCACCGAACTTCACATCCAAGAGGGGCGCCATCCCGTGGTAGAACAATTAGTCGAAACCGAGCGCTTTGTTCCAAATGATGTTTTATTGAATCAGCAAGACCAACAGTTGGTGCTTCTAACCGGCCCGAACATGGCGGGAAAATCAACGTATATACGACAGGTCGCCCTCATTACAATCATGGCCCATATGGGCTCTTTTGTGCCCGCTGCGGCGGCACATATCGGGCGGGTTGATCGCGTCTTCACGCGNGTGGGAGCCAGTGATGATNTGGCAAGAGGACGATCCACCTTTATGGTCGAGATGCAAGAAACCGCTAATATTTTGAACCAGGCAACCGATCGCAGTCTNATTGTATTAGATGAAATTGGTAGAGGTACGAGTACCTACGACGGAATNAGCATCGCTTGGTCTGTTGCCGAATACCTCTGTGAAAACCCGAGTCTCAGACCCCGAACGCTNTTCGCAACTCATTATCATGAACTAACGGACCTGAGCGAAACNCATAACCAGATTAAAAACTTCAGCGTCGCCGTCAAGGAGCAGGGCGACCAGATTATATTTCTACGCAAAATTATTCCCGAGGCAGCCGATAAAAGTTACGGAATACAGGTGGCGCGTTTGGCCGGTCTGCCCGTTACTGTTATTGAGAAGGCTATGACGATCTTAACCTCCTTAGAACAAGCAGGACATCCCGACACCATGGCAAAGAGAGCCGTTCGGAAGCGGCAATTAAAACCCTCTGATAACCAAAACCAGCTTGATTTACTCTAATCCTTGAAATAAAAATAAAGATTGAGATTTAGATGTAGTGTTTGTGAATGAATTTTCAAGGAGACTCGGATGAAAGCCAGTCAAGGAATCAATACAGTGTCAATAGTTGGGGGATTACTTTTTTTGGTACTGCTCTCACTACGAACCATCAGCACCCCTGAAATCTGGTCTCATCTTGCACAAGCCGTGCAAGGTTCACAGATCTCGTGGCTGCAGACCGAGAGCAGCCCCCACCCCACTTTTCTATATGATCAATTACTTTTGTTGGTCTGGAACACGGGAGGAGCTCCGCTGGCTATCATATTGAATGCACTGGCATTGCTCACTGGCTTCGGATTGTTGATACGCTTAGGGNATAAANTGGGGTCCTCTCTCGTGCAANGCTTCTCNCTTGTACTGTGCGGTCATATTCTTTTNCGCTCTCTGGACGTCGGACCCGCAACGCTGATGTTTCTCTTTATTGCGAGTTTCAGTTATCTGCTCAACACCATAAAAAAACGCAATACGCTGTATGCAGTATTGATTGTTTTGCAACTGCTCTGGGCCAATATACATATCTCATTTCTTTTNGGCCCCNTTTTAACGGCTATCGCAGCGGTTAAAAGTTCAGATGTTAAGTCATGGAGAAAAAATAACTCTTTTTCTCTTATTCCTCTAATACCGATTTTGTTGGTTGNATCACTGCTAAATAAAAATGNGTTTGGAATCTATCAACAGACATTTGCTTCCCTTTCCAACGCCACTCCCCTCTATTGGTCTTCGCTCATTACCNACTTTGTTGAAGCGGATCCGGTTAAACCGTTATTGATNTTCATCATAATCATTGGAGCGATCGGCCTATTGACCTACAAAAAAAAGTTGCCCGTATATGTCACGACATNTGCTGTTATCGGGGTTGCCCTGTTGTGGACATCGCCAAAAATGAGCCTGCAATTTGTNGCGCTTGCATACCCTTTTGTGGTGCTGAGNATTCAATCTGTTTGCGACTATGNAGACCAATTANTCTTCGCTAAATCGGCCTCAAAAAAGCGGGTTCCGATCGTGCTANCTCAAGGATTGTTCGTTGTGCTAGTCGTGCTATCGATTGCGTCGGTCGTCTCGAATCGGGCCTATATTCGAAATGGGTCGGCTTCTTGTTTTGGCGTAGGCGTCAACGACACCCTCTATCCAACTGAGCTTGAAAAACTCTTTAATCACGCTGATTTTCCGGAACGNGCGATAAATCAACCCGCTGACGGAGGCTACCTAGCCTATCACTACGGAAGATCTTGNTTTCTTGATTATCGGTCAGGAATCTATCCCGCTGANCTAGAGAAGGAGTTAAATCAGGTACTNTTNGGTGATCCAGAAGCGTTTGATCTGTTTTACCAAACCTACCGTCCCGATGTTTTCATTCTCAACGGACTCTATCCGTCGACGGCTCAAGGTGTTGTGATGCTGCTTCAACGAGGCTGGAAATTACTTTATTTTGATGGCACTACCGTCGTGATTGCATCGAACAAGACNGAGTTCGAATCACTATTCGCTCTCTCAGATGTGCAACAGGCCGGCTTGGCTAAAATAGAGCAGGCGCGAAAAGATTTCATAGCCAATCCGTATAGTAACGGAAATCCAGTTACATTAATTAGCGCAGCCAGAATCTATTTNGCACTCAATCGCATNAAGGAAGCCGAAGCCCTCTTTTCCCTGCTTTTAGAACATCATCAAACACCAGGCGCTCTAATTGGACTAGGTGATGCTCAATTGATCGGCGGCCAGCATGAAGAAGCCTTTCTCACCCTTCAACAGGCAACGCAAAGCTATCCTAATCGAATCGCAGCATGGAATAGTTTTGCTAACGCCAGTAAGTTGACTGGAAACACAGAGGCTCTCGAAGGAGCGCTTGAGAGGCTCAAACAACTGGCCAAGCNATATGAAACCGAGGCATCCGCGGACGACTAATGGCGATACGCTTCCTGTTCTAGATGGTGCGACAAAAAATTATGTAGGATACGACTTTTGCGTGTCGCTTGATGCCCTTCATACAGGAGTCCATACGAGAAAATAGCTACCGAGTGACAATCCAATTCTGGAAGCCTCTGCAATTGCCTCTTGAACAACCGGTTATCGTGTTCGGCTGAGATCCCCATCATCCAACCTTCATCACGATCTTGTCTCGAAAGCTCTTTGCGAAACGCTACGGCGTGCGTACTGAATAATGCGTCGCTATAGTTCATCTGCACAGCCCAGTCCAGTCCATGGCTTGCCAGCCATCTCGCCGGTTTTTGGCCAGCATGCATTCGCCCATCAACCGGATTTCCCAATACACTGGCGCTCAATATCGCTCGCGGCTTATCTTGCTCCATCTGTTGTGCCAAGCGAGCGACTAAACGCGAAATAATTTCACATTTCAGCTCTTTTCGTCGCCTCTCTTCGTTGGATGTATTCTGATTAGCTGACTGCAGTGCTGTCGTAAAGCGGTCGAACGAAAAATCACTTCTCTGTTTCAGAGCGTTGGCATCCAAATCGCCATACAATTCATCGGCCACTAAATAGTAATCATACGGATACCGAATATAATCCAGATGAATCCCATCCACATCATATCTCAGCAACTCCTCGACAATACCCACGAGGTGTTCAATGACAGCGGGATGAGCAGGATTCAAAAAAGTATACCATCCTGCCGTTGGCTGCATAACATCTCCCAGTGCATCCACCATAAACCAGTCGCGATGATCGGCCCAAGGTTGCCCCCGGCCAGAGGGAGGAAGCTGCCGCCCCTTCCAGCCCGGTAGCACATTGATATATGCATGCAGCTGAAGAGCTTGTTTTCGAGCCTCCTCTATCGCGACTTGCAACGGATCCCATCCTGGATCTACCCCTAATTNTTCAAGATGCCCCCCATGCAGATCATGAGCCCAAGGTTCACGATTGCTATTATAAAAAACCGTTCCGTTACCCCGTACCTGAAAAAATATATCGGTAAAACCCGTATTGGCAGCATGTTGCATGATCTGCCGTATATCGGCCGGCGTCTGATAATCAAACCGTGGCACCCATAAAGCCGCGCGTTTCAACACCCACTCTTCCCGCGGTTCCGCCCGCCATAGATAGATGCCAAGGCCTACNGNNATTATAAACAAAAGCAACAGAGNTTTTTGTGCTGTGCTGGTTCGCATCATAGAGTTTCCTGTCTTTGGAAATTTACAGCTACCAAAGCTTGCTTTAAGGTGCGATGAAAATATCGGGGATCAGAGATGAAATATAAACGACTCTTATTGAAAATTAGCGGTGAAGCTCTTCAAAACAGAGCCGCTGGCTTGAACCACGACCCTGATATTTTGAATTCAGTGGCTCAACAGTTCAAAACCATGTTAGCGGCTGGCGCCGAAATTGCGGTTGTTGTGGGAGGGGGTAATATTTTCCGAGGACTCGAAGGTGTCAGCGCTGGAACAGACCGAACNACCGGTGATTATATGGGAATGCTGGCAACCGTCATCAATGCGATGGCCATTCAGAGCGCACTCGAGAATCACGGTATCCAGACTCGAGTGATGACCGCCATTTCAATGCCCTCTATTGCAGAACCNTTTATTCGGCGGCGAGCCATTCGGCACTTAGAGAAAGGTCGTGTTGTTATTTTCGGGGCGGGNACGGGTAACCCCTATTTCACGACGGACAGCGCGGCTGCTTTACGTGCCTCTGAGATTAATGCTGACGTTTTGATGAAGGCGACCAAAGTTGATGGAATNTATAATGCTGATCCCGTAAAAAATCCAGATGCCGTTCGATATCAGACGCTTACCTACACCGATGCACTCACGCAGCAGCTTGGCGTGATGGATGCCGCCGCCTTCTCGCTCTGCATGGAGAATGATATTCCCATCATCGTCTTCGATTTNTTCAAATCCAATAGCATGGTCGAAATTTTCTCCGGGGAGACATCCGGAACATTAGTCAATCGCGGTTAAACAGGAGCAGGAAAATGAGCCAAGAAATTCAACAAGAAGCCGAAGATAAAATGGAAAAAACGGTTCAATTTCTTCAGCAGGAATTGAGCGGATTGCGAACCGGAAAAGCAAATCCTGCATTGGTTGAAAATGTGACAGTCGACTATTATGGCACGCCGACTCGGCTGCGGGATATCGCTAACATCTCGACACCCGAACCTCGCCAGATTGTAATCAATCCCTTCGACCACTCCGCTCTGGGCGCCATTGAAAAAGCCATCGTAGCCGCCAACATTGGCATCACACCCATGAACGATGGGCGCTTAATTCGAGTGCCGATCCCAGAACTCTCNGAAGAACGTCGTAAAGAGATGGTGAAACTGGCAGGCCGNACAACTGAAGAACAGCGAGTAGCGGTTCGAAATATCCGCCGCGATGCAAACGAGCAAATTAAGGCGGCTGAAAAACAGGGTGATCTCACGGAGGATGATCGGGTCGAAGCACTGGATAAAATTCAAAAAANAACCAATGNTGTTATTGCCCGAATGGATGACATGTTATCTTCAAAAGAGACTGAAATCATGGAGGTATAACCTCCTTCAATAGGATAGCGGTTATGCATATACTCATAGGTGTCAGCGGAGGCATCGCAGCCTATAAAGCAGCGGAAGTGGCCAGCCAACTGGTTCAGCACGGTTGCACTGTAGATGTTTGTATGACTCCGAATGCAGAACGATTTATGACGCCGCTCACCTTCACGGCGCTCACCGGTCGNGCCACTCAATCGCAACAACATGTTCAGAGTAGCACCCAATCCGAAACCTATGCGCATCTCTATCCTGCATCAGAAGTAGATCTTTTTGTGGTACTTCCTGCCACTGCCACTACCATCGCACGCATAGCCCATGGANTGGGTGAAGAACCTGTGTCGAATGCNGCTTTGGCGTTACAAGCAGATTGTATAAAACTCTACTGCCCGGCCATGAATACAAACATGTGGAAAAATCCNGCCGTTCAACGCAACTGTCGTACGCTAGAGCAAGATGGATGGAAAACCATTGGGCCTGAATCTGGGCGACTCGCCTGCGGTTCGATCGGAGAGGGTCGCTTGGCCTCCCCCGCGACGATCATTGAAACCATTCTGCAGCTGAATAGTGGTTCGTGAAAAAAAAGTTGCTCATCCTATCCGGCCCTACTCACGAATATCTAGATCCTGTACGCTATTTAGGTAATGCCTCCAGTGGAAAAATGGGAGCCGCGCTTGCGCGCGCGGCTGTTCATATAGGATGGGATGTTGATGTTATCAGCGGCCCCGTTCATCCATCCAATCTGCCGGACCTTCAAGAGAACGGAACCATACATCACGTTACGAGTGCTGAAGAGATGTATGCTGCCGCTGCTCGTCTTTTCCCCGATGTGAATGCAGCTATTTTTGCAGCGGCTGTTGCCGATTTTAGACCGGCNCAAAAAGCCTCACAAAAAATGGATCACCGAGACCAAGCATGTAGTCTGCAACTGGAACCCACTCCGGATATCGCCGCTTCGCTTGGGCTAGAGAAACAGCCCTCTCAAAAAAGTATTGGGTTTGCACTTCAATCGCACGATGGTGCACAAAAAGCGCAGGAAAAATTAGTGAATAAAAATCTAGATGCGATTGTGTTAAACAGCCCAAACGCTATTGCGGCAGACCAAGCCGCCTATCAATGGATTGATCACGAGTCAACTTCACCGGATAATTGGGGAGTTCTTAGCAAAACCGACTGCGCACAGCGTATCATCCAGCACTTGTCCAAATGGTTCGATGTAACGTAATTTAATGCTTTCAACAGCCGCCGTAAGCAACTATATTTATATAGATTTGGAAAAGATGTTAAACCCTTCTTGGTACGCAAAAACAGGCGAACCCCTCTTTCCCAATGCTATAATAGATAGGGAGCTAAGCTTTCGGCCAGGTGCCCAAATGCCCTTGAACAAGGGAGGGTTCTGGAATCCGGTTAGATAGGTTCCCACGAATATCACTTCGGTGATAGAGGCCTGCCTGAACGTCGGCTATGGAGGGGTTTCTTTTTTTCCATTAGAGTTGGATATGGATTTGTTTAGTGCATCTAAAACACCTTCCTCACCGGAAGCAGTGCCCTCGCCCACGGCACCGTTATCGGCTCGCATGAGACCTCACACACTGGATGAAGTCGTGGGACAAGATCATCTGCTGGCTGAGGGATGCCTACTCCGCCGTGCGATTGAAGCGGATCGGTTTAACAGTCTCATCTTCTACGGTCCGCCTGGTTGTGGAAAAACCTCGTTGGCTGAGGTGATAGCCAAGACCACCGCGCGTCGGTTTGAGCGCGCCAGTGGTGTTTTGTCGAATGTATCTATTCTCCGTAAGATGCTCGACGAAGCCGCGCAAAGAAAAAAAATGGAAAAGCGGCAGACGGTTCTCTTTATTGATGAAATTCATCGGTTCAATAAAGCGCAGCAGGATGTCTTATTACCGTATGTCGAAGCCGGCGATGTTTCGCTTATTGGAGCCACCACGCACAACCCCTGCTATTTTATTAATGCGCCTCTTAATTCGAGATCACAACTGTTTCAGCTCGAGCCGCTTAATGAAACAGCTCTGCGCACGCTCATCTTGCGTGCAATGGATTCTCCGCTGGGGTTCTCCCATCAAGCTGTTCTGAGCGATGAAGCTCTTGCTTTCTTGGCGCAAACGTGCGAAGGCGATGCTCGCATGGCACTAAACGCGCTAGAAATAGCTGTACTCACCACCCCAGCCGATCCAACCACTCAAATAAAACATATTGCGGTTGAGACGATTGAAGCATCTCTTCAAAAGAGAGCTATTCGGTATGACAAAGACGAAGATGAGCACTACGACACCATATCAGCTTTTATCAAGAGCGTTAGGGGATCCGATCCAGATGCGGCGATTTATTGGTTAGCCAAAATGCTAAAAGCTGGCGAAGATCCACGCTTTATTGCGAGACGACTCGTAATCCTCGCATCTGAGGACATTGGAAATGCAGATCCAAGAGGACTGCCGCTGGCAGTAGCAGCCATGCAAGCGGCTGAATTTATTGGGCTCCCAGAAGCTCGAATTCCGTTGGCACAAGCCACCACGTATTTAGCCTCAGCCCCCAAATCAAATGCGGCTTACCTAGCTATTAACAAGGCGATGAGTGATCTTGAAAAGGGAGATGTTCAACTCGTCCCCGATCACTTGAGAAGTGGAAAAAAAATTAAACCCTCAGATCAGTCATATAAATATCCTCACGATCATGAGAACCACTACATTGAGCAAGCATATATGTTGCAGCAGAAAAAGTATTACCACCCCACCGATCAGGGTTTTGAAATACGGATCAAACAACAGCTTGAATCAAAAGCGGACACGAGCAGCAACGATGAATAGAAAGCAAAAGCTCAGAGAAGAGATTAAACAGCTAAAAGCGAACCAATCTACTGACATGAAGATCGATACCTCTCTAACTGTCTGCAATACCCTTCGGGATTGGATTGAACAGCAAGCCATTCAGCGGATTGGTGTCTATTTTGCTCAACCAGATGAAGTCGATCTTTCGACCATGATTCAAAGCTGTTTGACACAAAACAAGAGCCTTTATGCTCCCTGTTACCAATCAGAGCAAAATGCGTATCAATTCGCACCTTTCGAANGTCTCGATGATCTTTCTAGCGGTAAATTCAATATTCCAGAACCCACCCAAAAAACCGTATCGCTTCAACGTATAGAGCTTCTTTTGGTGCCGGGTCTTGCGTTTGATATCTACGGAAATCGTTTGGGTCGAGGCGGCGGATATTATGACCGAATATTGAACCAGTTTAACGGTATTTCCATCGGGATTTGTTCCGCCTTGCCATTACAGCCAAATATCCCAACCGATGACTGGGATCAAGCCGTTGATTATATTTGTGTGGGTCATAACATCATAAAATCTGGCAAGGATCATTAGACTTAAGCGACTAGTTTACGTATTATTTTCGTATAATTTTTATTTTTTGAAGACAT
This sequence comes from Kiritimatiellaceae bacterium, assembly GCA_002691095.1. Lineage (GTDB taxonomy): Bacteria > Verrucomicrobiota > Kiritimatiellia > Kiritimatiellales > Pontiellaceae > Pontiella. The sequence continues at coordinate 11,935 of NZGU01000009.1, read as the reverse complement.
TGATAATTAACCCTCTAATAGGAGACAATATGAAATTATTCTACAGCTTACTAATTGGTGCAACGCTCTCGTTATGTACACAATCAAGCCGAGCACACTGCCAAATTCCATGCGGAATTTATGATGATCTAATGCGCATTCACATGATGGAAGAACATGTGGTAACGATTGAAAAGAGCATTAATAAGCTGGCTGACAATCCAAATGCAAACCAGTCAGTACGCTGGGTGTTGAACAAAGAGTCACATGCAGATCAGTTGAGTGAGATTGTTACCTACTATTTTATGACACAGCGAATCAAACCTGGCATGGATGATTATGACAAAAAACTCGGCTTGCTACATGAGATTCTCGTTGCTTCCATGAAAGCAAAGCAAGAAGCTGATCTGAAACATGTCAAAAAACTAAACGAGCTGATTCACGCATTTGAGCACATTTATATCGGCGAAGACCACCAGCACTAAGTCACCACCACAGGCGCATCCCCGAAGGTAATTTCCATGCATCGGGGATGTGTCGGATGAGTGGTTTCTTTCGGAAGCTTCGATCCCCTACTACTTCCAACACATCAATCCGAATATAGTCGGGTTTAAGGTGTTTGCGTTTGATGTAGTGAGTAGCCGCATACGATATTCTTCGCTGTTGCGCGTTGCTGATGGCATGGAAGGGCCTTCCAAACTGCTCATTTTNCCGGGTTTTTACTTCAATAAAGACCAGCGTATCAGCCTCTTTCATAATCAGATCAATTTCAGCAAAACGCCCGAGTCGAACATTTCGCTCGATCAAACAGAACCCTTTTTTCTTTAGGAATCGCTCTGCTGTTCGCTCTCCCCAACGNCCTTTTTTTAGGTGAGCTGGATGCCGGAAATATCTACGCCATTTTTTCCATGATACGTGCATATAACTTCAAATATTCTTCCGCCATTTTACTAACCGAAAAATCAACACGCATCACCCGCTTCACAAAAGGTTTCCACCGCCGGGGCTGATGNTAAACCTCTACTGCGCTCTCTACCGTATTGCAATAGGCTTCGGCTGTGAAGGGGGAAAAAAGAAAACCTGTACTGCCTTTTTTGGGATAGGGTCGAATGGTATCCGCAAGTCCACCAACGGCATGGCCGATGGGAATGGTTCCATATTGCATGCTGTAGATCTGACTCTGCCCGCAAGGTTCAAAAATTGAAGGCATGAGGAAAAAATCTGAGCCCGCAAAGATNTGATGTGCCTGCTCGCTGGAATAGGCAATAGATGTCGCTACTCGGTCCGGCCAACGCTCCGCCCAGGATGCTGCCATCTCTTCGTAGGCGGTATCACCGGTTCCCAAAAAGATCCATTGGGCATCCAACTTCATAAGCGATTCCATACAGCTGTCTATCAGATCCAATCCCTTTTGGTGAGCAAGGCGAGAAATCATGCCAAACAACGGTTTATTTGCCTCCACCGGCAATCCATACTGTTGTTGTATGGCNTTTTTGCANGCGGCTTTTCCAGATAGATCATCGGGTGAATAAGAGGCTGCTAGATAGGGATCCGTCGCTGGGTTCCAGCGTGAATAATCAACTCCATTCAAGATTCCATAGAGAGACTCAGCTCGCTCACTCAGCACGCCGTCCAATTGGTTGCCAAACGCGGGCGTCAGGATTTCATCGGCATATGTGGGACTGACGGTCGAGATCGCATCGGCAGCAATTAATCCGCCTTTCAAACAATTGATTTCCCCGAAAAATTCCAACGCCTTCCAATGATAGAGCGCTTGAGGAAGCTGCGTTAGATAAAACTTTTCAGCGTGAGCCCATCCTTGATGAGCCAAGTTATGAATCGTGAACAAGGTCTTCTCTTTTCCAAATCTAGGTAAGCCATCCATTCCGTACCGTAAAAAGAGTGGAACCAAAGCCGTATGCCAATCGTTACAATGCACTACGTCGATCTCTAGCGGCAAATGATCAATNGTTGCAACTACTGCTTTTTGAAAAAATAAATACCGTTCAAAGTTATCATTGAAGGCCTGAAANTCATCTCCATAGATACCATCGCGATCAAAGAACTCTGGGCAATGAACAAAATATGTTGTTACGTTATCGAACTCTTGCGTATACAAGCGAGCTTGGTACGTGGAGCGCCCAAGTGGAATATCTAAAACAAGGTCGACAGGATGTAGCTTATATCGCTTACGATCGATCGTCCGATAGAGAGGCATGATCCGAAATACAGATGCACCCTTCTTTGCAAGAGCTTTTGGCAAAGCTGCACAAACATCTCCTAGACCCCCAGTTGAGGCAAATGGTACGATTTCGGCACTAACAAAGAAAACAGTCACGATGAGTATCGTTACAAAAAAACATTATGAGCATCGACAACCAAATTATTGATTTTATGAAAAAGCCTTCCTACCTGCCCATGAAGCAACATGAATTGGCAGCGGCGCTTGGGATTACGGACAAAGGAGAACGCAGATCGTTACGCCATCAATTATATACCCTTGAGGATCAGGGAACTATTGTGCGCTTACGAAAAAACCGTTGGTCGCTTCCNAACAAAGAAAACCGCATGATTGGCNCGGTCAAAATGCTCCCCAAAGGCGGCGCTGTCATCATTTCTGATGACCCTGAAATTGAGGAAGTTTTTGTTGGGGCCCGTAACATGGGCCTCGCGTATCCCAACGATCTGGTTGAAGTGGAGCGGTATCATTCTGAATATGGAGAAAGAAATGCGAGCTCGTCGAGCAGTGGTCGGCGCGGCGAAGGTCGTGTCACGGCCGTTATTGAACGGCGTATGCTTGAAGTGGTCGGCACGCTCAAGAAAGCGCGTTATCACTATTTTGTCACGGCTGACAATCCCAACTTTCCCCATTCCGTGCGCGTAACCGAGTGTGAGCATATTGATAAAAATCACAAAGTNCTAGTGCGTCTTGATCCTTGGACAGATCCTTATCAAACNATCACCGGTACCATTATCGAAGATCTGGGAGAAGCCAGTGCACCGGGTGTTGATGTCGACTCGATGTTGCGGGCTGCCGGAGTAGAGGAAGCGTTTCCATCCCGTGTTATAGCCGAGGCAGAAGCTATTCCCAATACGATACCCGAATCCATGTTAGAGGGCCGACGAGACTTGCGCAAAGAGGTGATCTTTACCATCGATCCAGATACCGCTCGGGATTTTGATGATGCGATCTCTTTAGAGCCTCACCCCGATGGTGGCTGGCGATTAGGGGTTCACATCGCCGATGTTTCGGCCTATGTCAAACCCGGTTCCGCGCTGGACACCGAAGGCTATAAACGAGGCAACAGTATTTATTTGGTGGATCGTGTAGTGATGATGTTACCCACCGAATTGACCACTCAAATTTGCAGTCTTAACCCCAACGAAGACCATTTAACCCATTCGGCTTATATTCATCTCAGTGACGAGGGTGAGAGACTCGGATATGAAACATTTCCTGCCATCATTCATTCTCAGTGCCGTATGACGTATAAGCAGGTGCAAAAACACATTGATGGTGAAGAAGGTCATCAAATCCCAGGATTCATTCAAGAACGGCTCAATAAACTCTACCCCCTCATTAGAACGGTAAGAAAAAATCGTATCCGACAAGGCTCACTCGAAATCAATACACCCGATGTGGAAATCAAACTAAATGAACGTGGCGAAGTAGACTCCATGACACCTCGATCCGCGGCCAAGGAGGCCTATCAGTTGATTGAGGACTGCATGCTATTGGCGAACCGGGCTGTAGCAGAGAAACTAATGGGAGCCGATCGCCCTGCCCTCTATCGAATTCATGAAGAGCCTGATGAAGAACAGTGGAACAAGATGGCGATGGAGTTAAACGCTCTCGGCATTCCCATTCTGCCCCGCTCGCGCGAAGAGCTGAATGAAGCCTTTGCCCTCGCGGAAGGCACTCCGACAGAGTACACAGCACTGCTCGCCATCTTGCGCAACTTCAAACGTGCTGAATACACCGCTCGCCAAGTCGGTCACTTTGGTTTGGCATTCGAAGATTACACCCACTTCACCTCTCCCATTCGGCGTTATCCAGATCTGGTTGTGCACCGCCTGCTGAAAGCGATTGAGAAAAACAGTCCGCCTACTCTCTCCAAAGAGAATATTGAAGAGATAGCTTCGCACTGTACCGAAACAGAAAAAAAAGCAGATGAACTGGAAAAGAAATCGACCGAAAAGAAGCGNCTGGACTACTTCAACCAATTACTTAAAGCGGGTAAGAATTCTACCTTTAACGGCTTTATCGTGGGGATCAAGAAACGAGGTATGGTGATTGAACTGCCCGACTCGCTGCAACGTGGCATGGTGGCATTCGCTTCCATTAAAAGTGAATGGCTNGAAGCCGATGATTCTCTTTTGGAAGTAACCAATCGNGAAGGAACCACGCGATACCGTCTGGGTGACCCGCTGGAGGTAATGATTGCTAAGGTGGACGTGGAACGTGCTTTGCTCGATTTTATGATTCCTGGCGAACCTCAGAAAAAAACCCGGCAGGGGCGCAAACCCCGTGTAGAACCCGATCTCCGCTCGGGAAAAGCAAAACCTCGCGGAAAAAATGGTCGGCGTAGGAGAAGAAAATAGTTCCCCTACGGATATGATTGATCGGTACCCCATGCCTCATATAATTTGAAGACATATTGAATAAGCACAGGAGTTAAAATGGAAGCAGTAACAAAGATTGAACTACCCGGAATTGAAAAATTTAAGAGCGGCAAAGTGCGGGAGGTCTACGATCTAGGCGATCAGTACCTTTTCATTGCCTCAGACCGCATCTCAGCCTTTGACGTTATCATGCCCGATGGCATTCCCAACAAAGGGCAGGTGCTCAACATGATCTCTAAATTCTGGTTTGAGCGCACCGAGGATGTCGTCAAAAACCACATGATCTCAACCGATGTAAACGACTTCCCGGAGATTCTACAACCCCATCGCGAGCTCCTCAAAGGACGCTCCATGCTGGTGAAAAAAGCAGAACTACTTCCGGTTGAATGTATTGTTCGCGGCTACCTGATTGGCTCGGGATGGAAAGAGTATCAGAAGTCCGGCACCATTGGAGGCATGCCGCTGCGTCCCGGCTATGAGATGGCTGGCAAAATTGATGAGCCCATCTTCACCCCTTCTACCAAAGCCGATGAAGGACATGACGAAAATATTTCTATCGATCAAATGAAAGAGATTGTTGGCGACGAACTTGGGCAACGCCTGATGGACATCAGTCTGCATCTCTACAAAACAGCCGCTGATTTTGCATTAACCAAGGGAATCATTATGGCAGATACTAAATTTGAATTTGGTATGATTGGTGATGAACTGATCTTGATTGACGAGGTCCTCACACCTGATAGCTCGCGCTTCTGGCCTGCCGCAGATTATGCGCCGGGCAGTTCACCGCTTTCGTTCGATAAACAGTTCGTCCGCGACTACCTGGAAACGCTTGACTGGGACAAAACACCTCCCGGCCCCTCGTTACCAACTGAAATCATCGAAAAGAGCCGAGAAAAATATCTCGAGGCTTATTCACTGCTGACGGGAGAAGAGCTCTCGGTTTAAGCTGCAGAGCCGATTATGCAGGCTTTTCTAGACTTGTTTATCGATCATATAGCCCTCGAAAGAGGGCTGAGCGATAACAGTATTCAAGCCTACCGCAACGACCTCGATCAATTTCTGCTCTATTTGTCGGAACAGGGTATTGATCGGCCGAATCAACTTAATCACACCCGATTATTAGATCACTTAATCTCGCTACGCGAAGCCGGACGATCGGCCCGCACGGTATCGCGTCATTTAGTGAGTTTGCGGGTCTTTTTCCGCTTTCTTCAGCAGGAGCGGCTCATTGATCTGGATCCCTCTGAGACATTGGAATCCCCGCGCTTGTGGTCCCTGCTGCCCGATACGTTATCTCCAAGAGAGGTAGAGCAATTCTTAAACGCTACCTCCAAGCAGACAAAACATGCGCAACGAAACCGAACTTTATTAGAACTGCTCTATGCGACTGGACTGCGTGTGTCAGAGATGAGCGCCCTAAAAATCGGTGATCTACAGCTAAACGATGCGACCTTAAGAACCATGGGTAAAGGCAGCAAAGAGCGAGTGGTTCCTATTGCTAGAAAAACGGTTGAGCTGCTGAATAACTATCTACTTCAGGATCGAGCTCGCTATGTCCGCCATGAGCTCGAAGCCCATCTTTTTTTATCGCAGCAAGGCCGTCCACTCACACGGCAGCGCATCTGGCAAATTATTAAAGATCAGGCACTAGCTGCCGGCATTGATAAGAAAATATCGCCGCACACATTGCGGCACTCCTGTGCCACACACCTGCTTGAAAACGGAGGTTCATTGCGTGTTATTCAAGAATTATTGGGCCATTCAGATATTTCAACCACCCAAATATATACCCATGTNGACCAAAAACGATTGCAGCAGACGCATCAGCGCTTCCATCCGCGGGGGTCAAAAAAGTAGTTCAACTCTTTCCATCGAGCCATTTCTTGCTTACGGTGTTTTGAGAATGAACAATATGGCAAGGTAGAACGTCTAGAGAGAGCAATGGCACACTATTCATATAAGGCAAAAAAAAGAGACGGCGAAACGGTTGAAGGCGTCGTGGAAGCCAACGATCAATCCAGTGCCGCCCGNGCGGTTCAGGCATTAGGGTATCTCCCTATTTCAATTCAAGAAACAACCAAGACCGTGCAACAAGCGGGAGCCGCTTCGAATAAGCGGTTTAATTTTGAACTAGGGTTCCAGCGCAAAACCAAGATGAAACTACAGGAATTACTCCTTTTCTCTCGAGAGCTATCGGACCTCGTTGCATCTGGCATGACCATTGGACGCGCACTGCACACCCTCTCCAATCGAAAAGACACCGGAAACGTTCAGCAAATCATTATCACCTTACGAGATGAAATCGTTCAGGGAACGGCACTCTCAGATGCGCTGGGGCTTTATCCAGAAACCTTTTCAACTCTCTATGTTAATTTAGTCCGAGCCGGCGAAGCCAGCGGACATCTTCCGCTTGCGCTTGAAAATGTCTGCGTGCACTATGAACGGGTTCAGGAGGCGCGAAGTAAAGTGATTGCGGCGCTTGTCTACCCCAGCATTGTGATGATTATNGGCGGGCTGGCNGTCATTGGTTTGATGGTGGGCATTGTGCCGAAATTTGCGGGNACGTTTGAAGATATGGGCGCAACCCTGCCCCGCCCCACACTGGCCTTGATGAATGCCAGCCAGTTCCTGATTCAATACGGGCTGGTGTTGGTTGCCGTGATTGTCGGGCTCACCGTTGTCATTAAAAAGTGGTTAGCGACCGATCAAGGNAAAATGATCTGGCATCGATATCANTTGAAAATTCCCATCCTCGGTGCGGTTGTACGCACCAATGCNTTTGCTCATTTTGCCCGAACCTTCGGCACCCTCCTGCAGAACGGTGTTTCGGTGTTGCCCGCTCTCGGAATTGTTCAAAAAACAATCGATAACGTNGTGATTGCNGCTGAAATTGGTGAAACGCGCACCAAAGTNACGGATGGAGCNAGTATCTCTAAACCTCTTTCCAAAGGAAAAATCTTCCCGAGCCTGCTCATTGANATGNTGGCGGTGGGCGAAGAGACAGGAGATATGCCCGGCGCACTCACACACATCACTCGCCGCTATGATACCGAACTCGACCGCCTTGTGAAAACATGCACCACGGTTTTGGAACCGCTTTTAATTGTATTGGTGGCCTTGGTGGTCGGTGGCATCGCCGTCTGTCTGCTATTGCCCGTGCTCACTTTGACTGATTCACTTCACGCGTAAACAAAGGAAAAACCATGAAGAATAGAAAACTACAGCCTAAAAAATCTAAAGCCGGCTTCACGCTGATTGAAATTATCCTAGTGGTTGTCATTATCGGTATTTTAGCCGGCATTGGAATTCCAAAACTGGGCGGCAAATCCGACAAAGCCAAAATTGCTCAGGCGCAGGGAAATATAAACATGTTAAGCACAGCCATCATCGAATACGAAATCATTAACGGTGATTATCCCACCAGTTTAGAAGGCCTACTCGATGAATCAAAAGGAGGGCCCTTTTTGGGCAAAAAGAGTGTCCCTACGGATCCTTGGGATAAGCCGTATGCCTACTCTGCACCGGGTGCTAACAATACCCACATGTTTGATCTCTCCTGCACCTCACCCAAAGGCGTCTCGATTAACAACTGGGAGTAACCATGCGGCCTCGCAGCGCTGGTCGAAAACAATCTAAAGCGGGCTTTACGCTCATAGAAGTGATCCTCGTTGCCGTAATCATCGTCTTGATTGGCGGCATCGCTATACCCAACCTTTCAGGCTCATACCGGGGAGCAAAGTTACGCAGTGCCGCCAGTAATATTGAGCGGATTGGTCGCTATGGAAGAGGGATGTCGATTTTGCGCGAAGAGCCGCTCACGATGGTGATCGACACCGAGCGTCAACTGATCTACCTCGGTGCCGCCAAACAGACAGCAACAGAAACCAGCGATGGTGAGCTCGACCAAGAGGTCCTCAAGCGCCTTGGCTACATTGATGGCGAATCATCGGTCGAAGATCCCGGTATTGAAAAGGAGATCAGCCGCCCCTTCCCTGATGGCATTATCGTGGATCGATTTGAAACCGAAACAGCCCGTTTGGGAGCAGATGAAATTATTTATCTCATACACTTCTACCCCAACGGGCAATGCGAAGGGTTTGAATTAACACTTGTAGATCGTGCCGATAGAAAAATGCAGCTGGAGAGCGATCCTGTCTCCGGAAAAATTTTTTCCTATTTTGAACAATAACAAGGAGGACGCTCCGTTACTTTGTTATGAGTGAAGAGGATCAAAATGCCATTAGCGCCTACAAAAATGGAGAGGCTAATGCGCTGGAACCGATCATCGAGAAATATAAACGTCCACTCTTCTCCTTCATCCTAAAGATGAGCGAAGGCCGGGAAGACGCCGATGAGATTTTTCAGGAAGTATGGTTCAGGGCCATCAAAAATATCTACCGCTTTCATACCGGTAATTTTCTGAGTTGGCTTTTTCGGATTGCTCATAATTTAATGATCGATCGGGCCCGGCGAGGCTGGCGCTCCGTTAGCCTACAACAACAGCGCTCAAACGATCCCGATTCTCCGAGTTACGAAGATCAACTTCCCGCCTCAGGCATCACCCCAGCAGAAGAAGCCGCCGGGCACGATATCGGCTTGCGGATTGAAGCTGCGATTGACAGACTAGCCCCCGAACAAAAAGAGGTTTTTCTCATGCGTACCTATGCGGACACACCCTTCAAAGAGATTGCAAAGCTGCAGCGCTGTTCCATCAATACATGTCTAGCTCGTATGCAATATGCGGTCAGTAAACTTCGTTCTCTTTTAGAAGCTGATTATAACTCAATTAAGGAGTCCTCTCGTGAACTGTGAACACATTCAAGCTACGCTTCTGAAGCGTATGAGTCGTTCGGTTTCAAAGAAGCAAAACAGAAAGACCGATGCTCATATGAAAGATTGTCCCGAATGCCGGGCCTTTCAGCAACAGATAAACCGTCTCTCGGAGTGGATTCCGGAACCGCATCATGAACCGGAACCTATTGCACTCGAAAATGTAAAACGATTCGCTCGCTTGGAGGCTCCAAAACAGAAGATAACGCTTAAACCGCTGCTCATGGGCGTCGCAACAGCAGCCGCATCATTGGTTATTTTCCTCCAGTGGTTCCTGCCTGTTTCCTACGAATTTTCAATGCATGAATCATTGGCAATAGATCCCTCAGAACAAACAAATGCGCTCCTATCGGATATGCTCTCGGAGGACGAGTGGGTTTTCCAATACGCGCTACTAGCTGAATTCTAACGCGAGAGCGCAGCTATCAATTCTGATAGAGAATGAATCGGTTTCATGCATTGAAATGAGCGGCAGATATACACCGTCGGAGCCCCATTGATTGCCCTATTTTCTTTCGTATATGGCGCCAACCGATTCCACGTTTCGGTGGTAGCCAACGTTTTATTAATCAGTAGCTCATGCGGCCGACGGTGGGTGTGTAGCCAAGTTAATATTTCAACCGTTACTGCCTGATCCTTCTCTCCACAAACAATCAATTCAACCGGGTCTTCCATCACACCTTGAAAGGCCAGAATGGCTTGCATATAACTCAGTGGATTATCAGGAATAACGCTTTCATATATACGGCTGAGACCGGCAGCGACCTCTTGCCATGCCGGATCGCCTGTAAAGCGTGCCAACCGGAACAGGTTGTCCAAATGCACCGAATTTCCAGACGGTAAGGCTCCGTCGTAAAGCTCTTTTGGTCGAACAAGCAACGCGGAAGAGGCATTCGTCATATAATACCCTCCCTGCGCTTCGTCCTTGAATACGGATTCCAATCTCTCCGCCAACCGTATCGCCTCTTCCAAATAGAAAGGCTTGAGTGTTGCATCATACAGAGACAGTAATCCATGGATGGTATAAGCATGATCCTCTAACGTGGCATCAAATGACGCTTCCCCATCACACCAGCGATGGAATGAATGCCCCACACCCATCAGCGTTGTGAGAATGAACGCTGCCGCCTCTTCGGCCGCCTCCACAAACGATTCATCATTCAACACGCGACCTGCCGATGCAAACGCGGCGATCATTAATCCGTTCCAGTCTGTCAGCACTTTTTTGTCCTTCAGTGGATGGATTCTTTTCTCGCGCTCTTCAAATAAAACCAACCGTATATCGTTTAGGCGGTGCTGATCTTCGTCCGACAAGCGATGGCGTAGAAACGGAATGTTACGACCCGTCTTCTGGCCTGTTGATTCATCTCGAAAGTTTCCTACTTCCTCCATGTTCCACAACTCGATAAGCCACTCGGCAGAAGATCCTGCGAGCGTATGCAGTTCCTCTCTACGCCAGAGATAGAAAAGGCCCTCTTCGCCTTCACTGTCAGCATCCTCAGCGGTATAAAAACCTCCCTTCTCATCGCGCATGTCTCGCATCACATACGTCAGAACCTCTTCCACAATCATACGAAAAAAGGGATCTTTCGTCCGTTGAAACGCCTCCAGATAGGCCATCACCAACAGCGCCTGATCATACAACATTTTTTCAAAATGTGGCACCAGCCATGAACGGTCGGTCGAATACCGATGAAAGCCGAATCCGACTTGGTCATACAATCCACCCAATCGCATACGCTCTAAACTATGAAGCGCCATTTCGATGCCTTGTTGCTTGCCGGAACGCAGCAAAAAGAGCAACCGATGCGAATTTGGAAACTTAGGGGCTTTCCCGAATCCACCCCACTCTTGATCTACATGATGCATGCACTCAACCGCATACTCCTCCAGGTGCGAACCAGAGATAGCCTTCGGCTCGGCACCGGAGTGCAACTGATGAGAGATCAAATGATCCGTTATTTTTTCGGCAGATTCGATCAGTTTACGTTGTTCGACCTGCCACATCTCAGCGATTCTCGGTACCAATTCAGTCAACCCGATCCGACCGTAGCGCTGGGAAGGTGGAATATATGTAGCGGCATGGAAGGGCTGCTGGTCAGGTGTGAGAAAAATAGAGAGCGGCCAGCCACCCTGTCCGTTCATCATCTGGCAGACCGTCATGTAGATTTGGTCGATATCGGGCCGTTCTTCTCGATCTACTTTAATGCAGACAAAAGCCTCATTCAGCAGTTTCCCAATGGCAGGGTCCTCAAATGATTCCCGCTCCATGACATGACACCAATGGCAGGTAGAGTAACCGATCGATAAAAAAATCGGCTTGTTTTCGGTTCGGGCATATTCAAACGCCTCCTCACCCCATGGATACCAATCCACCGGGTTGTGAGCATGTTGCAGCAAGTAAGGACTCTTTTCGTGTAACAGCCGATTAGAAAATGACTTCATGAACTTCCTCGTTAATAAGTAGAACGGTAAACACCTTCAAATCAACATGACGCTC
>NZGU01000008.1 GCA_002691095.1 Kiritimatiellaceae bacterium | reverse complement strand
ATTCCCGATCTCTCGAACAGGGGGGTTCTGGAATCCGCCCTCGGGGTTCTTACTGCGGTAGTAGAAGACCCCTGTCTGCTCGTAGATGTCGTGAAGCTCGAGCGGTTGCAACTCGCCGCCCTTGCCAAGCTGTACGTTCTCCAGCCCCTCGATATCGATGATCAATCCGTCTGGCTTCGCCTTGGCGATAGCCTGCTGTAGCTTCAGGTGAGTGAGCTGCAACATATTGTGCCGGGATATTCATTTGTGGATGAGCAGAAGATTGGCCCTTATAAGCTGTGGTATCATTATCATGGTATTGAGGAGATTGAAGGGGGTGTGAAGCTGATCGATCGGGTGAGTTATAAACCGCCGTTTGGTTTTCTGGGAACGATTGCGAACGCGTTGTTCATTCGAAACATGCTGGAAAAGATTTTTAACTATCGAACCGTGGCGTTCAGAGAGCTGCTGGAGTCGTAGCAGAACGCTGAGCATGAAAAAAGAGGAATACGCAGATCGGGCTTCCGATCTGCGTTTTTTTATGGTCGGGGCGGCCTGCCTTCGCCGCCTCGTGCGCTGCGCATGGAGATGGGATCGGCCCGAAATGCGCGGGGTATGACGGGCCATGCTTCTGTTAGAAAGTAGGCATAGGTTCCGTCGGGAAATTCAGGTGTGTGGATGAAGCGTCCGTTGCATTCGTCGAGCGTGCCGAGGCCGGCTTTGTATTCGTAGTCTTGTACAAAGGCTCCATCATAGTCGCCGCCGGGTGCGGCGGGCGGGCGGGGTCGTTCCCCTTTTTTCAGGCGATAGCTGGAGGTGTGTTCGATAATCTTTTTTGAGCCCTTCTTCTCATATCCATAGCGGGCGTATACCGGGTAGCCGTCGGCGGCCCATCCGATGAGCGGTGAGTGTTCTCCGGGGGTGAGATCAAGGTGATCGAGGAGTCCGGTCGGCAGCCCGTGATAGTGATAGGCTCCGGTGGGCTGTACGTGGGCGTGATGTTCGTCGAGACCGAGTCCGATGGCGCCGCCTAGGGCACAGTAGTTCCAGCCGCTGGTGCGATCTCCTTGCCAAAATTCGGCTGTGCCGGGGTCAAACAGTACGCCGTTTATGGCGATTCCAAACGGTAGGTTGGGTGCACCGCGCTGGCCACGCTCCTGTTTTTTGTGGAGGGGTTGCGATGTTTTGTTGGGGCGCGGTTCTGCTTCGAGTTCAAAGCGATACGTTTGAGGCTGGATGCGATGGGGATTACCTCGGTTGGGAAAGGCTCCGACTTCGTGTTCTGGAATCCCGTTGGCTTTGATTATGCGTTCGTCGCCCTGTTGCTGCATCTCAACTTCTGATGCTGTGGGCCCTTTTTCCGTGGCGCGGATGGTTCGCAGTGCACCTGCCTGATTGGCTGTATGAATCCAGGGCGTGCGGCGTTGGGCCTCTGCTGTTACGGCGATCCAAAGAATCACTACTAGTATGCGTGTCATGATAACCTCCATCTAATAAGAACGCATATCAGGCTCTTCTATTGTAGGCTACAACAAATCGAGTTGATCTCGTTCGGCTACCGGNCGAAAACTGCGGCGATGCACCGGACANGCTCCGTGCTCTTTCAATGCCCGTAGGTGTGCGGCGGTTCCATAGCCTTTATGCTGCGCGAACCCATAGTTCGGATAGACCTGATCCAATCGNACCATCTCACGGTCACGNGTTACCTTCGCCACAACACTGCTTGCTGCAATCAGCAGACTTAGCGCATCCCCTTTCACGATGCTCTGAGAGGGACAGGGTAAACCCGCAACGGGTAACCCGTCGACCAGCGCATAATCAGCTGCAACCGCAACCAACGCCTCTCGCATGGCGCGATGCGTGGCCTGTAGGATATTGATTCGATCTATTTCTGGTGCCTCCACCTGACTGATGCCCATGCGCACCGCTTGATCTGCCTGTAACCCTTCAAAAAATTGTTCGCGTTGTTTCTCTGAGAGTTGCTTGGAATCCGTTAAGCCTGCGTAGCGGTCTGGCACGCGCTCGCGGATGGTATCCGCCGGCATCCANACAGCTGCTGCCACAACGGGTCCTGCCAAGGGGCCGCGCCCTGCCTCATCTACGCCCGCGACATAAAAAAAGCCCGAGTCCCACGCTTCTTTTTCGTATCGCAGGAGATCGGGCTGACTCATCCGAGTGGGGTCTTATACTTCGCGGCGCTCTTGAATGCGCGCTTTCTTACCGGCCAGTCCTCGGAGGTAGTAGAGCTTCGCACGACGTACTTTNCCGCGCCGATCAATCTCTATCTTATCCAGATTCGGGCTGTTCAAAGGGAAAATACGCTCGACGCCTTCGCCATAAGAGATACGGCGCACCGTAATCGATTCCATGAGGCCCTTCCCTTTGCGAGCAATCACGGTACCGGTGTAAACCTGAATACGCTCTTTTCCACCCTCTTTAATTTTGTAGTGCACTTTGATGGTATCACCCACACCAAATTCAGGATGTCGGCTCTGATTAGCCGCTTCCATTGTAATCTTCTCAACCGTGTTCATAATCGGATCTCCCAAAGGGGTTTTGTATCGAATAGGCGGGAGATAATAGCCCACTACGCTCAACGGTCAAGTGTTGTTTTCGTCCTTTTCTCTATTCAATTTTAGCAAATCCTCGCGACGCGCCTGCGTTCGCGCAATCGCCTGCTCCTGGCGCCACTGCTCAATCGCTCCATGGTCACCACTTAAGAGCACGTCAGGCACTTTCATCCCTCGAAATTCAGGCGGACGTGTATACTGTGGATAATCCAGTAACCCCGTTGAAAAAGACTCGTTCCCCGTCGCTTCTTCTCCTCCGCCGAGAACCCCCGGCAGCAACCGCACAATCGCATCCACCACGACCACCGCTGCCAGCGCCCCGTTGGTTAGCACATAATCCCCAATCGAGAGCTCTTCATCCACTAGTCCTTCGCACACTCGTTCGTCTACGCCCTCATAATGCCCACAAATAAAAATGAGATGTTCTCCGGCCAGCGATAGCCGCTCTGCCGTAGCCTGTTTAAATACCGCCCCGGACGGACTCAATAGAATCACTCGACTGTTGGCGGTTCGAACCGACTCCACCGCGGCAAACAGCGGCTCCGGTTTCATCACCATACCCGGCCCGCCGCCAAACGGACGGTCATCCGTCATGCGATGCTTATCGGTCGCAAAATCACGCGGGTTCACCCAACCGAAGCTGGCCTGTCCGCCCGCCACCGCACGCTTCATCATCGAGTGGTTCAGAAACCCCTCGGCCATCTCTGGGAAAAGCGTGATCAAATCAATTTTCATGTCGATACTCTACCCAATCGATACCTACAAAACAAAAAAAGAGCGCCCCAATTTGAGCGCTCCCTGAACCAGCCATCTGTCGTGTTAGCGCTAGTCTACCACTTCAACAACCGCTTTCCGGCTCTCCTTGGCCGCTAGCGAATTGAACAGTGTACGCAGAGCGCCCACTGTTTTACCGCTTTTGCCAATCACTTTGCCCACATCCCGATCATCACACCGAATCTCAAAGATAGCTGTTTTAGCACCATTGATTTGGCTGATTTTCACAGCCGAGGGCGTATCCACGAGTGCTTTAATTATGGAAGTCAGAAGCAATTTCATGCGTCACTTGGCTCCGTTTTCTCTTCTGCCTCTTCCGCAGGTGCCTCTTCGGTTGAGGACGCCTCTTCTACTTCCGCAGCCGCTTCGCTCTCTTCCGCGGGTGCCGCCTCTTCCGCAGCCGCTGCTGCTTCTTCCGCTTCGACCGCTTCCACGGGCACTTCTGCCTCGCTCACTTCACCGCTCACCGCTTCTTCAACCGGTAATGTGCGTGCTTTCTTAATCAAGCTGGCTACGGTCTGCGAAGGCTGTGCTCCACTCGACGTCCAATACTCCACCCGATCCAGATTAATCGAAAAATTAGTGCCTGCCTGCTTCGGGTCATACCATCCAATTGTTTCAATAAAGCGACCGGTTGTCGCACGACGACTATCCTGTACTACCACGCGATAAAAAGGCGCATTACGCGAACCCATTCTGCGAAGTCTCATTTTAACTGCCATAGTTGTTTTTCTCCATAACGTAAGCCGATTTCGGCTAAAGGGGCTACTTTGTAGTATCTTTACCGACCCCTAGCAATCCTTATTTCGCTATTTTCAAACGATCCCGCCTCATAAAAAAGGTCGTAATCACGACATATTTAAAACAGAATCCATCTCCAACTAAAGGAGATTATATGAGCCGTATCTACACCCGTCAGGGAGATCAGGGACAAACCCGTTGTGCCGACGGCACCCAACAACAGAAAAACTGTGCCCTCATTGAATGCAACGGCACCCTCGATGAAGCCAACAGCGCCCTTGGAATCGCCCGTACGCTAAATACAAATCCTCCCCTCGACGCTTACCTTAAAACAATTCAGTCCGATCTATTTACCGCCGGAGCCGAAGTCTCCGCTAACGGACCCTCCACCCAATCGCTCTCCATCAGACAACAACAGGTTGAACAGCTCGAACAACTGATCGACCAGCTCGACAGCCAACTCCCCCCGCTCACACAATTCATCCTACCCGGTGGCACCCCGCTTGCCAGCCAACTGCACGTCGCCCGAACCATCATCCGCCGCGCCGAACGCCGCTTGCTGGATATAGAAGCTGACTGGCTGAAGGAGAGTCAGCTCTCCGCCTACCTGAACCGACTCTCCGACACGCTCTTCGTTCTCGCCCGCTACGCCAACCAGCTTGCAGCAACCCCGGATGAAGTCTGGCATCCTCCATCCAATTAAGAACTACTCAGCAATCGCTTTATAGAAGCGTTGACTCTCAATCGGATAGGCTAACACCCCATCAGCAGAAATAACCGGATTGGTTGTGCCGGAACTCAACCCCTCCACCGTGCCCGCGTGCACAACAGACAAGCTGCTTTCCTCGTCACCTCTCACCGTGATTTTAATCTGACTATCCACCGCGATATCCAACTGTACGACCGGAATAATTTTATACAATCCGCTCTCACCTGCACCATTCCCCACAAAATACAGCTCACCATCTGCATCCAGACTGAATCCCCGCACATCGGTTATCAGCTCTCGATCAACCGCTCCGATCTGGAACCGTTTCAACACCGGTTCTGCCACCGTTGTATCCACATAGAAAAGTTCACCGGGCGGTGTGAAGGGACCATAATCACCGCACACATACATACCCTGTAGTGCTGGAATTTGAGAACCCCGATACACATGACCCCCAATCACATTCGCATACCCTTGCCCATGATCATACTCCACTAACGGATCAACTAATCCCGTAAGCGCCGGTGCATTCGTCAANGTACCGACCGTGCCCGAAACAGGATCAAACAGATAACTGCCCTCCTTCGCTCGCCAGCCATAGTTACCACCCGCCACAATAACATTCACTTCTTGAATCGTATCCTGCCCCGAATCAGCTGAGTAGATCACGCCGCTCACCGGATCTTGACTAAACGTCCATGGATTACGCAGACCATACGCATAAATTTCCTCNAGATTAGGTCGCACAGCTGTCGAAATTGCGCCCACCATGACCGAATGGCTCGACCGCGTACAATAATAATGCAAATCGTTCTGGTAACCCGTTGGAATGGTCACCGAAAAACTCTCCCCACTCACTATTCCATCTGACTGACTAATCGTCGCCGAGGACGATAGCGTCAGGCTCAACGTACCGTAATGGTAGCTTCCATTTCCTTTGGGCAAGTCACTTAAATAGAACGGATGGGAGCCGCCAGAAATTTTTTCAAATGTATAAGTGCTACCCTCATAAAAAACCAAATCAGACATATAGAGGCGCTCAGTGCCGGCCGCATCTCCGAAGAAGTCATAATACTCCCCGCTGAAATATCCATTCCCCACGTACAGCGTGGCAGGTGCTTCTGAAAGCGCCGAACTGTTCACAAACGGGTTATCAGCCGGAATACCGTACGCCCCGTTGGCGCTATTATTTCCCGCTGGGTCAATCCGTATGATACTGCCCCAGATATTGGATGGATCCGCTCCGTTTCCGATCGGTCCATGCCCATTGCCCGTATCGTCTCGATCCCCACCGTCTCCAATACTCACCATCAGATATCCATTCGAATCAAACGCCAGATGCCCGCTGTTATGATTCGATCCGATGAACGAAAATGATTCCGCAACCGGCTGCTCAAATCTAAGCAACTCCCTCTCTGAGTAGGTATCGGCTCCATCAAATAAG
The DNA here is from genome assembly GCA_002691095.1 of Kiritimatiellaceae bacterium. Lineage (GTDB taxonomy): Bacteria > Verrucomicrobiota > Kiritimatiellia > Kiritimatiellales > Pontiellaceae > Pontiella. The sequence goes on along the minus strand of NZGU01000008.1, from coordinate 58,468 downwards.
TTATTGTTGTTTGAATCCACATAGACACGCTCCATCACCGCACTATGATGATCGATCGACGTTCCGCTCGGAAATGCATAATCAACGGGCGCGTTCGTTGGAAGACTGGCATAATAATAAAGGGTTCCATTTTCCGAAAAATCGGNATCCAATACCAAGCCCAGCAATCCGCGTTCATCATATCCAATCGAATCCAAAACGAGCGAAATTAAATTCGTGCTCACATCCATGAAGGGTTCCGCTGCTACGCTTCCATCGCTTTCCAGCACCCGAACTTGCCCCNTCTGTTCAAAAATAAACTTCCGTCCCGACCCATCGTTCGGATCCACCAACCCGATAGGATNCGACAAATTGGTCGCCACGGTTTCTAAGCCAATCACAATTGTACCCTGAACGACATCTGGCACCGGATCCAATACCCGTTGCAGATCAAAGAATAACCCCCAATTCGAATAGCCNGAGCCNTCAACCCAATGCGCCGGATTCATCGCATCCAGCGCTACCAACATCATATGGTCGGCTCCCTCCAGCGGGGTCGAAAATAGTTTACTCTCCCCCCCCTCAAACGTCGTATTTGCCGCCACTGTCACGNCATCACCCAACACGTTNGTAAGGGTAACATCCTGCTCCAAAAGACCCGCTTCTGTCCCGAAATAAGTGACTTCNAGCATGTCACTCNCGCGTTTGACTTCCGTAATGATGAGCCGATCCGCCGCTACATAGCTCGGTGCCTCGCTTATAGATANTCCACCNACCATTGAAGTGTGACTGAATANGGTACAATAATAGTGCAAATCGTTTTGATAATTCTCGGGAATNGTAAACGAGAAACTCTCTCCATCTTGAATACCATGACTTCGGCTAATAGAAGCCGTTGTCTCCAGCGAAAAACTCAAAGTGCCATAGTGATAGGTTCCATTATTTTGAATATCACTCAGATAAAATGGATGATTATTTACCCCCGACAACCGCTTAAACGTGTAGGTGCCTCCTTCATAAAAAACCAGATTAGACATATAAATCCGATTCGAGCCCGCTTCATCACTAAAAAAATCATAATACTCGCCACTAAAATATCCATTACCCACATAAATGGTAGATGGAGCTTCTTGTTGTGCGAAGGAACCCAATACCCATAAAAAGACCCAACCTGCCGCCATCGTTTTCATAGTTTCACCTCTTTTTTACGCTATTTAAAAAACTGCATCTGTTTTATCTACTCTCTTGGAAAATGGAGCATCCACTCTCACATCATAAAACCTTGTCTTCGACTGAANCCGTATTTTCCGACGGTTCGATANCNAGAAAAAAGAACCAACCAAAAGTATCCCCACCACCTGAGGCTCAGGAATCACGCTCTCATATGTGACCTGTAAAACCGGCTGACCTGAAACATGCGTACGCGAACCAAACTTAATCGCATGCGAACTCTCGCTCNTACGTAATAATGCCCAACCAAAGTTCTGATCGGGATTATCCAACATAAACTGAACATCACCTGCTAATCCCGATAACGTGTGCACCCCCTCAGCATTTACAGCCACCGAAGACGAAAGTGTCGAAGAAAAATCACCGCCCGCTACAGACCAAAGNGTGTTGCTGTATGTTGAATGCAACCACGTCACATCACCCAAAACAGCAGGATTACCTTCTCCCCCTCCCCGCTGCGGCATTGTGNTANCCTCACTCCATGCCTGCNTTACACGGTACGCCGAAACCCCACTGGATCCATCTCGCAACGTATGAACCGTCGTCAATTGGAGAGAAGCACTCTGAATCACCGCCCCATTCGGAAGCGAACTCACATCGAACTGAAGCAACGAACGCAACAATCCATTAATTCCATTCCGCCCCACAAACAGGCGATCATCTCCACCGCCTGCCACCGAACCATCTGCAGACGAATACAGTGTTGCATCTTGGACTGCATACAAATTTGTAGATATCAACGCTCCATGACTCATCATCACAGAAAACAGCGATAAACCAATAAAATGACAATAAGCTTTCATTTTGAGTCTGCCTATAGTTTCGCAATAATGCGAATGTACTTACAAGTCTCAATCTGAGAACGTTTAATTATGAATCAACCGTTCATCATTGATGCTCAATTTCAACCCACCGGCGACCAGCCCCAAGCCATCGAAAAACTCTGCCACGGACTCGAAAAAAAACAGAAATTCCAAACCCTTGAAGGCGTAACCGGCTCCGGCAAAACCTTCACAATGGCCAACACCATCGCGCGCCACGGCCGCCCCGCACTCGTCCTCTGCCACAACAAAACACTCGCGGCCCAGCTCTACGCCGAGCTGAAAGCCTTCTTCCCAAACAATGCCGTTGAATACTTCATCTCCTACTACGACTACTACCAACCCGAAGCCTACATCCCCCAAACCGATACCTTCATCGAAAAAGACGCCTCCATCAACACCGAGATCGAGCGCCTCCGCCTCGCCGCCACCGACGCTCTGCTCAACCGCGAAGACGTCATCATCGTCGCCTCCGTCTCCTGCATCTACGGCCTCGGCTCCCCCGAAGACTACAAAAAGATGGTTCTTCTCACCCACGTCGGCGACGCCCTCGATCGCGATGCCGCTCTTCAAAAACTGATTGAAATCCAATACGAACGAAATGACTACGAACCCGCACCCGGCCGCTTCCGCGTCCGCGGCGACACCCTCGACATCTTCCCCTCCTATGCCAAAGACTACGCCATCCGCCTCGAATTCTTCGGCCCCGAAATCGACAGCATCAAACGCATCGACCCCCTCACCGGTCACACCCTCAAAACCCTCCCCCACATCATGATCTCCCCCGCCCGCCACTTCGTGATGCCTCAAACCAAAATCGATGCCGCCCTCCAAGCCATCGACCAAGAGAAAGACGAACAGATCTCCTTCTTCGAAAAACAAAACCGGCTGATCGAAGCCCAACGCATAAAAATGCGCACCGAATACGACCTCGAAATGCTCCGCGAAATCGGCTTCTGCGGCGGCATCGAAAACTACTCCCGCCCCCTCTCCGGACGTCAGGCTGGCGACCGACCCGAATGCCTACTCGATTACTTCCCCGATGAGTTCATCACCATCATCGACGAATCCCACGTCACCCTTCCCCAAATACGCGGCATGTATAACGGCGACCGCGCCCGCAAACTCACCCTCGTCGACCATGGCTTCCGTCTCCCCTCCGCCCTCGACAACCGCCCCATGAACTTCGACGAATTCATCCGCATCACCAACCAGATCATCTTCCTCTCCGCCACGCCCGGCACCTACGAAATCGAAAACGGCGGAGCTCCCATCGAACAGATCATCCGCCCCACCGGCATCATCGATCCCCCCGTCGAAATCCGTCCCCTCCAAAACCAGATCGACGACCTCATCGAAGAAGTCCGTCAACGCGCCGAACGCAACGAACGCTGCCTGGTCACCACCCTCACCAAACAAATTTCAGAAGACCTCACCACCTATCTCCTCAACATCGGCCTCAAAGTTCAATATCTCCATTCCGATATCGACGCCATCGAACGCGTCGACATCCTCCGCTCCCTACGCAACGGCGAAGTCGACTGCCTCATCGGCATCAACCTCCTCCGCGAAGGCCTCGACCTTCCAGAAGTCACCCTCGTCGCCATTCTTGACGCAGATAAAGAGGGCTTCCTCCGCTCCGAAAGCGCCCTCATTCAGACCGCCGGACGCGCCGCCCGCCACATCGACGGACGCGTCATCCTCTACGCCGACAACATAACCGATTCCATGCAACGCATGCTCACTAAGTGCGATGCCCGACGCGAAAAACAACTCACCTACAACCGCGAAAACAACATCACCCCCAAAGCCATTCAAAAAGAGATTCAGGAAAGCCTCAAAACCATCTATGCCACCGCCGATGAAACCGTCGAACAAGTCGTCGCCGAAGAAGGCATTGAATACAGCATCAACGAAACCATTCTCCAGCTCGAAAAAGAGATGCTCGAAGCCGCCCAGAAACTCGAATTTGAACGCGCCGCCGCCCTCCGCGACAAACTCAAACAACTCAAAGACACCTACGACTAAGTCAGCAAACGCCCTTTACCGNCGGGTCGCCCGCTGCAACGTNNCCCGCTCAGCCGCCGACAACGAACCCATTCCTTCGCGACCAATCTTCTCCAGAATCCGNTTCACCTCTTCGTTCGAAACAGTGNTTTCCCCCTCAAACGAACGCCTCGTCTCCTGCTTACGTCCCGACAGTCGCTGCCACCACCGCTGCACTCGCTCCCCATCTTTCAGCGCAAATGCATATGAAAACCCTGCAATTCCACCCACCAAATGCGCCGCATTCGCAATCCCACCGATCCGCGGCGTATTGATGGTCTCACTCAATTCCCAGATCGCCAGCCCCAGCACCAGNACCCACGCCCGCACTGGAACCACAAACCACAANAACATCCGCGCATTCGGATAAAACGCCGCAAACGCNCCCAACGTTCCCATCAAACCACCCGAAGCCCCCACACAATACGTTCCCGGTGCCGCCAGCAACGACCAGCCCAGCCCCCCCAAAATTCCGCTCACATAATACATAATCATGAACCGATAAGCTCCCACCGTCCGCTCCACCGCCGGACCAATGAAAAAAAGTCCAATCATATTCACCAGCAGATGGTTAAAGCTTCCGTGAATAAACATATAGGTAAACAGCTGCCCAAACGACCACNTCTCCCACCACACCGCTGGCAANGCGAAAAAACGGGAAAACGGAAGCCTGAAAAGCACCTCCGCAAAAAAGATCGATACATTTAAAATCAGCAGAAAACGAACGCTATACGTCATCCCCTGCCAACCCCCAATATTCTGTGGCTCTCGAAAATTCATCTCCAACAAGTAGACCCCATCNCCCAACTCCGGTCAATAACAGCTTGCGCCGGAACCGCACCTCGTTATGATGATTCTTCCAACAGGAGAAAAAGATGAGCGATCAAGAGCGACTGTCCCAACTGACCCTACTGAAAAAAGGCGAACTCAAATATCCCATGAACCCCGACGAAGCGGAGTTGCAGACNTTTGAAAACCTCAACAAAGAGCGNAANTTCTGGATTACTTTCAAAACCCCCGAATTCACCTCGCTCTGCCCGCTTACCGGACAACCCGACTTTGCCCATATCACCATCGACTACGTTCCCGACGAGCTGATTGTGGAGAGCAAATCGCTCAAACTCTACCTCTTCTCTTTTCGCCAGACCGGCACCTTCTACGAAGAGATCGTCAATCGCATCTACACCGACCTATACGCATTACTGCAACCCCGGAAAATGATCGTCGAAGCTGAATTCACACCCCGAGGCGGCATCACCTCCATCGTGAAGATCGACTCTACCGAAGCCTAATCGCCCCGATACCGAACCACGTTGGTGGGATTCTCCATCACCGTCACCTGCGAAAGCTCCGGAAGAGCTGGCTTCATCTGGTGCCAAAACCAGAGTGCCACATTTTCAGCCGTCGGATTCTCCAGCCCTTCAATATCGTTCAACAGCTTATGATCCAACTGCTTCACCAGCGGCCCCGCCACCTTTTTAACCTCACCAAAATCGACCACCCAGCCCATTGCCTCATCCAGCTCGCCTTCCGCCTCAACCTTCACGGTATAGGTATGACCGTGTAAATTTCGGCACTTGTGGTCCGCCGGCACATNCGGCAGGAAATGCGCGGAATCAAACGAGAATGTCTTTTCAACTTTCATTTTCGGCATCTCAATTCTCCTTATCAGCATAGCGACGCGGATCAACAGNACCCGCCTCAGCAAACCCTTTTAAGCGTAGCAAACACGAATCACAATGGCCACACGCAACGCCTCCGGGTAGCGGATCGTAACAACTGGTCGTCATTCCATAATCCACCCCAAGCGCGAGACCCCGNTCAATGATCGCCGCCTTCGTCAAATGAATCAGTGGCGTATGCACCACCAACCGCTCCCCATTCACACCCGCCGCTGTCGCCAGATTAGCCATCGTCTCAAACGCCGCAATATACTCCGGACGGCAATCCGGATACCCGCTATAATCCAATGCGTTCACTCCAATAAACAGATCATTCGCCCCTAACACTTCCGCCCACGCCAANGCATACGANAGAAAAATAGTATTTCGGGCAGGCACATACGTGCTGGGAATCTCATCCGACAACTCGTCCACCGAATCATGTTTCGGCACCGCCGCGCTCGTCGTCAATGCCGACCCGCCCAGACTCCCCAAATCAATCTCCACCTCCCGCTGCTCAACCACTCCCGCGCCCNCCGCCAANGCGCGCGCGCACGAGAGTTCCACCGCATGTCGCTGACCATAACGAAATGACATCGCATAGATCTCAAACCCATCTGCCGCCGCCATCGCCAGCACGGTTGCCGAATCCAACCCCCCGCTCAACAACACTACCGCCTTGCGACCCACCACACTCATCACAGCATACCCATCATCTTATGCNTCTGCGGAATCACCCGCACATCGGGCAACAGTTTGCCCACCTTCTCCTGCCAATACAATAGCTGCGCCACCGTCGGCACATTTGAAACCCGCTCTGTCGGACTCAACGGCTGCAGAATTACCCGCGTATCCACCCCCCCTGTTTTCCGAATACCCTTCACCGCCTCCATCAACTCCCCCTCATGCGTCTCGTCCGAAACCACCAGCTTCACAAAACTCTCCACCTCATACTTTCGCAAGCACGACAAAAANTGCCAATGCGCCGGAAANGAACTCTTCTCATGCGTCACACTCGCCAGCTTCACATCCATCGCCACCACATCCAGATACTCGATCACCATCTCTAACTGCTGCGGNAAATCCCCCGCCGTCTCCAAATAGATCCGATGCTCCGCATCAACCAACCGCGGAAAAAGCGCCCCAAAAAACTTTGCCTGCAACAGCGGCGCCCCACCCGTCACCGAAATACGATCNTTGACCCGTCCCACATCCAGCACACGCACCCACTCAAGCAAATCATCCACCGATAACGGATTGGGAACCGACTCCACTTCTCCGCTCCCCGCCACTCGCTCCACCATCACCGTTTCCGTCCGCTGCGTATTCGTATCGCAATAGACACAGTCCCGGTGGCATCCACAAAACCGCATAAACAGATGGCGCTCGCCCACCATCGGTCCCTCGCCCTGAATGGAGCTAAACAGTTCGGAAAGATAACTTTTCATGTCCGAAGAAAGTACTCCACCCCATCAGAAAATGAAGCAAAATGTGCAGTAGGTTTCGCGCCCCCCGTTGTCCCAAAACCATACGCCGCAAATGCCGTCCGCACCCCCGCCGCCTCACCCGCCAGCAAATCCGTATGATGATCCCCCACCATCCAACAATGCTCCGGCTCCACTCCCATCCGATTCATCAGCGAAATCAATCCCGCCGGACTAGGCTTCAGCGCAAATCCATCCTCTGCCCCCACCACCCCACGCAAACAGTCCATCAACTCCAGCTTCTCCAAAATGGCTCGGCTTACCGCACCCGGCTTATTGGTCAAAACCGCACACCTCATGCCCGCCTTAACCAAGCGCTCCAATCCCTCACGAACACCCGGATAAAGCAACGTATGGTTGACCGACTGCTCACCATAGACCACCCGATAGCGCTCCAGCACCACATCACCATCCACCTCAACATCGGCGAACGAACGCTCCACAAGTTTCGCGATGCCATCCCCAATAAAGCTTGTCACCCGTTCCAACGAAAGTGGTGCTACCCCAAACTCTTNCCGAACCCGATTAACCGCCCCTGCCAAATCCGCNCGCGAATCGATCAACGTCCCATCTAAATCAAAAACCAACAGCCACTTCACGCCGCTTCCTCAACTCATCAAATGATTGCAAAACGACTTTCATATCAAAACCTGACCCGGCAAACAACCGCACCCCCGCTTCAAAAGGAATCGAACGCTCCCGCTTCGCCGCATCAAACAAGGCAACACACGGTGCCTGCAATGCCATCGCTATCTGCAGCGTCAGCTCATTGCACGTAATCACACCACTCGCCGCCTGAACCAAACCACCCTGCTCCGCCACATTGACCCGACGAACAAAATTGAACACCCGCTCCTCCGGCAAAGCATCCTCAATCTCATCCCCCAAAGCCTCAACCGACCGTCCCCCCACCAACACCACGGGCACACCCAATCCCTCAATCAGCTCCACCCAGCGATCTGCCTCCAAGCGATCCCGTTTCTTAGCCCCCTCCAATCCACACACCACATATTCATCCGGCAAAGCATGCCCCACAAACGGCATCGGAAAACGCAATGGATATGCCACAGGCTGAGTCGGCAACTCCAGAAAACGCAACACATCCATACACTCTTCAACCGGATGTCGTTCACGATCACGAATACCCGCTACCGCCGTATACATAAAACACGCTCCCTCGGTCTGGAACGAAGGACCCAACACCTGCGCACCCCGCTGTTTGCGAGCACTTTTACAAACCAGCGCACTCTGCATCACCCCTTGCAAGTCGACCACCAAATCATATGTCTGCTCATGCAACGCCCGCCGAAAATCACGCCGNTTATTGTGTTTCAACTCATCCTCAGGATACACAATCACCCGATCCACATCGTCAAAACAAGCCACCAAATCCGCCCCATCTTCATGCACCACCCAATCCACTTTTGCATCATACGCACGACGCAACCGATGCACCGTTGGCAGCGCATGGAACAAATTGGCATTCGGAAAAAGTTTAACAATTAAAATATGCACACGGTCAANTCGTACCAACCAATGAAAGCATTACAGCTTTTTGCGCATGAAGCCGATTTTCCGCCTGATCAAAAACAATCGACTGCGGGCCATCAATCACCTCCGCCGTCTGCTCACACCCCCGCCGAGCCGGCAAACAGTTCATAAACAACGCATCAGGCTTCGCATGCGCCATCAACNCCCCGTTCACCTGATACGGCATAAACAACGCAATCCGCTCCGCCTCCTCCTCGGGAGGAATATGATAACTCATCCACGAATCCGTATAGACCACATCCGCCCCGCTCACCGCCTCCACCGGATCCTCCGTCACCAACAACCCTCCCCCCGAAGCCGCCGCAAAATCCTCACACGCACGCACCACATCCNCCCGCGGCTGGAACGAAGCACCCGCCGGACTCGCCACCGCCACCTCCATACCCAGCTTACATCCTCCCGTCATCAACGAATGCGTCACATTATTAAACCCATCCCCCACATACGCCAGCTTCACCCCCGCCAGCTCCCCCCGTGTCTCCTGAATCGACAGCAGATCCGCCAGCACCTGACACGGATGCGAATCATCCGTCAACGCATTGATCACCGGCACCGTCGCCGCAGCCGCCATCTCCACCAAATCCGCATGAGCAAACAACCGCGCCATCACCACATCCACGAACCGCGAAGCCGCCCGCATCGAATCCTCAATCGACTCCTTCCCCGAACCCATCGGCGAATTCCCCGTATGATAATAGATCGCATGCCCCCCCATTTGCGTCATNCCCGCCTCAAACGACAACCGCGTCCGCAAACTCGGTTTCTCAAAAATCATCAACAACGTCCGCCGCGCCATCGCATCCCCAAACGCCGCTGGGTTCGCCTTCACCTCCGCCGCCAACCGCAGCACCTCCCCAATCTGCTCACCGCTCCACTCCCGCAACGAAATCAAATCCTTCATGCCCACTCCTCCCTGCTATCCAACACCAGTCCCTCCCGACCAAAACGCTGTAAAATCAACGCCGCCCGAATCCACATTCCATTCCGCATCTGCCGCCAATAGATCGCCTGCGGTTCATTATCCAGCTCCCGACTAATCTCATGCCGCCGCGGCAACGGATGCATAATCACCGCCTCCGGCTTCATCAACTTCAACTCCTCCACGCCCACACAAAAATCGGTCTCACTTAACGAGCTTTGCTCTCCCTCACCATCCCACTCATCCTGCAACCGCGTCATATACACCGCATCCGCCTCCGGCAACGCCTCCTGCACCCGATCACACAACCNAAACGGAACACCCGCCTCCCGCAACAACACTTGAATATCCGCCCCAATCTGCAACGCCTCCGGCGCCGCAAACACCACATTCACCCCCTCAAACAACGTCAACATCCACGCCAAAGAACGCACCGTCCGACCCCGCTTCAAATCTCCGGCAAACAAAACCGTCTTCCCATCAATTCCCCCCCGATTCTCAAAACTACGCGCCAACGTATACACATCCAGCAACGCCTGTGTCGGATGCTGATCCGCCCCCGAACCCGCATTAATAACCGGCACTTCCCGATTACTATGAGCCAGCATCCACGCCACCCGCTCCGCAAATCCACCCTGCGGATGCCGCATCACAATCAAATCCGCATACGAACTAAACGTCCGCACCGTATCCTCCGGCGACTCCCCCTTCACCTCACTCGACGTCTTACTATCCCGCACATCCATCGTATCCAGACCCAAAATCTGACACGCCGCCAAAAACGAAAGATACGTCCGCGAAGAAGGCTGCGCAAAATACAGCATCGCCCGCTTATCACACAACAACCCCTTCAAAAATCGAGCCCCCTCCTGCGACTTACTCACCCGCCGAATCACCGTCGCCAACTCCCCCAGCACCTCCAAATCCTCCCGCACAAACTGCTGGGCCACCAACACATGCTTAGCCCCCCGCAACGCCACCCCCTTCTCCATCAACGGCAACGACTCATACGCAGTCCACTCACTCGGCCATCCACTCATATCCATCCCTTCAACCCCTTTCACGAGGCATCACCCTATCGCACCTAATCCCAAAGTCCAATCTTCACAATCCATAAATCATCCGCTACCTTCCACGCCATGTCNACACCCACCACCAGCAACCAGTCCCCCTCCCTCGAGCCCCTCACCCTCCCCACCCCCCTCCCCACCCATCTCCGCATCACCGACACCCCCATCAGCATCCAAGCCCTTCTCGCCCTCCACCTCATGCGCCACACCACCACCCTTCTCTGGATTGCCCCCACCCCCCACGAAATGAACCAGCTCCACGAATCCCTCCTCACCCTCAAACACGCGCAACAAACCCTTTTGCTCTTCCAACCCGAAAGCCAAGACCCCGCCGTCATCGGCCAACACCTCCAACTCCTCGCCCGCCTCACCACCGACGAACCCCTCCTCATCATCACCACCCCACAAGCCCTCACCACCCCCCTTCCCCTCCCCAGCCACACCCAGCAACACCTCCGCACCCTCACCCTCAACGACACCCTCTCCCCCGACCAGCTCACCCAATGGCTCGACCAAAACGGATATCAACTCGGCATCGAAGTCTACGCCCAAGGCGAAGCCGCCCGCCGCGGCGGCATCCTCGACTGCTGGCCCGCCGCCTCCCCCCGCCCCATCCGCATCGAATTCTTCGGCAATCAAATCGACTCCATCCGCTACTTCGACGACCAAACCCAATGCTCCATCGAAAAAATCAACACCATCGAAATTCCCGCTCTCAACCTCTCCCAAACCGACACCCAACCCCTACTCCAGCACCTCCCCCCCCACACCCTCATCATCAACCCCCCCGATCCCACCACCCCATCNACCCCCCTCCACACCCCCTACCAACCCTACGACACCCACCTCCAAGCCCCCTCCACCACCCTCTCCCCCAAACAAGCCGAAACCGCCCGTCACACCTTCCTCCAGCAACGCTGCCAAGACGCCCTCAACGGCCACACCATCCACTGCTATTTCGAAACCCCCGGCACCCTTCAACGCTTTCANCATCTCTACCAAACCCTCGAAGGCTTCCACCACCTCCACCTCCACCTCGGCGTCCTCCACGAAAGCGCCATCAACCCCCACCAAAACGAACTCCTACTCACAGAATCCGACTTCTACGCCTACCACACCCAGCGCAGTGCCCACACCCGCCAATCCCGCCGCTTCACCAAACAAGAACGCGTCAACGAAGCCGCCGACATCCAACCCGGCGACTTCGTCGTCCACGTCGAACACGGCGTCGGCAAATATCTCGGCATCGTCGAAACCCGCACCGGCAACAGCACCATGGAAGTCCTCTCCATCGAATACGCCAAAGGCGACAAAGTCTACCTCCCCGTCACCCAAGCCCACCTCCTCACCCGCTACAAAAGCATGGGCAAAGCCCGCCCCCGTCTCCACACCCTCGGCGGCCGCAAATGGCGCAACGACCGCACCAACGCCGAACAAGGCGCCCGCGANCTCGCCGCCCGCCTCCTCGAAAACCAAGCCGCCCGCCAAACCAAACACCGCCCCCCCTCCCCCCCCGACACCGCCCAGCAAGCCGAATTCGAAGCCGCCTTCCCCTACACCGAAACCCAAGATCAGCTCACCGCCACCGCCCAACTCAAAACCGCCATGGAACAGCCCCAACCCATGGACCAACTCCTCTGCGGCGATGTAGGCTTCGGCAAAACCGAAGTCGCCATGCGCTGCGCCTTCAAAGCCGTCCAAAACGGTCACCAAGTCGCCCTCCTCGTCCCCACCACCGTCCTAGCCCAACAACACCACGACTCCTTCATCGAACGCATGGCCGCCTTCCCCATCACCATCGACATGGTCTGCCGCTTTCGCACCCGCAAACAACAAGCCCAAACCCTCGCCCGCACCCACCGCGGCGAAATCGACATCCTCATCGGCACCCACCGCATCCTCTCTCAAGACGTCCAATTCAAAAACCTCGGCCTCCTCATCATCGACGAAGAACAACGCTTCGGTGTCACCGCCAAAGAACAACTCAAATGGCTCCGCCGCGATATCGACATCATCACCATGTCCGCCACCCCCATCCCCCGAACCCTCTACATGAGCCTCACCGGCGTCCGCGACCTAGCCACCATTAAAACCGCCCCCCAAGAACGCCAACCCGTCCAAACCCACGTCATCCCCTACGACGAAACCACCATCACCCAAGCCATCCAACGCGAAATCCAACGCGGCGGACAAATCTTCTACCTCCACAACCGCGTCAAAACCATCCACCACGTCGAAAACCGCCTCCGAGCTCTCCTCCCCGACCTCCGCATCGCCGTCGCCCACGGACAAATGGGCGAAACCCAACTCTCCGAAATCATGCACGCCTTCGTCCACGGCCGCTTCGACCTCCTCCTCTGCACCACCATCATCGAAAGCGGCGTCGACATTCCCAACTGCAACACCCTCTTCGTCGAAAACGCCGAACGCTTCGGCCTCTCCGACCTCTACCAACTACGCGGTCGCGTCGGCCGCTCCCACCACAAAGCCTTCGCCTACTTCATGCTCACCCAAGGCGGCGACCTCATCGACGCCGCCCGCGACCGCATGAACGCCATCCAACGCTACACCGGCCTCGGCTCCGGCTTTCGCCTCGCCATGCGCGACCTCGAAATGCGCGGAGCCGGCAATCTACTCGGCGCCAACCAAAGCGGCCACATCTCCAACATCGGCTTCGACCTCTACTGCCAACTCCTCCGCCGCACCATCGCCCAACTCCAAGGCAAAACCCCACCGCCCCTCATGGATGTCGCCGTACGCATCGACTTCCTCAACCTCTCCCCCGCCACCGGAGATACCGCCACCGGCGCCTTCATCCCCTACGACTACATCGAAGACGAAAACCTCCGCCTACGCCTCTACCAACGCCTATCCGCTCTCGCCCAAAAAAAAGAGATCACCCTCATCCAACAAGAAATCAAAGACCGCTTCGGCCCCCTACCCCCCCCCGTTCAACGCCTGCTACTCATCGCCCAACTACGCATCAACGCCGCCGCCCACAACATCAACGCCATCACCGTCCGCGACAATCAAGTCATGCTCAACACCCCAAAAGGCTACCGCACCCAAGCCGGCCAACACCCCCGCCTCGAAGACGGCACCCCCACCCAACGCCTCAAAGCGCTCATCAAACTCATCTAATCAGAAACCCAGCGTCTGCTGACCCAACATCACCCGAGCATGCTCCAGCGAAACATCTCCCGTCTCCCCGCCGCCCAGCATCCGCGCCAACTCCTGCGGACGCGTCTCCTCATCCAACAAACTAACCTCCGTAAAAGTACGCCCCGCCTCCACTCGCTTCGAAACCGCCAGATGCGTCCGCCCACACGCTGCCACCTGCGGTAAATGCGTAATACACAACAGCTGATGACTATGCCCCACCTCCGCCAGCTTCCGCCCCACCGCGCCCCCAATCTCACCGCCAATATTCGCATCAATCTCATCAAACACCAGCACCGGAATCCGATCCTGCTCCGCCAGCACCGCCTTCACCGCCAGCATCACCCGAGAAATCTCCCCGCTCGAAGCAATCATCCGCAACGGCCGCATCTCCTCGCCCGCATTCGGCGCAAACCCAAACTCCACCCCATCCATACCACTCGCAACCGGCTCACGCTCCGCCAACGTCACATCAAAAAACCCATGCTCAAAACCCAACTCCGCCAACGATTTCGTGATGCACTCAGACAAATGATCCGCCACCTCTTCACGCCGTGCCCGTAACACTGCACCCGCCTCCTGCACCCGCTGTAACTGCTCCAACCGCTCCTGCTCCAACTCCACCAGCCGCTGGTCCCGTTCCCGTAAATCTCTCAGCTGTTCCCTCCACGTATCCGCCTGCTCCAGCACCTCCTCCACCGTCGCGCCATATTTCCGCTTCAATGTCCGATACGTCGTCAACCGCTCATCCAACCACTGCATCCGTTCCGGGCTGGCATCCAAACCATCGCTCATCCCTTCCAGCGACCGCACAATCTCCTGCACCGATGTAATCGCCTGCTCCAGCTCCGCACTCCACGTCTCCGCCTCCTCCACCATCGGTGCCAACTGATGCAACGCCTGCCGAGCAGCCGACAACCCTTCAAATGCCGAACCCTCCCCCTCGCTCAACGCCCGCGCCGCCTCACTCGCCCGTAGCAACATCTCCTGCGCATTCGCCGCTTGGCCATGATCCCGCTCTACCTCCTGCTCCTCCTCAACACTCAAATTGGCCCGCTCAATCTCCTCCACTCGATACGCCAAAAACTCAATCTGTCGCTGATGCTCCTCCTCCGACCCTCCCTGCAAACGCTCCATCTGATCCACCGTTGAACGATACGTTGCAAACACCTCTCTGTACGAATCGCGCTCACATTCCGTTCCACCAAAAGCATCCAGAATCTCAAGCTGCTTGACCGGATCCAATAACGACTGATGATCATAGGGACCATGCATATCCACCAACACCTCACCCAACCGCTTCAACACCTGCAACGTTACCGGCTCATCATTCACCAGATTCCGGCTCGACTGCTCCGTAATCATCCGCCGAATAATCAGCAAGCCCCCCTCACACGGCTCATGACCCAGCTCCACCAATACCGCATTCACCGCCTCAGCGTCCGACAAGCCAAACTCCGCCGAAACCATACATTGAGACTCCCCCGTGCGAATCATCGAACGATCCGCCCGCTCCCCAAGCAACAACCGCAACGCCCCGATCAACAGCGATTTTCCCGCCCCCGTCTCTCCCGTAATCACATTCAGCCCGTCGCCAAAGCCCACCTGCAAGTCATCCACAACAGCTAAATTACGAATCGTGAGTTGGCGTATCATGCAAGCTATTATTCACGAACCCACCCAGCGCGCAAGCCGGATTATTCAGGATCCAACGCTTTCAACCGAGCCTCTTTGAGCTCCTCTTTGCGCTCCTCCTCAAACAACCGCAGAAACAGCGCCATTACGCGCAGAAAAAGAAGCAAGAAAATCGGAGCCCCCACATAATAAAAACTTTTAGGCAGGTTGAATCCAGCCCGCGACCGCACATACCGCTTTGTAACGACCGGCTGCTCTACCTGCTGAGCCGATGTATCATCCAGATAAATCGCTCCCTCCAGATCATACGCCACGAACCCCTGCTCCCCGACCACATCCAGTTCCGGTTTATCAACGGCAATTTCTCCTCTTGCGCTACTGCAAATAATACACAGCAACGCAGAAACACACATCAGTGTTCTAACCCACATATCGAGTAACAATTAGCCAATTGAACGAATGGTGTAAACAGTAAATCAACACTACATCACAAAATGATCTGAGACTGCCATCAACCGCGACCCCGAAATAGTAATCCTATTCACGTTTGCCAGACTTATTCTGGGCAAAACGCTCCTCAATTAATCAAAATCTACCCACGGTTTCTCAAAACTTTTGATTCTTTGATCACTCTCAAATGACCTAATGTAGTAAATCAGCAAATGACTAAAGAGAGTCATAAAAATGGGTAGTCCCACATAATAAAAGAGTGGTGGTATATATATCACCTCTTTCGGGGGAGTGCGCCACCGCTTCGCGAATAAATACGCAGATTGAGCAGAAGTAGCAGGAGATAGATAGGTAGCTCCACTCAACCCATAGATCGCAACCTTTCCCTGATCGGAGGGTTCAGCAACGGGCTCTGCCGACGCCGCAAAAATGCCTGTATGTAATCCCACCACACTCATGCATATCATTAAGGAGCGTATCTTTTTCATAAGTTAATAATATATCNAAAAAANAGGATCGGCAAGTGAAAAAGAACNANCACAANGAGTGATTGAAAGCCAAGCCGTCGGATTCATCATTTTAAAAGCGTTGCCAGCCCCCATAATTTTCGGCATCGTTANCCTTCATCGCAATAATANGAGATAGCAATGGAAAGACCAATATACGCAGGCCCTAGGCCCGGAAATCGAACTCGCCGCTGGCGCACTGTATTCGGCATCATCGTGCTCATTCAGTTGATCGTACTNGGTCTCTACCTCTACCAACGCAAACAGCCGGAAAAAGAACCTACCATCACGGAACAGCCCACCTCTCAACAACCAACGACAAATCAGCCGCAAACCGAGCCNCTCGATNTCGAGCCCAAGCTTCTCCCCCAACCTGACCTCGAACCCGCCTCTGCCAATCAGCTATCGCTTGCCGAACAAGCCNTGAAAAACGNACAAATTGAGCAGGCATACGAACGCCTTCAACCGCTGCTCACTCAACNCACTCCCGCCGTCATTAACCTACTCGGACAGATCAACATTCAACGACTTAATTCAGCCCTTCCCATGGAAGGAAAAACCTTTTACACGGTNCAAAGCGGTGACTACCTCCAGAAAATTGCCCGCACCTACAACACCACCATCGCCCTCATTAAATCCATGAACAACATGCAAACCGACACCATCCGCGTCGGCGCCCGCCTACTTGTTTTTCAAGGAACGTTCACCGTGCAAGTATCCAAAACAAAGAACACCCTCGACCTGCTTCTCAACAACCAACTCTTCAAACGCTACCCTGTCGGAACGGGAGAGTTCGGAAAAACCCCCGCCGTTGAATTCTTTATCTACGATAAAATAATCGATCCCCCATGGACACGTCCTACAGACAACCGTCTCATTGAATACGGCGATCCGGAAAATGTCCTTGGCACACGCTGGATGGCACTCAAATCCACTGAAAATCCAAATCTAAAAGGATTTGGCATTCACGGAACATGGGAGCGCAACAGCATCGGCTCACAATCAAGCGCCGGTTGCGTNCGAATGTTTAACGAAGATGTTGAAGANCTTTTTGATATCGTTCCCCGAAAATCCCGTGTTACCATCGTCGAATAATTAAGGAGCTTTCATGAGTGAACTCGCAAAACTACCTTTCGAAGCGCCCATCGCTGAGCTAGAAACAAAACTCGCTGAACTAAAACAATTTAGTAGCGAACAGCAAATAGACGTCACCGGCGAAATCGAAAACATGGAACAGAAAATCGCCTCCATGCGCAAAGAGATCTACCACAACCTAACCGCCTGGCAAAAAGTTCAAGTCGCCCGCCACCCCAACCGGCCCTACACCCGCGACTACATTGANGCAATGACAACCGATTTCATCGAAATTCACGGCGACCGCATTCATCGCGACGACCGCGCCATCATCGGCGGCTTTGCCACCCTCGGCAACCAACGCGTCATGATCCTCGGCTCTCAGAAAGGGCGCGANACCAAGTCCAACGTCGAGTGCAACTTCGGCTGCGCCCATCCCGAAGGCTACCGCAAAGCCCTTCGCATGATGAAACTGGCCCATAAATTCAACCTTCCCATCATCAGCCTGATCGATACCAAAGGTGCCTATGCCGGACTCGCCTCCGAAGAACGCCACATCGCCGAAGCCATCGCCGTTAACCTCCGCGAATCGTTCACCCTCAACGTCCCCATCATCTGTGTGATTGTCGGTGAAGGCGGTAGCGGCGGGGCTCTCGGCATCGGCATCGGCAACCGTATTCTCATTCTCGAACACGCCTACTACTCCGTTATCTCACCCGAAGGCTGCGCCGCCATTCTTTGGAAAGACCGCGCCTACTCCGATCAAGCTGCCGAAGCCCTCAAAATCACCGGCAAAGACCTACTTGAACTAGGGCTCGCAGATCACATCATCCCCGAACCCCCCGGTGGCGCCCATACCGATCTCGAAGCTGCCGCATCGTTGCTGAAAGCTGCTCTTGTCGAACAACTCGANGAACTCACCCAGAAAACCCCCGAAGAAATACAATCCGAGCGCTACGAAAAATTCCGCGCCATGGGACGCTTCGACGGCGCGATAAACTAGCTCACCAAAAGCCCATCACCGCGCGCGAACAATCTCCACCGCCGCACCCTTCGCCGCATCCAGTGCCCCCGGTTTATCTATCCGAACCACCGTCTCCANCACCCGCGNATCCTCCAACGCCAAGGCCGCAATCTGCTCGGCCAACGTCTCAATCAGCTCCGCCTCGCTCTGCTCCGCCAACCGCAATATGCGCTGCTCCAACTGATGATAATCGACCGTATCCTCCAACCGATCCGAAGCACCCGCCGTGCGTAGATCACATCCCAATGCGACATTCACAACCAACAGTTGTTTTGCGTCCCGCTCCTCAGCGTACACCCCGATCAAGCTCATCACTTCCAAATCCACTATATAAATACGATCCATCATCACACTCCATTTCCCAACAGATGCTGTCCCCCATCCACAAACACAATTTGACCCGTCACCGATTCACTTTCCAATAGAAACAGTCCCGCCTCCACCACCTCCTCCACCTTGGGAACCCGCTCCAACGGAATCACACCTTTCCGCTCATGAAACGTCGCTTCGCTGCAAGATGGCGACGGCAACACCGGCCCCGGAGCCACACCGTTCACCCGAATCTCAGGTGCCAATTCCAACGCCGCCAACCGCGTTAGCTCTGCCAATCCCGCCTTCGATAGAGTATACGGCACACAACTCGTATCATGCGCCTCAATACGACGATCCAACAAATTGAGCACCGCCCCCCCCCTTGACTGCGCTGCAAACCGGCGTATCAACTCCAACGGCGCCAACAAATTTACCTGCAGCTCCCGCAACGCACGCGCCGGCGTCGCCTCACCAAGACGATCTCGCGTAAACAAAGAAGCATTATTCACCAACACATCAATCGGTCCCACCTCATCCATCATCTGACAGACCGCACGCTCATCTTCCAAATCGGCACACACGGTAACGTCCGACAATGCCTCTGCCGCCGCCTGCGAACGATGATAATGAACCACCACCTCCGCTCCCCGCGCCAAAAACGCCTCCGAAAATGCTCTACCAATTCGCAACGCCCCCCCCGTCACCAACACTCTTTTACCACTCCAATTCATCTGCTTTATCTCCATCCACTGTAAGCCAAGCCACACTTAAGCCGAAAAAAGATAAAACATGCACACCTTTTTTTCAGTAGCGAACTATAATATGAAAGCGTACATTGAACCTATGAAAAGTCTACTCATCACGCTCAGTCTCTGCTTCCTCGCCACCGCACCGTCCCACGCGCAACTGCCCTCCACCAACGGAACCGTTACCATCATTCCCATCAAAGGCATGATTGAACCCGCACTTTTATACGTCGTTCGACGCGGATATGATGACGCCGTACGAAACAACGCCGACGCCATCATCTTCCATATGAACACGCCCGGAGGAGCCGTCAATGCCGCCGGAGAAATCATCTCTCTAATCGGAAAAAACGACATTCCCACCTACACCTATGTCGACAACGGTGCCTACTCCGCCGGTGCCTTCATCGCCCTCGCTGCCGGTGATATCTACATGGCACCCGGCAGCGTGATCGGAGCCGCCACCCCCATGATGATGTCGCCCATGGGAGGCGCCCAAGAAATGCCCGAGGAAGTTCAGGAAAAGATGACCTCCGCCGTCTCCGCCATGGTTCGCGCCGCCGCCGAACAAGGCGGACACGATCCCCAACTCGGCGAAGCGATGGTTCGAGCCGACATCGAATATAAAGTCGGTAAAAAAGTCATCAGCGAAGCCGGTCGCCTTCTCACGCTCACCAACACCGAAGCCGAACAACTCGTCGGTCGCCCCAAGCGCAGCCTGCTCTCCAGCGGCACCGTCAAAAACCTAGATGAGCTTCTCGTCACCATCGGTTTACCCAACGCCGAACAACGCGTTATTGAAGTGACCGGAGCCGAAACCATTGCCCGCTCTATTGCCAAGATAGCCCCCATTCTCATGATCATCGGCATGGGTGGACTCTGGCTCGAATTCAAAACTCCCGGCTTCGGGGTCTTCGGGTTGCTCGGTGGCACGTGTCTGCTACTCTTTTTCTTCGGTCATCATATCGCGGGTCTCTCCGGCATGGAAGATGTACTCTTCTTCCTGCTCGGAGTACTGCTTATTGGGATCGAAATATTTGTTACTCCCGGATTTGGCGTCATAGGACTCGGAGGACTCCTCATCATGCTGGCCTCCCTCGTCAACGCCATGAGCGAACGATTGCCCGGATCCTGGCGCCCCATCTCCTTTGAACCCGAAACCTTCACCGGCCCGCTCACCAACGTCGGCATCGCCTTTGCCGGTTCGCTTCTGCTCACCCTGTTCGCCGGTAAATTTCTACCCAAAACCAGAGCCTTCGCCTCGCTCACGCTCCACGAGACCATCGAATCCACTCCCGATCAAAGCGACTGGCTCGGAAGGGAAGGCTCTACGCTATGCGAACTGCGCCCTAGTGGCACCGCTCTTTTCGACGGAGAAAAGAGAGATGTCATCACACAAGGCGAACCGATTCCCGTCGGCACACCCGTTCGCGTCATTGCGATACGCGGAATCGCCTTTGTCGTCGAATCGCTCTAACCGCCCTGTAGCGTCATCAAAAACCCAAGATTATTCGGCGTCTTCTTCAACCGATTAATCAGCAGTTCCATCGCCTCTACCTGTGGCACGTCCTTCAGCGCCTTCCGCAAGGTCCAAATACGCTGCAACTCATCTGGATGTAACAACACTTCCTCTTTTCGCGTACCCGATCGCTCAATATTGATTGCCGGATAGACCCGCTTGTTAACCAACTCGCGATCAAGACCCAGCTCCATATTACCCGTACCCTTAAACTCTTCAAAGATCACTTCATCCATTCGGCTACCGGTATCCACTAGCGCCGTCGCGATGATACTCAAACTTCCGCCGCCCTCGATATTTCGCGCCGCCCCGAAAAACCGCTTCGGTTTGTGGAGTGCGTTCGAATCCACACCCCCCGAGAGGATCTTACCACTGTGCGGGGACGTCGTATTGTAGGCCCGTGCCAAACGCGTAATCGAATCCAACAGAATAATCACATCCTGCCCCTGCTCCACTAACCGCTTCGACATCTCAATCACAATCTCGGCGACCTGCGTATGACGCTCCGGTGGCTCATCAAACGTCGAGGCCAACACCTCGGCCTTTGTGTTGCGCCGCATATCCGTCACCTCTTCCGGTCGNTCATCGATCAACAGAATAATCAGCTTTGCCTCCGGATTATTCTCCGAAATACTGTTCGCCATCTTTTGCATCAACACCGTTTTACCCGTTCGCGGTGGTGCCACAATCAAACCCCGCTGCCCTTTACCAATGGGTGTAACCAAATCCATCACCCGCATTGAAATTTCTTTCGGGTCCGCCGTCTCCATCACCAGCCGCTCCTCCGGGAACAGCGGCGTCAAATTCTCAAACGGAACCGTCTTACGTTTCCGTTCCGGTGCCTCATTGTTAATCTTATCGAGAAAATGCAGCGCAAAAAACCGCTCCTTCTCCTTCGGTGCGCGTAACGTTCCTTCCACCACATCACCCGTCCGCAATCCAAANCGGCGAATCTGCGAAGGCGAAACATAAATATCATCCGGCGACGGCTGATAAGAATTAACCGGTGAACGCAAGAAACCAAACCCATCGGGCAATACTTCCAACACCCCGCGACCCTGCAACGGCCCACCCCGACGNCCATGCGTTTTTAACAACTCAAAAATCAGCTGATGCTTTCCATATCCGGCAAACTCCTGCAGTTCATACTCCTCCGCCATCACCTTGATATCATTAATTTCCGCCACCTGCATCTCATGCACCGCCAACGAAGGTAAATTATCCACATTNGGCGGCAACTCATGCCGCTCACGCCGCGGCTTACCGTTCCGGCCCCCGCGCTTGCCCCCACGACCATTGTGACGACCCCCTTCTGAACGATCCCCNTGCCTATCCCGCGAAGAACCCTCTCGTTTCGACGAATCGCCTCCCCCTTTATCACCCGAATCTTTCGACCCCTTCTCACCCCGCTCCTGCGCAGCCTCCGGTTTACTCTCTGACGGACTCATCTCTTTTTTCTCTTCTTCGCTCATTACGTACCTTCCTGCTGCCAGCGCATTACCTGCGCCCGTAACTTTCGTTCAACCTCAATCGTAGGTTCACTCGTTTCTAAAATAAAATCAGCTTGCTCACACTTCCGCTCAACCGGCCACTGGGCCGCCATCCGCTGCTCCATCTCCGCCGACGACCACCCCCGTGCAGCTAGCCGCTCGCGCACCACCGCCTCGTCGGCCCGTACCGCCAACACCGCATCCCAATCCCACGTATGCCACCCACACTCAAACAACAACGGAATTTCCACCGCGCCCCACTCCATCGATGAACGCCGCTCCTCCATCCAGGCCGCCACCTTTTCACCCACCAACGGATGCACCAACGCATTCAACATGGATCGTGCACTCTCATCGACAAATACTCGCTCTGCCAAAACCGCTCGATTAATCTGTCCCGACTCCATTAAAATCTCATCACCAAACTGCTTCACCAGTTGCTCACCCAACGCGCCATTCTCTTCCAACAATGTATGAGCTACTTCATCACAGCTCATCGTCACAAACGACCATTGGCCCAACCGCTCCATCACCCAACTTTTTCCGCAGCCAATACCCCCCGTAACCGCCAACAAAAAAGAACGGTTCACGAGAAACTCCATGAGGAAAAAAAGAAATTCATACGCGAATAAAGTTAAGGAGCATTGCCCTCTAGATGCGTATAAATTGGTCTAATCAGCACAAAATGTCAACCCCTCAAACACAACAACACTCCAGCATGTTCATCGACCGAACATCTGCTACAGTTCCGTATATGAAGTTTCTTAAATTCATCATCGCTCTGTTGTTGCTACCCGCCACTGTCGCTCTTACCAAGACCCTATATGCGCTCACCATGCAGCAAGCCGACCTATCCCATCCCCTCTTTTCACCCCTGACGTATGGCTTGGTCAGCGGCCTACTCCTACTGTTGATTCTCCCCAACCCCATTCGCACCTACGTGCTCGGACACGAACTCACCCACGCACTCTGGGGACTTTGTATGGGCGCCCGCGTCGGCAAAATCAACGTCACCAAGAAAGGCGGCCACGTCGAACTCTCCAAAACCAACTTTCTCATCACCCTCGCCCCCTACTTTTTCCCCTTCTACACCATTCTCATCATCGCCCTTTACGCGATTGGAAATCTCTTCACTGACCTCCACCCCTATCACAACCTCTTCCTCTTTCTTGTCGGCATCACCTGGGCCTTTCACCTCCACTTCACCCTCCACATGCTCGCCAACCGGCATCAACCCGACATCACCGAACAGGGTCGCCTCTTCTCCTACACCATCATCTACAGCTTCAACCTGATCACACTCATGATCTGGATGATCTGTGTCGGCTCCCTCACCCTCCGCGAGACCCGCCACCAACTCACCCATGACCTTCACAACAGTTACCACTGGACCACTCATAAAATCGAAACCGGCATTCAGAAACTCGAACAATATCAGCGCTGGCAACGCTGGAAGAACATCATTCCGTAAGGGCCAGCACCTCCGGTGCCACATCCACAATCATATTCACGCAATGAGCCTCCACCTCCTCCGGTGTATCGCTAATCAACGCCCGCTGCGCCAACGCAACGGCATCCGCATAATATAACTTCCGAATCACATCCTTAATGACCGGAGCCTGCAACGGACTCACGCTCAACTCATCCACCCCCAGCCCCACCAACAGCGGCACCAGATGTGGACTCGAAGCCATCTGCCCGCACACACTGCTCCACAATCCAAACCGCCGGCAAATTTTTACCACATGATCAATCAGACGAATCACCGCTAAATTGGTCGGCTGATACAAATGCGCCACATCCTCATTTCCCCGATCCACCGCCATCGTATACTGGATAAGATCATTCGTTCCCAAACTGAAAAAACTCACGTGCGGCGCAATCTTATCCGCCACCAACGCCGCCGAAGGCACCTCGATCATCGTTCCCACCTCAATCTCACGATTAAATGCAACGCCCTCTTCGGTCAACTCATCCATGCACTCCTGCAGCAGGGCATTCGCCGCCTTCACCTCTGCCACCCCCGTCACCATCGGATACATCAACCGCACATTCTCATGCACACTCGCCCGCAAAATGGCACGCAACTGCGTCCGAAAAAGGGCCGGCCGCCCCAAACACAACCGAATCGCACGATGCCCTAAGAACGGGTTCATCTCCCGCCGCCCCTTCAAAGCATCCGGCATCTTATCTGCGCCCAAATCCAAGGTACGAATCACCACCGGCGCCGGAAACTGGCTTTGAGCCGCCTGCACATACGCCTCCACCTGCGCCTCCTCACCCGGCAGCGTCTTCGCCCCTAAAAACAGAAATTCTGTTCGATACAGCCCGATGCCCTTCGCACCACCCGCATCCACCCCCTCCAACTCCTCCAGCAACTCAATGTTTGCCGTTAATGGAACATGATACCCATCTAACGTCTCCGGCGGCTTATCGCGCAACAAATCCAACTCCTGCCGAATCTCCGCCTGATTACGCGAACGCTCCGCATACTCCGCCAGCCGCTCCTCACTCGGACAGACAAACACCACACCTCTCGCCCCATCAACGAGCACTCTATCGTCCGGATGCACCGCAGCCGTCGCGCTTCGCAACCCCACCACCGCCGGCACATTCAGTGCTCGGGCCATAATCGCCGTATGCGAACTCGCACTTCCCAAATCCGTTATGAACGCCTTCACCTTCTCCCGATCCAGCCCCGCAGTATCCGAAGGAAGCAAATCATTTGAAACCAACACACAAGGCGCCTCAATATCCCGCAAGCTTTCGACCGTCTCCTCCGCCAGATTCGCCAGTAGCCGCCGCGTCACATCCCGAATATCCACCGCACGCTCCGCCAGATATTGATCCTCTAGTCCCGCCAGTTTATCCGCATACTGCATCGCGATCCGCTGCAATAACGGCTCCACATTCAGCCGCTCCTGCTCGATGGCTTGCTCCACCTCGCCCACCAGCAGCTCATCCTCCACCACCAGCATATGCGCATCAAAAATTCGGGCATGCTCCTCATCCAGCACCTCCGACACCTGCTTACGAATATGAAGCAACTGCGCCCGCGTCTCCCGCAACGCCACGCGAAAGCGCTCCCGCTCATGCGCCACATCTTCCCCCCCGATTGAGCGCGAACTCACCCGCGTCGCATCTGGAAGCAACACTCGCGCCGGTCCCACCACGATACCCGGTGAAACCCCAATGCCCTTCAGCATCGTCTCCGATCTTCCACTTTCTTTACTCACCATCACGACTCATGAAAATTCGCAACAAACAGCGCCTCTAACGCATCCAATGCCGCCTCCGCATCCGCACCTGAAGCACTCACCCGCACCCGACTACCCGGGAACCCCTCAACCGTCATCAACCCCATAATGCTCTTACACGAAACCCTGTTTCCATCCTTCTCCAAATAGATCTCCGCTGAAAAACGACCCGCTTCCTTCACAATTAACGCCGCCGGACGAGCATGGATTCCATACTCGTTCTCCACCTTCAACTCACGACTCAACTCACCTGCGCCCACGACCCACTCCACTCAACCGATCAATAATCTTATCATCCAATTCCTTCGCCGCATCGTGTCCCAACTCCTTCAACTTCTGGTTCAATGCCGCCACTTCCACAATATTCGCCATGTCACGTCCTGAACGCACAGGCAATGTTATTAGAGGCACATTCACCCCCAGGATGTCAACGGTTTCCTGCGCCACCCCCGTCCGATCCTCCTCGCCCGTCGGCACCGTTAAATCAATCACCAAATCCAGCTCCGTCTGCCGCCGAATCGCCGAAACCCCAAACAGACTCGGCACATGAATAATCCCCAACCCCCGAATCTCCATGTGATAACGCGTCACATTATTCGCCCAGCATAACACCCGACCTCGCGACGTCCGACGGCACTCCGTCACATCATCCGAAACCAAACTATAACCCCGTTCAATCAATGCCAACGCCGTCTCACTCTTACCAATCCCCGGATCGCCCCGCATCAACACCCCAATCCCCATCAATTCGAGCGTCGTACCCTGCACCCGCTTCGTCGGCGTCGTCAGCTCATCCATCATCACCGTACACGCATTCACAAAATCCATGGTCACCATCGAGGTACGCAAAACGGGCACCCGATACGCCGCCGCCAACTCCAACATCTCCCGCGTCGCCCGCCGGTTTCGCGTCAGCACCACCCCCGGAATCTGACGCTTAAAAAGCGCCTCAAGCCGCGAACGCCGCTCCTCCACCGAAAGATTCTTCAAATAGGTCAACTCCGCCAACCCAAAAATCTGCAACCGCTGATGGGCGAAATACGTGAAAAAACCGGTCAACGCCAGTCCCGGGCGGTTCATCGCCGTCTCCTGCACCTTCCGGCCCAGAAACGACTCACCCGCCAACACCTTTAGCTTCAAGGTATCTTTTCCATGATCTAGCAACGCTTGAACGGTAATTTCACGCATCCTTATCCTCCCTAGCGACGATGATTCGTCAGCTTATCCCGCTCACGCCGTAGCTGACGCTCCGCATGCTCAACCGCCCGATCAATCGCATCATACATATTTTCCGACTTCTCCGTCGCGCTCAACCGAATATGGCCCGCCGCCTGCACCACCACTTCCGCCACATGCAAACGCGCCTCCTGATCCAAAATAACATGCACATTTTCCACTCGCGGGAACACCCCCAAACATCGCTCCAGCTTATCCTCAATATGTTGCTTCACCGCTTCCGTCACGTGTATCTCGTGTCGACTTGTATGTTGTATCTGCATTGTCTGCTCCTTTGGTTAGACTTCACATATTAAACCGCGGACCCAAATACACCTCTCGGCTCTTCGGATCGTTCACCAGAAAATTCTGATCCCCCTCACAAACCACCTCTCCTTCACACAATAAATACGCCCGATCCACCACCTCCAGTGTCTCACGCACATTGTGATCCGTAATCAACACCCCCAGCCCCTGGCGCTGAAGATCTTTAATAATATCCTGCACATCATTCACCGCCAACGGATCCACTCCGCTAAACGGTTCATCCAATAAAATGATCGACGGCTCCGTCACCAACGCCCGCGTAATCTCCAGCCGCCGCCGCTCCCCCCCACTCAACGTATACGCCTTCTGCTTCGCCAACGGAGCAATTTTCAGCTCCTCCAACAACGCCTGCAACCGCCGCTTCCGCTCCTTCCGCGAAATCGGCAACGTCTCCAGAATCGCCATCACATTCTCCTCCACCGTCAGTTTCCGGAAAATCGAAGCCTCCTGCGCCAAATATCCCATCCCCATCCGCGCCCGCTGAAACATCGGCATCCGAGTCACATCCCGCCCCTTAAAAAACACCCGCCCCTCCGACGGACGCACCAACCCCACAATCATATAAAAACTAGTCGTCTTTCCCGCACCGTTTGGCCCCAGCAACCCCACGATCTCCCCCTCATGGACCCGGATATCCACACCCCGCACCACCGCATGGCTTCCATACGCCTTCACCAACCGCTCCGTCCGCACCAACGCTTCCGCTTTCTCACTCATCCGCACTCAACTCCGCTCGCATCTGCTTCCACGCCTCGACATCCGGAAAAATCACCGCCCGCGCATTCGGCTCGCCCACCACCCGCTGCTCCACCGGCCAAAACTGAATCCGATCCGCCCGCACCACACTACGCCCCTGCAACAACCTCGGATCGCCCTGCAACACCGCTCGTCCCAGCTCCTCAACATATTCTAACTGACTCGCTTTTGCCATCACGTCACCGTACTGCAAGACTACACCCGATTCCGCTTGCAGCCAATCCAATTCCCATCCCTCTTTCAACTGCAACCTCAACACCTCACAATTCATCGCACCCCGCTCATCCCGCAACCGAACCCGCTCCCGAAAATCAACCCGCCTCGCCGCCCGGTCAATCACCACCTCCCGCGCGCGAATATCCATCCGACCCCCTCTATCTCCCACTTGTTCAATCTCCAACCAAGCATTCGGCCGACACACCAGCCGCCCCGACACGCCCCCCTCCACCCACACCTGTTCACCCGCCAACCGACGCCCCCCCTCCTCAATCACCGCCCGTCCCCGCAAATCTGCCACCCCCGCCTGCCAATCATACACCAACCGATCGCCCTCCAATGAACGCCCCCCCTGCGCGCCCCGCACCGAACCCGAAGCCACCACCCGCTGCAACGCCCCCTCAGCATCCAGCTCCGCCCACATCTCATCCCCCCGCAGCCAGCCCTCATCCGTCACCAACTGCACCTGATCAAACACACGCAACACCTGCTCATCCTGCTCAAACAGCAACCGCTCCCCCACCAGCAGCACCTCATTCGTACCCCGCTCCGCCCCCCGCAACGTAGCCAATGTCTCCGCCAACGCAGCAAACGGCTCCATATCCAACGCCGAAACAACCGGACTCTCCAACCCCTCCACCGGCTCCACCAGATCATCCGCCGGCGCCACAACAGTCTCCACCATCTCCACCGGCTCCACCCGTTCCGGCTCACCGCAACCCACCCACAACAAAACCAACAACCAACGCAACCTCTTCAAAACGACAGCCCCTCGCCCGACCACGCCTCACGATCGCCCACTACCTTCACCTCACTAAAAACCTCAAACCGCCCCGCCCGCGTATCCAATCGAAAGCCCCGCCCCGTCAACTGAAAAGAATCCGTGACCACCAACACCCAGCCCTCCGACTCCGCCACCAGCTGTTGAACCCCCTCCACCGTCTCCATCCGTGTCCGGCAAACCGGCGCATACACCTGCGCCCGCCGCTCTCCCGCCTCAAATAGATCCACCCGCAGCTGCTCCACATCCGCCACTTCACCCGAACCCATACGCGCACGCCCCCCCATCAACTCCGCCACCAAAGCCCCCGACGCATCATAAAAAGGCGACCGCAACCCCTCCACGGTCATCCCCTCTTCAAAAACCGGCGCCACCGGCACCGACGCCTCCTGCGCCAACAACCACAACGGCAAACCCAACAATAGGAACGCTCTCTTCATCGACCCAAGGCTACCGCAGACAAGTGAATGTGCCAAGCAAAGCTTACGCCTCACCCACCTCCACCAAACTCGGTGTATACCCCTCCGGCGGTTCAAAACCCAGTAGCGTAATACTCGTCGCCGCCAAACTTGAAATACCCGCACCATCCACCGCTGCCGATCGAACGTTCGCCGTTCCCGCCGGATCATACACATATACCGGCACCGGATTCAGCGAATGCGAAGTCTTCATCAGCAAATTGCCCGCCTCATCTCGCATCAACGCATGCGTCTTCTTCTCCAGCTGCACCATATCATCTGAATTGCCATGATCCGCCGAACACACCAACACCCCATTTACCTTCTCCAGTGCCTCCATCAAACGACCCACGCCATCGTCCACTGCCTCCACCGATTCAACCACCGCCGGCATCACGCCCGTGTGCCCCACCATATCCCCATTCGGATAGTTAATCCGCACAAACTCAAACGCACCCGACTCAATCGCCTTCACCGCCTCATCCGTAATAGGATCCGCCTGCATCCGCGGCTTCTCCTCGAACGGACAGTTATCCGACGGAATTTCCATCCACGTCTCCGTCTCAAACTTGCTCGAATTATTTCCATTAAAAAAATACGTCACATGGCCATACTTCTGCGTCTCCGAAATCGCAAACTGCCGAATTCCCGCGTTCGATAAATACTCACTCATCGTCCGATCAATCGCCGGCGGCGTTACCAAAAACTTCTCCGGCACCCCCAAATCCCCATCATACTGCATCATCCCCGCATACACCACATCCGGCTTCGGTCCCCGATCAAACTCACGCAGCTCCTCCGCCTCAAACGCCTTCGTCAACTCCAACGCCCGGTCGCCCCGATAGTTAAACAAAATCACACTGTCCCCATCCTGCACCGGCCCCGCCGGCTTGCCATCCCGCTCAATCACAAATGCCGGCAAATCCTGATCCAAGACCCCTTCACGCTCCGCCCGAAACGTTTCAACCGCCTCCTGCATAGACGCAAACAACCGACCCTCACCCCGCACATGGGTCTGCCAGCCCCGCTCAATCATCGGCCAATCCGCATCATATCGATCCATCGTAATCTTCATCCGCCCCCCCCCCGACGCGATGCAATAATCAAACTCCTCCACACTCAACTCCCGCAGCAACGCCTCAATCCGCTCCACATACTCCAGCGCCGAAATCGGAGGCACATCCCGCCCATCCGTCAACGCATGCAACCGCACCCGCTTCACACCCCGCGCCTTTGCCTCGCGCAGCATCGCCTCCAGATGATTAATATTTGAATGCACCTTCCCATCCGAGAGCAGCCCAATAAAATGTAACGTACTTCCCTTTGCTACCGCATTCTCCACCAGCTCGCTCCACACCGCTCCCTCAAACAACGCCCGCGAAGCAATAGCATCATCAATCAACGACGCTCCCTGCGCAAATACCCGACCACACCCAATCGCATTATGTCCCACTTCCGAATTCCCCATATCCGTATCTTCCGGCAAGCCCACCGCCTTTCCGTGCGCCTTAATTTCCGTATACGCCGCATGCTCCTTCAACCAATCCAGATGCGGCGTCTTGGCTTGTGCCACGCAATCGCTCTCCACATTTTTCCCAATGCCCACGCCATCCATAATCACCAACACCACCGGCCCTTCAGCCCCCGCATACGACGCATGTTTTTTCAACGCTTCCATCATCAAACTCCTTTAAAAACTGATTAACGATACTCAATATGCCCCCGCCAATCGTAGTTGGCAACGGCAATCAAAAATTGGTCTCCACCATCGGGCGATACACCACCTCATGCACCGCCACATCCGCCGGTGCCTCCAATGCCTGCACCAGCAGCAACGCCGCCGACTCCGGCCGCATATACTCCGGCCGCTCCTCCGCTCGAAAATTTGTATCCGTTCCCCCCGGAAATCCCGCCGTCACCTTAATCCCACGCGCCTGCGCCTCTTTCCGCAACGAATTCGTAAACCCCAGCAACCCATACTTACTCGCCGCATAGATCGAATAGGANGGCTGCGACGTCAGCGCAATCGTACTCACCACATTCAAGATATGGCCACCGGCCCCCATCCGCCGCATGGCCTCCCGACACAGCACCATCGGCGCCCGCAGATTAAGGGCCATCTGTTGATCCCAATCATCCACCTCAATCTCCTCCACCGGTGCCTTGATGTGATTGATCCCCGCGCAATTCACCAGCGCATCCACCCCCTCCAGCTCGCGCCACGCCCGCTCAAAAAGCGCCACCGCCTCTCCCTCATCCGTCACATCCGCCGCCGCCACCGCGCACCCCGTCTGCGCACGCAGTGCCGCCAACCGATCCACATCCCGTCCGCTCGCCAGCACCCGCCAATTCCCCGCCGCCAACTGCACCGCCAACGCCTGTCCAATCCCACTCGTCGCACCCGTGATCAACACCGACCGCTTCATACTCAATCCTTTCTACGCCTCGGCCGTCCGCCGCGCGCGCGCNCATTTCCACCGCCTCCACCCGGCTTGCCTCCACTGGCCGACCGCACCGAAATCTTTCGTCCCTCCAGCTTCACACTCTCCATGCCCTTACGCACCACCGAACCAACCTCCTTCGACACCTCAAACACCGACGCCTCACGCCCCAGATTAATCGACCCAATCTGATTTGACTTCACATCACAATGCTCACAAATCAATCGCACAATCGCACCCGGATTCATCTGATGCACCTTCCCGATATTAATCGAAAACCGCTTCGTATCATACGCCTCCAAGCGCTGATTCCGCTTACTGTTCTCCGACCGCTGCGGTCGCCCACGCTCGCNCCCCTCCCGCGGCCCCTTCCGCTCACGCGGCGGCCGCGCCTTCACGTTCAAATCCTGCGCATTCGCATACGCCTCCAGAAAATGATTAAACTCCACCGACACAAACCGCTTAATAATCTCCTTCTTGTCCAGATGGCACAACGCCTCGAATGCCGGAGGCAGATACTCCCCGATCGCATCTTCATTGACCGACGTATTCACCACCCGCTCCAACAATGCCATCAGCTGGCTCTCACACACCGCCCGACCATCCGGCAGCTTCTCCAACGCAATCGTAATATTATTCCGCCGCTCCAACTCGATAATCCGCCGCCGCTCCCGACTGTTAATCAACGCAATCGACACCCCCGACTTACCCGCCCGAGCCGTCCGCCCACACCGGTGCGTATAAGCCGCCACCTCATCCGACAACTTATAGTGAATCACATGCGTAATATCATCCACATCAATTCCTCGAGCCGCCACATCCGTCGCCACCAGAATCCGCACCGTCCGCTGGCGGAACTTACGCATCACCGCATCCCGTTGCGCCTGCGATAAATCCCCGTGCAACGCCTCCGCGCTATACCGATTCGCCACCAGCTTCTCCGCCACCGTCTGCGTCTCCGCCCGCGTCCGACAGAACACCACGCCATAAATCTCCGGCAACGCATCCAGCACCCGCATCAAAGCCGCAAACCGATCCCGCTCATTCACCATAAAGCAAANATGCTCAATGTTAGCCGCCGCCTCATTACGTCCCCCCACCGAAATCGTATGCGGCTCCTTCAAATAGTTTCGCGCAATCCGCTCCACTCCCTTCGCCATCGTNGCCGAGAACAACCACGTCAACCGCTCATCTGGTGCCCGCGAAAGAATCGAATCAATCTCCTCCTTAAAGCCCATATTCAGCATCTCATCCGCCTCATCCAGCACCAGNGCCCGCACCTGCTCCAGCCGCGCCGCCTTCCGCTCAATCAGATCNACCAACCGCCCCGGTGTTGCCACCACGATCTGCGCGCCCGCCTTCAACGCCTTGATCTGCGGCACAATATTGGCGCCGCCATACACCGCCGCAATCCGCAACTTAGGACGATGCACCGCAAACCGCTTCATATCCTCCGCAATCTGCACACCCAGCTCCCGCGTCGGTGCCAGCACCACGGCCTGCGTCACCTCCAAGGTATCATCCACCCGCTCAATCAATGGCAGCCCAAACGCCGCCGTTTTCCCAGTACCCGTTGAAGCCAGACCAATCAGGTCTTGTTGCTCCCGCAATAANAATGGAATCGCCTCCGCCTGAATGGGTGTCGGTGTTTCAAAACCCAGTTTTTCAATAGACGTCAATATACCGGAGCTAAGCCCCAATTCCGTGAACTTCATATGCCTCTTTCCCGCACGCTATACACATGCCGCTTTTCGCGCTCATCGCGAGGGAATCAACTTCCCAGTAGACGCTTACCGTCCTCATCAAGGCCCTGACCCCGCGCCCATCGCAGGAAATCGACCCCGTACCTAACNCCNCCTAGTCAACCCCAACCCCACCCCCGACGCAACCTAAAAGAACCACTCACATCCATCCCCGCATCAAGCGCCAACACAACCCTTCTCCTCTTCCACCAATCGATTCCACGAACGCACGAAAACATCCTCAAAAGATCGCTTTTAATTTGTAAAGAGAACTCACACTACGGGAACAACCTTTGGAGGTCATTTTGATACGAAAATATGAGAAAAAAATAATAACCGGTCTGATCATCGCATCCATCATCGCGGCGTTTTTCAGTATATCCTTTGCCATCTACTTGGCGGTCATGACCAACGTGGCGACAAACTATTTTTCTCACTATACCAAACGCTACACCGACGGGTGAATCCTATGAAAAAATCAGTGGCAACCCTCTTAATCAGCAAAATGGATCAGCTCAGTACACCCTTAATCAAAGGGTCTCTGTTCATTATCTTCTTCTGGTTTGGAGTCCTCAAGCCTCTCGGCATCTCCTCTGCACAAGAGCTGGTCCTCGATACCGTGTACTGGATGCCCTTCCTCTCCCCAAACGCATGGCTCGATATCATCGGCTATTGGGAAATGCTTATTGGCATCTGCTTCCTGTTTAAACGCACGATAAAATATGCGCTCGTGCTGCTTTTTCTACAGATGGCAGGCACCTTTATGCCCCTCTTCATCCTGCCGCACATCACCTTCCAAGAAGGTATGATTCCCTACGCGCCCACGCTCGAGGGGCAGTATATCATCAAAAACATCATCATTATCTCCGCCGCCATGGTCATCGGTGGCAGAACGCTACGCAAGACGCAGGCTTAATGTTTGAAGTGGCGCATGCCGGTGAAGGCCATCGCAATTCCGTATTGATTGCAGGCAGTAATCACCTCGTCATCCCGAATCGAACCGCCCGGCTGCACAATATACTTTGCGCCCATCTCATGGGCGGCATCAATACTGTCGGCAAATGGGAAAAAGGCTTCCGAAACAAAAACGCACTCACCGATGATCGCCTGAATCTGCTCATCGCTAATCTCCGGCTGTTCGGTCTTCAAATTCTCAACCGCCTTCGAAACCGATAGCTTCCGCAAGGCATCCACCCGGTTCGGCTGTCCCGCGCCCATACCCAACACCCGGAATTGCCCCGGCACATACTCCTGCACCAGCACGATCGCATTT
This sequence comes from Kiritimatiellaceae bacterium, assembly GCA_002691095.1. Taxonomy (GTDB): domain Bacteria; phylum Verrucomicrobiota; class Kiritimatiellia; order Kiritimatiellales; family Pontiellaceae; genus Pontiella. The sequence continues at coordinate 23,326 of NZGU01000008.1, read as the reverse complement.
GATTTCGTGTGTTTCGCCGCCGCAATCCCAAAATGCGCGAGTGCCACTTTTGATTCATCAAAATTCGCTTTGGTCGGCACGCTCCAATCCTGCATCAGCTCGGTATCAATCTCCTGTACCAACAGCCCACCGTTGATCTGCTTAACCATCTGCTGCGGTGCCGCTTTCGTNACAGGCTTTTTCAGTTTCAGAATCCGCAGATTTTTCTTCTTCTCCAGCAGAGCCCGCGCATCACTCGCATATGCAGGAGCAATGATCGCCTCCACAAAACGTCCCCCCAGTGCCTCCGCCGTCGCCAGATCAACCTCTTCGGTGCAGGCAATCACCGAACCAAACGCCGAAATCGGATCGCCGTTCCAAGCNGCTTCAAACGCCGCTGCCAACGTTTCCCCCGTGGCATAGCCGCAGGGGTTGGTGTGTTTGATCACCGAAACGCCCGGCCGCCCGGCCAAATCTTTCACCGCTTCCAATGCACCGTCGCCATCCACATAGTTGTTATAGCTCATCGGTTTCCCGTGCAACACATCGGTCTGGGCAATCGCCGCGTCCGGCGCGTNGGCATCCGTATACAGCCATGCCTTCTGATGGCTGTTCTCGCCGTANCGCAATTCGGCTCCATCCGCATACGCCTTGACCATCGGGCGNGCCAACCCCTGCTCACTCACCTGATCGGCCAAATACGNNGCAATCGCCGCATTATATTCCGCTACTCNTGCATAAACCTTTTGCCCCAGCCGAAAGCGTGTCGGCTCCGTCGTCGCGCCTTCGTTTGCGCGCATCTCATCGAGCACCACGCCNTAGTCCGCCGGATCGGTGATCACNGTCACAAATTTCATATTCTTGGCTGCCGAGCGAATCATCGTTGGACCGCCAATATCAATCTGCTCGATCGCTTCGGAGAGGGTGACACCAGCGCGAGCGATTGTCTCTTCGAACGGATAGAGGTTCACGCACACCAGATCAATGGCACCCAGATCATACTCCTCCATCGTCGAAACATGCTCAGCATTATCACGCATGTANAGAATGCCCGCATGCACCTGCGGGGTGAGCGTCTTCACCCGNCCGTCCAGCATCTCAGGAAAGCCAGTAAACTCCGAAACATCTTTCACCGGAATTCCAGCCTCGCGAATCGCCCGCGCCGTTCCACCGGTCGAAAGCAGTTCCACGCCCATCTCGCTCAAATTGCGGGCAAAATCTAGAATCCCTGCTTTGTCCGATACACTCAACAATGCCCGTTTAATTTTCACATCCATCTGACTTCTCCATAAAAGCGTTCGTTTCTACCGACCTGATCGCTGAATTGCACGCTGTTTTTACCAGCTTCAATCCCAGTCGCGCAAAAAATGGCAGCCGGAATGGTGAATGCCGCGATTTTTAAAATAGTCCTGATGATACGCCTCCGCATCATAAAAGGTAGCGGCAGGCAGCACCTCAGTCACAATCGCTCCGTTCCAATGGCGCTGCGCTTCCTCTTTCACCGACTCCGCGATCGACTGCTCTTCCGCCGTCAGATANTAAACGCCCGAACGATACTGCGATCCAACATCCGGCCCTTGGCGGTTCAGCGTCGTCGGATCGTGCAAACGCCAGAAATAACGGCAGAGTTCCCGATAAGAAACTTGAGCCGGATCATACACCACCTCGACCGCCTCCGCATGACCCGTGTCCGTATAACAAACCTGCCGATACGTCGGGTTTTCCGTTCGTCCATTCATATACCCAACCGTCGTCTCCAGCACCCCCTCCACCTCCTGATAGATCGCTTCGACCCCCCAAAAACAACCCGCCGCAAAATAAGCCTTTGCACCCATCTCCAATGCCTCCATGTTCGGTTCCACCACGTGGCTTGCAATGTCGGTCGGTTGACCCGCCCCCATCACAACGCTCACCCAGCCACTCATGATAATTGATACTAACAGTTTCATCACGGTTCTCCGTTTTCGACCCACCAACCTTACAACCCCATCAAACCCGCCCGTTTCGTTTGGCTAGACCACTGAACCCTGCCAGCCCAGCTTCTGCGCCAACGTCTGGAAATAGGAGTGACCCGGCAACTGCACCATTTGCAAGGGCTNCGGATAGCGCACCAGCTCCAAGCGGTCGCCCTCNTCAACCGTCGCGCAATCCTGCCCATCCACCGAGAGCAGCAATGCCTTATGGCACCGCACAACCTCCACCTCAATTCGACTCCGGTTTGGAACCACCATCGGACGCGAGCTGAGCGTGTGCGGACAGATCACACTGATCCCAAAGCCATGAATCGCCGGGTGCAAGATCGGTCCGCCGTTCGAAAGCGCGTGCCCCGTGCTTCCGGTTGGAGTCGATATAATAATCCCATCACACGAAAATTGGCCTACCTGCTCTTCGTCCACTTTCAGACCCAGTTGGACAATTCGTGAACTACCGCCCCAGCTCATCACCACATCATTCAACGCCGGTCGCTCGACCGTTGTGCCGTCCACCTTCTTCAGCTTCGTCATCGCCGCCTCGCGCTCCAACAACTCAAACCCGCCCCCTGCCACCTGATCCAGCGCCTTCACGAGTTCCTCTTCCGCCACGGCCGTCAAAAAACCTAATCGACCTAAATTGATGCCCAACACCGGAACCGACGATCCCAACAGTGCCCGAGCTGCATANAGAACCGTACCATCTCCCCCCATGGCCAGCACCAGCTCTACTTCATCCGCAAACGCTTCCACATCCAGCGCTACACAGCCCAGCTCGGTCGCTATATCGGACTGCTCACAAAATAATTGCCAGTCATACCGCCTGGCCGCATCCGCCAACTGCTGTATCGTATCTTTNGCTTGCGCGCGCTTNGGATTAATAATGACACCTACTTTTTTCATAAAATGACTATAAAACGCTACTATCCACCTTGCCAAGAGATGGTGGACAATTTTTTTTGAAAGGTTTATAAGGGACGTCCGATTAATCAGTGTATNTAAAAATACAACCAAAACAATTTGCACGCTGACCCCCTCGGCGTGCACCCGGGCGCGCTCCTCCCCCCCGAGGAGTGCGCCCACTTTTTTTATTTATAGGTAATAAGCTTTCCACGCTAATTGTTTCTCTATACTTATAGAACTCATGCAGGAGGAAATCTCAAACGGACCCGAAACGTGGCTAGACGATCATGGAGATTATCTCCTCCAATTCGCCTACGTGCGCCTACGCAACCGAGCAGCCGCTGAAGACGCTCTACAAGAAACGTTTTTAGCCGCCATGAAAGCGTTCGAACGCTACGACGGAAAAACACCTGTCCGCTACTGGTTACGAGGTATCCTTCGGCACAAAGTCGTCGACTACATCCGAAAAGCCTCGCGAGAAGTCGCTGTCGACGACACCGAAAACACCGAAATCCTCGACAGTTTCCGCTTCAAGGCTCTGGGCATCCACGACCAAAACCCACCCGACTGGAAATTCGACCCACAGAATGCCTTTGAACGTAAAGAGTTCATGAAAGTCTTTTACCACTGCCTCTCCAAACTAAACGACAACATGGGACAGGCCTTTGCCCTTCGCGAACTGGAAGGACTCTCCACCGAAGAGATATGTAAGCAGCTTAAACTCACTCCGAACAATTTGTGGGTCATCCTACACAGGGCCCGCAAACAATTAAAAAGTTGCCTGGAAGTCAATTGGACGGAAGGGGACGGAGTCAACGAATGTTAACCTGCAAGCAAGTCTCGAAAGCACTAGCCGAAAATCGCTACTACGAACTCTCCTGGCGGAAGCGTGTCGCCCTGTTCACGCACATACGACTCTGTAAAGTCTGCGGAAAAGCCAACCAGTTCATTGTCGATTTACAAACTGGCGTGCAAAAATACCTCAAACGGGAAGAGGAAGAACACTTTACCGAAGTAACACTCACCGATGAAGAACGGCAGCGGATTCGAGAAAAAATTACATCATCGAAATGAAGACCGAAAAAAAAATAGGCGTCAGCTATCCGCTCATTCTCATGCACCTCGGTTGCCTTGGCGTTTTTTTTGTTCCATTCAACACCGCCTCTTGGGTTCTTTTCTTAACCATCTACGCCCTGCACGTCTTCACCCTCACCGCCGGTTTTCATCGTTATTTTTCGCATAAAAGTTTCAAAACCAGCCGCCCCTTTCAATTTCTACTGGGATTTCTTGGAACCATGGCTGCACAAAAAGATCCCCTATGGTGGGCGAGCCACCACCGCTTGCACCATGAACACGCTGACAGCGAACAAGATCCTCACTCTCCACGCCAAGGCGGCTTCTGGTGGGCACACATCGGCTGGGTCATGCAATGCCAGCTCGATGATACCCGCTACGACAAAATCAAAGATCTCGTTAAATTTCCTGAGCTCATGTGGCTCAACCGCAACCCCTTTCTACCCGCCCTACTTTTTGCCGCGCTGCTCCTATTAACCGGTTTTGCCTTTCAGATCTTCAGCCCCGAAAGCGGCATTACCGGTGCGCAACTGATTGTCTATGGCTTCTTCCTCAGCACCGTCGCTGTCTACCACGTCACCTTCTGCATTAACTCTGTCGCCCACCGCTATGGGAAACGTCGCTACAACGTTGAAGACGACAGCGTCAACAACTGGCTCTTGGCCATCCTCACCAACGGCGAAGGCTGGCACAACAACCATCACCGCTATGCTGTCTGTACTCGTCAAGGATTCCGCTGGTGGGAAATCGATATGAGTTACTTCATTCTACGCGTGCTTCAACTCTTCCGCATCGTATGGGAGATTCGCGAACCCCCGCGCTCGCTATTAGAAAAATCAAAAGCAGCATGAACCTGCTCACCCAATTTGCACCGCTTCTGCTGCAGGGGCTCATCGGTGCATTCATTGTTTTTGTTCTTCTCTGGGCGCTGCAGTGGATTCGCCGCGATGCTGGCTGGGTCGATGTCGGCTGGACGGCAGGGGTCGGCATACTCGGAGCTGCCGCTGTTTTTCAAACCCAAGGCTGGCAACCCCGCGCCTGCCTCGTCGGCACGCTCATACTCATCTGGTCCATCCGTCTCGTCGCCTACATCATTAAAGACCGCCTCTGTTCCGGCGAAGAAGACTCCCGTTACCAAACCCTCCGCACCTACTTCGGCAAAAAAGCACAGCTCGGTTTTTTCTTTTTCTTCACCTCTCAATCACTGCTGGTCGTTCTTTTCGCCATTCCCCTCCTGCCCGCCATCAACCACCCCACTCCACACTGGACCCTTTTTGACGGTCTCGGCACGCTTCTGTGGCTCGCTTCCATGGGAGGCGAATGGCTCGCCGACTGGCAACTTACCCGCTTCCGCCGCAATCCCACCAACCGTGGCAAGGTATGTCGCCAAGGGCTATGGAGCCGCTCCCGTCATCCCAACTACTTCTTCGAATGGCTCCAATGGGTTGCTTACTGTCTCATCGCCTACAATGCCCCTGCCGCTTTTCTCTCTCTACTAGGCCCTATCGCCATCTACCTATTTCTCATGAAACTAACCGGGATTCCCCACGTCGAACGCGAAGCGCTTCGCAAACGAGGAGAAGCCTATGCAGCCTACCAGCGCGAAGTCCCCATCTTCTTCCCACGGCTCTTCCCCATCCCCAAAACGTAAGGTTTCTTTACGTTGCCCGATCTAAAAAGGAATAAGTAAGGAGGGGGTAACCATGATACATACCATCATACGCTGGGCAGAACTGGGTCGATTACCCGACTTCATAATCCGCCAACTCATCCGCACCCTGCTGCGGGCCCGCCTCCGCCAAGAAGGCACGCTTCCTTTTCACGACCGACTCGCCACTCTCCTCCAATTTCGCGACGCCTTACACAACGAACCCATTGCTTGCGCAACAGACACAGCCAATGAACAACACTACGAAGTCCCCGCCGATCTCTTTCAAACCTTCATGGGCAGCCATTTAAAATACAGCAGTGGCTTCTGGCAACAGCCCGACACGACCCTCGAAGAATCCGAAAAGAAAATGCTCGAAATCACCTGCCAGCGCGCGCAGCTTACCGACGGCCAACAAATTCTCGAACTCGGCTGCGGCTGGGGCTCCCTCTCCCTCTGGATGGCACGCACCTATCCCAACGCCACCATCACCGCCGTCTCCAACTCCGCCACCCAAAAAGCCTACATCGACGCACAAAATATGCCCAACCTCACCGTCATCACCGCCGACATGAACACCTTCCAACCCGACGGACAGTTTGACCGCGTCGTCTCCATCGAAATGTTCGAACACATGCGCAACTGGCATCAACTGCTCCAACACATCGATAGCTGGCTGCTGCCCAACGGCGCGCTCTTCATTCACATCTTCGTGCACCGCGAACTCGCCTACCTCTTCGACGGAAAAGGCGGTATCAACTGGATGTCTGAACACTTCTTCAAGGAAGGCATGATGCCCGCCGAGCAACTCCTTCCGCTGTGCAATCAACACCTCGTAACCGAAAAAATATGGCGCGTAAACGGCACGCATTACGCCCGCACGCTCCGAGCCTGGCTCGAAAAAATAGATCAAAATCGTAAGGCGGCCCACACCATTTTAGAACGCGGACTAGGAAAACATAATGCACAGCTTCAATTCGGACGCTGGCGCATCTTTTTCATGGCCTGCGAAGAGCTTTTTGGATTCAACGGAGGTAACGAATGGTACGTCGGTCACTATCGGCTCAAAAAAAGNTAACAGGAGTTCTCATGCTTTCATGGCTAACGCTGTTCGGTTGTTCCCAACAACCNGACCCCAGNATTGATCTGAGTCGTATCGAGGCTNCGCTCGAGAGCGCAACCCACATCGAGGCCCCCCAGCCAGGNTCACGAATCGAAGCCGAAGCCCTCCAACGTTTCAACACCTTCTATGCCCAATACAACGCTCAACANATTGCCTCCGGCGTCCGCTCCCTCTATGCCAACGACGCCTTCTTCGCCGACCCCTACCACCTCGTCGAAGGGATCGATGCCATCGAACACTACTTCATCGCCATGGCCGAACCCGCCCTCTCCTGTCACTTCGATATTGGAGCAACCCAACGCGCCGGCAACGACTACTACTGCCGCTGGACCATGCACCTCATCTCCCGTGCCGCCCCCGATGAGACCATCACCGCCCAAGGATTCACCCACTTTCGCCTGAACCCCGAAGGAAAAATCGTCTTTCATCAGGACTATTGGGATACCAGCGCCCTGCTCGATCGCCTGCCCGTCGTCGGCTTCTGGACGCGCCTCGTGAAAAATAGAATTTTGAAAGGAATAAACCATGAATAAAAAACTCAAAACAGTCGGTGTATCCCTGCTGCTAGTGACCGCCGCCTGTTCAGAAAGGAGCCCTATGACAACTCTATATGATATCCCCGTAACCACCATTCAAGGAGAAGCAACGACACTCGCTGCTTACCAAGGAAAATCCCTCCTCATCGTCAATACCGCCAGCCGCTGCGGATTCACCGGCCAATACGAAGGACTCCAGAAGCTCTATGAAACCTATGGCGACCAAGGACTTGTCGTCCTCGCCTTTCCCTCCAACAACTTCATGGGACAAGAACCCGGCAGCAACGAAGAGATCGCCTCCTTTTGCGAAGCCCGCTTCCAAACCACCTTCCCCATCTTCTCCAAAATTAATGTAAAAGGAAATAATCAGCACCCCCTCTATGCCTGGTTAACNTCAAAAANCAGCAATNCCTCCCACGGCGGCGGCATCTCATGGAACTTTAATAAATTCCTCGTTTCGCCCGAAGGAAAAGTCGTTGAACGGTTCGGAAGCCGCACCTCACCCACGCACAAAAGCGTCATAGCTGCCATCGAAAAAAATCTGCCCACGGGCGAACTAGCCAGCGATTAAAATCCGATCGGGCATTGATCTTTCTNGATCGATGTCCGATGCTCCTCCCACTCAAAAAGGGGCAAGATTAAACCATGCAGACAACGCAACAAAAGCCAGGGCAGCGTATTGCCATCATCGGCTCAGGAGCAGCCGGACTAACGTGCACACATCTGCTTCAACCCCATCACCACATCACCCTCTTCGAAGCCGCCGACCGCATCGGCGGACACACCAACACCATNACCCTCACGCAAGGGCCCGACACCGGACTCCGGATCGACACCGGATTCATCGTCATGAATCACCGNAACTACCCCCACCTCACCCAACTCTTTGACACCCTCGACGTACCCCTTCAAGACAGCGATATGTCCTTCGGATATCACGACCTCCCCAGCGGCCTCCAATACTGCGGAACCGGCATCAACGGACTATTCGCCCAGCGCCGCAACCTCATCCAGCCCCGCTTTCACCGGCTCATTCGTGAAATCACCCGCTTCTTCAACATCGCCTCCGCCGACGCCCTACAGGGACTCGATCCCACCGAAACCCTCGGTGAATATCTCACCCGCCACCAATTCTCCCAAGACTTTATCGACCACCACCTCATCCCCATGGGCTCCGCCATCTGGTCAACTCCCTGCNACGCAATGCTCGCTTTCCCCGCCCACAGCTTCTTAAACTTNTTTCGCAACCACGGACTACTCGGCATCAAAGACCGTCCCCAATGGCGCACCGTTCAAGGTGGCAGCCAAACCTATATCGAAAAAATGCGTCCAAGCTGGAACAACGTCACCCTCGTCACCCGTGCACAGATCAACGCCATCCATCGACAACAGCAACAGATTCAAATCGAACGCAACGGTCAAACGGAAACCTTCGACCACGTCATCATCGCCACCCACGCCGATCAAGCCCTCGCCCTTCTCAGCGATCCCGATGAAACCGAAACAAAAACGCTCGGAGCCTGGCAATATGCCAAAAGCAAAACCTATCTTCACTCCGACGCATCCGTCATGCCCCCCCTACGCCGTGTCTGGTCCTCCTGGAACTTCCAACGCATCAACGGCAACCAAACCGCCCTCACCTATCACATGAACCGCTTGCAGCGTCTAGCCACCCAAACCGACTACTTCGTCTCTCTCGACCTCCCTNACCCTCCCCAAGACATTCACTACGAAACCCTCTACGAGCATCCCATGTTCACCCGCGAAGCCCTCACCCACCGCCCCCGCCTCCAGACGCACAACGGCACTCGCAACACCTGGTTTGCCGGTGCCTACCTCGGCAACGGCTTTCACGAAGATGCCGTACGCTCCGCCGTTCACGTAGCCCAACAATTCGGAATCAGCTTGTGAACAGCCGCATCTACAGCGGAACCGTCATGCACGCACGCCACCACCCCACGCGGCATCGCTTTGAATATCCCATCCTCTTCTACGCCATTGATCTCGACGAGCTGCCAGAAATCACCCAGACCGTCAAAGGCTTCAGCACCGGTCCCGGCACCCCCGTTAGCCTCCGCTCCACCGATTATCTCAACGGCACCGACTCCTTTCGCGAGCAACTGACCGCCCATCTTCCTGATTCGCAGCCCCACCGCATCGTCCTAATCACCGTCGCCCGCTTCCTCACCCCCGTCTTCAACCCCGTCAGCTTCTACTACGCCCTCGATAAAAACGGAAAAACCCAAAACATTCTCGTCGAAGTCAACAACACCTTCAACCAACGGCACCTCTACCTCGCCCCAGGAGCACCCACCTACCCCATCCAAGGCCGCATCCAAAAACAGTTTCACGTCTCCCCCTTCAACGACATGACCGGCGACTACCTCGGCACCTTCAGCGAACCCACCGACCAGCTTCATATCCGCATCCAACTCATGCACGACCAACGCTGCACCCTCGACACCATCCTCCAAGGCAGCGGCGAACCCCTCTCCACCGCCTCCCTCTGGCGGCACCTTTCCCGCCACCCCTTCAACGCCGCCGCCACGCTACCCCGCATCTACTGGCAAGCCGCCCAACTGCATTGGAAACGGAAACTACCCATTCACAAAACCCCACCCCCCTCACACCCCCACACCACCTGGAGAAAAAAATGAAACCCACTCTTCTACAAAAACAGTGTCTCGCCCTCGTCGACCGCCAACTCCACTCCATACAGCATGGCACGCTCCACCTCACCCTGCCCGACCAACAGACAAAACAATACGGTCAAGCCAACACCCACAACCCCCAACACCTCCACGTCACCGACTACGCCTTCTTCACCCAAATCGTCTTTTCGGGCAACATTGGACTCGGAGAATCCTATACCGACAACCACTGGAACACCCCCAACCTCCCCGGACTGCTTAGCCTCTTCATTCACAACATTCACGCGCTCAAAAAAAGCGGCATCAACAGCGGCTGGGCCAAACGCCTCCTCCACCTCCTCTCCCACGCCACCAACCGAAACACCAAATCCGGCAGCCGAAAAAACATTCAAGCCCACTACGATCTCGGCAACGACTTCTACCAAACCTTTCTCGACCCCGAAACCATGCTCTACTCCGCCGCCCTCTTCCAACACCCCGATCAATCCCTCCCCGACGCCCAAAAAGCCAAAATCCACCAACTCATCCGACTCGCCGACATCCAGCCCCACCACCACATTCTCGAAGTCGGCTGCGGCTGGGGTGGCTTCGCCATCGAAGCCGCCCGCTCCACCGGCTGCCGCGTCACCGCACTCACCATCTCCCAAGCCCAGTACGACCTCGCCCAGCAACGCATAGATCAAGCCAACCTATCCGACCAAATCACCCTCCACCTCTGCGACTACCGCGATGCCACCGGCACCTACGACCGCATCGTCTCCATCGAAATGCTCGAAGCCGTCGGCCACGCCTACTACGGCACCTACTTCCACACCCTCGACCGCCTCCTCAAACCCGGCGGCCGCATTGCCCTCCAAGTCATCACCATCCCCGACCAACGCTACGACGCCTACCGCCGTAACCCCGACTGGATTCAAAAACACATCTTCCCCGGCGGCATCCTCCCCTCCCTCACCGAACTCTCCACCGCCATGACCCAACACTCCACCCTCCACATCGACCACCTCGAAAACATCGGCATCCACTACGCCGAAACCCTCCGCCGCTGGCGTACCGCCTGCGAAAGCCAGTCCGAAAAACTAGAACAACTCGGCTACGACGAAACCTTCCAACGCAAATGGATCTACTACCTCGCCTACTGCGAAGCCGGCTTCCAAACCCGTTTCAACAACGACCTACACCTCGTCCTCAAACGACCCGCCGAAGACCCCTGCTAATCTCGCAGCTCATTCAAATACGCCGCCAACGGTGCCGAAAAAGAGGTTCCATAATACCACTTCCCATTAAAGTAAACCTTCCCCGGGTAATAGGCATCCACATCGTCACCATAATTACTCCAAGGTGCCACTCCATCCGGTCCCTCCGAACCAATCGAAATCGTTAACGGACTCGATGCCGGATAGACCGACCCCTCCGCACCCTCATTACCCGATGAAATATATATTCGCGCCCCCCGATCCACAGCCTGATGAATAGCCTCCTCAAAAAATGGGATGCGATCATCTGTTCCGAAACTCCAATTAAAATCCCGAACACCCTGATCCAAGGCATAATTAATCGCAGAAAAAAGTGCCTCCGAAGAAGTCCAGCCATTGGCATCAAAAAGTGCCACCGGTAACACCCGTACCGACTCCTCATTCGGCGGCCTACCCTCCGGCACCACAGCTCCCGCCGCAATCATCGAAACCAACGTTCCATGCCCCGTTGGATCATCCACCGCCGCCCCCGGATCAATCGCGTTATACGCAGTCAACATAAACGGCAAATTCTGATACACCGGATCAATTCCCGAATCAAACACCGCAATCGCCCGCTCACCCGCTGGGAGATTTAAATTCACACCACTCGGCGTACCACTCAACGAAACCACCGGCAAATCATCATTCGAGAAAGCCCGGTTCGGCTCTGCCTCGCTCACGCCGCGACTCAACCGCGCCTTTGCCAACGCCTCCTCCACACTCATCTCATCCGACACCCGAATCCGATACAATCCCGGCGGGTCAATCACCTCCAGCACCGTACCATTTACCGCCCGCAACAGCTCTTTTAGCTCTGCAATCGTCGATCCCTCTTCGAATCCCACCAGAATCTCCCCCCGAATATGGTGCGATCCATCCTCCGCCTGCACCACATCCAGCGTTCGCCGCTTCCGCTTTGAAACCGGCTCATCATCCAGCGCACCTTCCCCCATAATCACAATCCGACTCACTTGATCCAACGCACCCAACGGCGTATTCAAACGCCGCCATCCCACCACATAATCATGCGGATGCGCCAGTTGCTCCACCAGCCGATCCACCTCAATACGCTGCCAGTTCCCCGACACCCGCTCCATTTCCAACGTCGGATCCAGCACCACCTCAACCCCATACGCCTCAAATAACTCCAACACCGATACCAACGTCTGTTCCGTCACCTTGAGCGATGCCCGATCCCCCTGCAATTGAAGCGAAGCCCCCGCACCAAAACACAACCCCCACAGCAAACCACCACATAACCAGCGCCTCAAACCCAATCCACCTCTCATGCTGGCACTCCACTATGAAAACGAAACTCCTCATCCGTCGACTCAATCAACTCCTGTTCCAGCGCTCCAAACAATGCCACACGTTCCTCAATCGACTCCAAACTATACGCCTCCGCCAACGTCAGATAATCCCGAAAATGACGCGCCTCCGACCGCAATAACGATCCATAAAATTCGGCTAACTCCTCATCCAGATGAGGCACCAGCGCAGCAAATCGCTCACACGAACGCGCCTCAATATAGGCCCCCACAATCAACGTATCGATCAACTGACCCGGCTGCTCTTTTCGCACCGCTCCGTTTAATCGCCCCGCATACCGCGACGGGCGCAAAATACGATACCGATATCCCCGCTCCACCAAAATCCGATGCACCTGATCAAAATGATGCAACTCCTCTCGAGCCAGCTTAGACATTTTGGCCAGCAACTCAGGACGGTCTGGGCAACGAAACATCAGCGTCATCGCCGTTCGGGCCGCGCACTGCTCCAAATAGCAGTGGTTCAACAGCAACGTCTCCTCATGCTCCCGCGCCCACACCACCCAAGCCGCTGGCGTCGCACACGGCAGAAAGTCCATCAACCCTTGCCAATCCTCGTCCTTAATCCACTTCATCCTATCCATTCCATATCCAACGCGTAGCCACGCTATTGATTATGATTACGCATCGCTCTTCGCGCATCCCGATCCGACTCGCGCTTCTTAATCGTCTCTCGCTTATCCACCACATCCTTGCCCCGACCCAACGCAAGTTTCAGCTTAATTTTCCCATGCGCCAGATACAACTTCAACGGCACAATCGTCAATCCCTTCTCCCGACTCTTCCCATGCAACCGCTCAATCTCTTTGCGATGCATCAACAGCTTCCGCTCCCGATCCGTTCGATGATTAAAAATATTCCCATGCTCATAAGGCTGCACCGTACTGCCCCCCAGCCACGCCTCCATACGGTCATCAATCTGCACATACCCCTCTTGAATGCTCACATGGCCCAGCTTAATCGCCTTTACCTCCGTACCCGTCAACACCAAGCCCGCTTCCCACGACTCCAGCAGTTGATAATCACGCCCTGCCTTGCGGTTCGACGCCAGCACGTTATCCACTCCAACACTCTTCTTTTTTTTCTTCCCAGACATCGCTTCTCANCCTATCCCAAAAAAACCATGCAACCCAACGCAAATACCCAGCATAAAAAAAGCCCGACCCCATAAGGTCGAGCTTCGTTCAAAAAAACCAACCATCGATTTAGATTAAAATCGAAGCATCGAAATCCAGATTCGAACTCTCTTGTGCCACCTCCGGCGTGTTCATCTCCGCCGTCAACAACCCTTCCGCAATCTCTTTCAACACCAGATCATGATTATCCATTTCGGCATGATCTTTTTTCACCATAGGACGCGCCCCACTGTTTAGCTGACGCGTGCGATACGAAATCAAATTCACCAAAACCTGTGTGTTTGGCACTTTTTCCAACGCAATTCTCAAATTNTCCATATTCATAACAATCACCTCATCAACACGTTAGGTTTCTAATCANCCNCGAACAATACCGAATAAATTGGCGCGAAGTATACCACCTGCACCGTACCCGTCAACCACTAGAGACGAGAAAACCCGCTCCCTCAACAGGAGCGGGTTGCAACTTCTCGCAAGCAACTCGCTTACATCATGCCGCCCATGCCACCCATATCAGGATGACCACCGGCCGCCGGTGCTTCCGGTTCCGGAATATCCGTCACCATGCACTCCGTTGTTAACAACAGACCGGAGATAGAAGCCGCATGCTGCAACGCCGAACGCGTCACCTTCGTCGGGTCAATAATACCCGCCGCAATCAGGTCGATATATTNACCTGTCGCCACGTTATATCCCGAAGCCTGCTTACCCTTCTTCACTTCCTGCACCACGATAGCACCCTCTTCGCCCGCATTGGCAACCAACTGGCGCAACGGAGCTTCCACGGCATGCTTCACAATCGATGCACCCACCGCTTCGTCCCCATCCAGATCCAGCTTATCAATCACCTTCTGGACNCGGATTAAGGCCACGCCACCTCCCGGAACAATCCCTTCTTCCACCGCCGCACGCGTCGCATGCAACGCATCATCCACACGGTCTTTTTTCTCTTTCATTTCCGCTTCAGTTGCCGCACCAACATTGATCACCGCCACACCGCCAGCCAATTTAGCCAACCGCTCCTGCAGCTTCTCACGATCATAATCCGATGTGCTNTCATCAATCTGGCGACGAATCTGATCAATACGTGCTTTCAGGGCCGATGTCTTACCACCGCCTTCCACCACTGTTGTGTCATCTTTGCCAACCGTCAAACGCTTCGCCGTACCCAGATCAGCCAGCTCAACCGTCTCCAATTTAATGCCCAAATCTTCCGTGATGAACTTACCACCCGTAAGAATTGCCAGATCCTCCATAATCGCCTTACGACGATCCCCGAATCCAGGGGCCTTCACCGCGCACACATTCAACGTGCCGCGCAGTTTGTTCACCACCAAAGTAGCCAACGCTTCACCCTCAATATCTTCTGCGATAATCATAAACGGCTTACCCGTTTTCGCCACGTTCTGNAGCAGCGGCAACATATCTTGCAAATTCGANATTTTCTTCTCAAAGATCAAGATGTAGGGATCTTCCAATACCGCTTCCATCGAATTCGCGTCCGTCACGAAATACGGCGAAAGGTAACCCTTGTCAAACTGCATACCTTCNACCACATCCAGACTCGTCTCAATCGACTTCGCCTCTTCAACCGTGATCGTGCCATCCTTGCCAACCTTATCCATCGCTTCTGCAATGATGTTGCCAATAGTCTCGTCACCGTTTGCNGAGATCGTNCCCACCTGGGCCACCTCTTCACTTGTTTTNATCTTCTTGCTCAGTCGGCCAAGGTCCTTCACCAACGCCTCAACAGCTTTGTCGATNCCCCGCTTCAAGCTCATCGGATTCGCACCCGCTGTCACGTTCTTCAACCCTTCACGATAGATCGCTTCCGCCAACACCGTTGCCGTCGTCGTGCCATCACCCGCGATATCAGATGTTTTGGAAGCCACTTCCTTCACCATCTGTGCGCCCATGTTCTCAAACGCATCNTCCAGCTCGATCTCCTTCGCAACCGAAACACCATCTTTGGTTACCGACGGCGAACCGAACTTCTTATCCAAAATCACGTTCCGACCCTTCGGTCCCAACGTAACTTTCACTGCATTACTCAACTTTTCAACACCCCGCAACATCGCGTCGCGAGCATCTGCATCAAAAATAATCTGCTTAGCCATTTTATATCTCCTTCGCTTTTAGCCAATCACTGCAAGGATATCATCCTCACGAACAATCTGATACTCTTTACCGTCCAGCTTCACTTCCGTTCCGCCATACTTCGGCATCAACACCGTATCCCCTTTTTTCACATTAAAAGGAATGACCTTGCCGCTATCATCTAACTTACCGGTTCCCACGGCGATCACTTTACCCTCCTGCGGCTTCTCTTTCGCCGAATCGGGGATAATGATCCCACCCTTTGAGACTTCGTCTTCTTGCACAAGCTCAACCAACACTCGTTCACCTAAAGGTTTTATCTTCATTCATCTTCTCCTTCTTAATAATTCCTATTCAGATTTCCTATTTTTTCTCGTCTTCATCATCGACGATTTCAAAATCAGCCTCTTCCACATCCGCCGCACTCTTTTCAGCACCCGCCGCACTCTCCGCTCCCGGCGCGTCCCCCTGAGGAGCGCCCTGCTGCGCCTGTGCATACATCTCCGTAGCCGCCGCCTGCATCTTCTCATTCAACGCATCCAGCGAACTCTTCATCGCTTCGTAATCTTCCGCTTCCAGCGCTTTTTTCACCGGCTCCAACGCCGCTTCAACGGCCTGCTTCTGCTCCGCTGAAATCGTCTCCGCGTTTTCTGAGAGAAACTTCTCCGTCTGAAACACCGTCGAATCCGCCTGATTCTTCAGATCGATCTTCTCGCGCAGCTGCTCATCTTCCGCCGCATGCACTTCCGCATCCTTCATCATCTGATCAATCTCATCATCGCTCAATCCGCTCGAAGCCGTAATGGTAATGTTCTGCTCCTTACCCGTGCCCAGGTCCTTCGCGCTCACTTTCAAAATACCATTTGCATCGATATCAAACGTCACCTCAATCTGCGGCGTTCCACGCGGTGCTGGAGGAATTCCATCCAAATTAAACCGACCAATCGTTTTATTGCCGTTCGCCACTTTCCGCTCACCCTGCAATACATGAATCTCAACCGCTGGCTGATTATCCGCTGCCGTCGAGAACGTCTCCGTCTTTTTACTCGGAATCGTAGTGTTCCGCTCAATCAGCGGCGTAGACACACCGCCCATTGTCTCAATGCCCAAGGTCAGTGGCGTCACGTCCAGCAACAGAACATCCTGCACCTCTCCTTTCAGAACCCCTCCTTGAATCGAAGCACCCACCGAAACCACCTCATCCGGATTCACNCCTTTGTGCGGTTCCTTCTCGAACAGGGCTTTCACCGAATCCTGCACCTTTGGCATACGCGTAGAGCCACCCACCAAAATCACCTCATTAATGCTAGACGGACTCAATCCTGAATCCTGCAAACAACTCCGTACCGGCTGGATTGCCTGCGTCACCAACCCATCACACAGCTCCTCCAACTTCGAACGGCTCAGCGTCACGTTCAAATGCTTCGGCCCCGAAGCATCCGCCGTGATAAACGGCAGGTTAATTTCAGTCTGCTGCGAACTCGAAAGCTCACACTTCGCTTTCTCCGCCGCCTCTTTCAGCCGCTGCAGAACCATCGGGTCGGCAGACAGATCAATTCCCTGNTCCGCCTGAAAACTGCTCACCAGCCAATCAATCACCTTCTGGTCGAAATCATCACCGCCCAAATGACCGTCACCGCTCGTAGCCGTTACCTCAAAAACCCCATCACCGATATCCAGAATCGACACATCAAAGGTACCGCCACCCAAATCATAAATTGCGATCTTCTCTTCTGTCTTCTTATCCAATCCATAAGCTAACGAAGCCGCCGTTGGCTCGTTAATAATCCGCAACACTTCCAAGCCCGCAATTTTGCCCGCATCCTTTGTCGCCTGACGCTGACTATCATTAAAGTACGCCGGAACGGTAATNACCGCCTGCGTAACAGCTTCACCCAAATACGCCTCCGCATCCGCCTTCAGCTTCTGCAAAATCATGGCCGAAATTTCCGGGGGTGAATACACTTTATCGCCCACTTCAACGTGCGCATCCCCGTTCGCCGCCTTCANTACCTTATACGGTACCAAATCCACTTCATGCGCCACCTCTTCAAACTTGCGACCCATAAACCGCTTAATCGAAAATACGGTATTCAACGGATTCGTCACCGCCTGCCGCTTCGCCGCTGTGCCCACCAACCGCTCACCATCCTTCGTGAAGCCCACAATCGAAGGCGTCGTCCGACCGCCCTCCGCATTTGGAATCACCGTTGGCTCGCCACCTTCCATCACCGCCATACACGAATTGGTTGTTCCTAAATCAATTCCCAAAACTTTTGATCCTGCTGTACTCATCTTAAACTCCTTAAAAATTAGTCATGTTCNACNATTGCTATGCATGCATCATGCCAGAATTAATACCGCTCATTAAGANAATCGTAANTTACTCATTACAAACATTTTACAACTATANAACCCCCCNCAGCTTCTGACAACACCTCACCNATTACACGCAGCACACCATCATGAAAGACACAAGTGAGACACAATGTCGCTTAGATTCCGATAAGATCAACATACCACTTTTTCTTGCCAGCCCCCCCTCCCAAAGCCCATCTTCCAGCCATGACCACCACANCCACCAACATCACCATCGAATACTGCGCAAAATGCCGNTTCATGATGCGCGCAGCGTGGATCGCTCAAGAACTTTTACAAACCTTTGACCAAGAGCTAACCGAAGTAACGCTTCGCCCCAGTCAAACCGCNGGCATCTTCCAAATTCTNCTCAATCAGNACCCCATTTGGGATCGCAAAACCGACGGCAATCCACTCGACATCAAATATATCAAGCAACAGGTTCGAGACCACATAGCCCCCGAAAANGATCTTGGACACTCTGATACAACCGAGAACTCGCCCTCATGAATACATCNNTCGTCACCCTCGCGCTCACGCTTCTATTAGCCGCACACTACATCACCCAAAAGAAACTCCTCCGGTCCGGACTGAACACCACTCCCTGCACCGCTCAAATTAACCGCCTTCTCCTCAACGGTATTCTACTCATGATTCCCGCCATTTGGGCCGTCATGCTCCACCGTCATCCCTACGGCATCTGGGGGGGACTCCTCTTTATTGAAAGTACGGTCTGCTTATCCTTCGCCCGCAAACTCATTAAAAAAGGGACTCGCAGAAAACCCGCGAATCCCTCCACATAAATCCAAAACGTCTCGCGCTTACTCTGCCTGCTCTANAAGCTCCTTCACATGATNAATATAGTTGGAAGGACCTCCCCGCTGATAACCCGTACGAGCCAACTCTTTTCCCTCCTCATCTAAGAGCAATACCGTCGGAAACCCCCGCACCTTATACTTCTTACCTAACGCATCATTTTGTTTCTGAACCGCTTCACTCTGCCCCGACTTATCCCGCGGAAAATCAACTAATACCTGCACCAAACTATTGGTCGCATATGTTTTCCACTCCGGCTGCTGAAAAACCTCTTCGTCCAACCGGATGCACCATCCACACCAATCTGAACCACTAAAGTCCACCAGTATNTTCCGATTCTCAGCCGCNGCCTTTTTCTTTGCCGCTTCAAAATCTGTCAGCCAGCCCTCCGCAGTCCAGCCAGACAAGGCCACCATTGCCACACCCAAAATCACCATACTTTTTTTCACGATCATCTCCTTAGTTAGCTCACATCGAAAGACACTCTCAGCGCCCATCTGTTCAAATTAAAAAAAAAGCCGGCAAAAATACCGGCTTTCATCGAAGGATTACGCCNTCCTAAAACACATCCACAGCATTCAAATCAGCAAATGCCTGNTTCACACGATCCACCAAACTCACCTGACCCGCACGCAACCAAACCCGCGGATCATAGTATTTCTTATTCGGCACATCGTCTCCCTCTGGATTACCCAACTGCCCCTGCAAATAATCCTTATTCTCACCATAATAAGAGAGAACACCTTCCCACGTCGCCCACTGCGTATCGGTATCAATGTTCATCTTAATCACACCATACGAAATAGCTTCCTTAATGTGCTCCGCAGACGAACCCGACCCGCCGTGGAAAACAAAGAACAACGGATTCTCTTCCGGTGTATTGAACTTCTCAGCCACATATTTTTGTGAATCCCGCAGAATCGTCGGGGTCAACTTCACATTCCCCGGTTTGTAGACGCCATGCACATTACCGAACGCCGCTGCAATCGTGAAATTCGGGCTAATCGCATTCAACCGCTCATACGCATAAGCCACTTCTTCCGGCTGCGTATACAACTTCGACTCATCCACATCTGNGTTGTCCACGCCATCTTCTTCACCACCCGTCACACCCAACTCAATTTCAAGCATCATGCCCAATTTGCTCATNCGCTCCAGATAGGTGCAGCAAATATCAATATTTTCCTCAATCGGCTCTTCCGATAGATCAATCATATGCGAGCTGAACAACGGACGTCCCTGCTCCGCAAACAGCTTTTCACTCGCCTCCAACAGTCCATCAATCCACGGCAACAACTTCTTCGCTGCATGGTCTGTATGCAAGATAACCGGCACNCCATANGCTTCCGCCATCATATGAACATGCTGCGCACCCGAAATCGCACCCAACACATCCGCCTGCTCCGAAACACCCTTACCCGCGAAAAACTTGGATCCCCCATTTGAAAACTGAATCATCACCGGCGATTTAACCGCTGCCGCTGCCTCCAGCACACCGTTCACAGAATCACTACCCACCACATTCACAGCCGGCATCGCCCACTGATTCGCTTTCGCGATTTCAAATACTTTGCGAACATCATCACCGAACAGAACACCCGGCTTCACTGCATCAAGAACTTTTGAAGACATATCAGATCCTTTTTTCTACTTAAATTTACACCTTTAACNGCACGAGNGAGNAATTCAACACGGAAAAGGGAAACCCGTCAACTCCCTAAAACGGCTCTTACTGAACCGGAAAATCAAATTCACGCTCAAAAAGTTCCGCCAGCGATTTTGCAACCCTCTCTTCATCGGGACCCGACACTTCAATCGTCACCCGCGCCCCCTTTTCCAAACCCAACATGATACACTCCAGCGCAGAGGTCAGATCCGTACTACCCGATTCGCTATGCACCCTCACCTGCCCCNCATAGCCAGCACGCTCTTGGATAAGAAGAGCAGAAGGCCGACAATGAATGCCGGCCTCATTCTTAATAACAGCTTCTATTCGCGTCATAAAAAACTGCAATAGAGGGTTACTTNATCTCTATCGCANNNGCCATCATATCTTTTTTCATCTCCTCGTACATCACTCTTTTTTCAAAATCTCCCGCCAACAGCTCATTGCGCACCATTTGCTCGTATACCATCTTATCATCCAGCATACAGGGATACGCATCGGCGAGCACACGAAGTTCTTTCTTCATCATCATGCACTGCTTCAGCGCCATCAACTCCGCCTCTTGAGTAGAAGAACAACCATACGCAAGTCCCAGTGCATAATGTCCGCTTGGGTCAACAGCGACAACCGCTGCCTTGTGTTTCACGTTTGTATCCTCATACTCCATCAGTTTCTGCTGACAACCAGCCGGCAACTTATGGACAACTGCATCATCCGAACGCTGCATCAGTCCCATACCGGACGCATTTCCCATCCAGAAAAACAATCCGCCAGCCAGCAACAGATAGACAACCATATGTGATTTCATAATAAACACTCCTTTTTTTAATTTTTAAGGAGTATTTACAAAAAAAATAAAATTATCAAAAAATAATAATAAATTATTTAAAAGATTTTTTCCGTATTATACAACAGCCCAACGAGCGCAGGCGGTAGCACCCCATTCCTAAAATCCACTTCCATCGCCTCACCCGCCAGCTGAACCGTAAAACGAGGCGTGGCACCCAACACCCAATCCAACGCCCTCCGCTTTGCTGCACGTTCCGCAACAACCGCCTCATCCGGCACCCACCGCTCCCGCTCCGCACCCACATACATTCGGTAAAAAGCATCCTTCAANGCCGCCCGCACCCGATCCTCAGCAACACCCACATTCGCCACCCGCGCCGGAACCGAAGCCACCGCATGCGTCTCAATCCCCTCACAATCCGACCCCAAATAGCGCTCTAACCGCTCCAGATCGCTCTGCAAAAGAAGCGTTCCATGATGCAACACCCGATCCTTCCGGAACGCAAACGCCGTCCCCGAACACTTCCCCTCCTCCACGAACAAATTACTCTTGCACCGCCGCTCCGCCTCAACCCCCACCGAAGCCAACGCCTCCTCCACCATCTCAAACGCCGTATCTTCCCGGTAATCGACCCGATCCACCATCACCGCATAATTCAAATTACCCGCATCGTGAAACACCGTTCCCCCCCCCGAAATACGCCGCGCCAACGCCACCCCCNCCGCCTCCATCAACGCCAACCGACACTCCCGCCACGGATTCTGGTTCTTTCCCATCACCACCGCGCCATCACTCTGCCACAGCATCAAAACCGGCCCCCGCACCGACTCCATCAAACACTCTTCCCACGCCAAATGCGTAAACACATCCCCACCTGCCGGTTCCAATATCATCCTACCACACTCCCATCCCAGCTTTTCTCCAATTTCGCATTGGAGCCACTCTGTCAACCTGCTACGTTCCGCTCTTAATTAACCCACTTTAACAAGGATCAAAAATGAGAGCATATAACTTTTCCGCCGGCCCCGCCATCCTTCCCGAACACGTTTTACAAGAAGCCCAAGCCGAACTCGTCGANTACCAGAACACCGGCATGTCCATCATGGAAATGAGCCACCGCGGAAAAGAATACTCCGCCGTACACGACGAAACCATCGCCAACATCAAAGAACTCCTCAACATCCCCGAAGGCTACAGCGTCCTCTTCATGACCGGCGGCGCCACCACTCAATTCGCCCTCGCCCCCATGAACTTCCTCGGTAACGGCCAAACCGCTGATTATACCAACTCCGGCACCTGGGCCACCAAAGCCATCAAAGAAGCCAAGCTCATCGGAAACGTTAATGTCGTCGCCGACTGCGCCAAAGAGATCCCCACCCGCGTCCCCACCATCGAAGAGTGCACCCTCTCCGAAAACGCCGCATACCTCCACCTCACCTCCAACGAAACCATCTCCGGCGCCCAATGGAAAACCTTCCCCAAAACCGACGCCCCCCTCGTCGTCGACATGTCCTCCGACATCCTCTCACGCCCCCTCAACATCGAAGACTTCGGCCTCATCTATGCCGGAGCCCAGAAAAACCTCGGCCCCGCCGGCGTCACCCTCGTCATCATCAAAGACGAACTCGCCGCCCGTTGCCCCGACACCGTTCCCCACATCTTCCGCTACCAAACCTTCATCGACAACAACTCACTCTTCAACACCGTCCCCACCTTCCCCGTCTACATGCTCTGCCTTGTCACCCGCTGGCTCAAAGCCAACGGCGGGCTCGACGCCATGGAAGCACAAAACCAACGTAAAGCCGCCAAGCTCTACGACGCCATCGACGCCACCGACTTCTACTCCGGCACCGCCATCCCCGAATGCCGTTCCGACATGAACGTCACCTGGCGCATCGCCAACACCGACCTCGAATCCGTCTTCCTCGAAGAAGCCGCCCACGAAAATCTCAAAACCCTCAAAGGCCACCGCTCCGTCGGCGGACTACGCGCCTCCATCTACAACGCCTTCCC
>NZGU01000007.1 GCA_002691095.1 Kiritimatiellaceae bacterium | reverse complement strand
GTGATATGACTGTATGAAAATAGTAGCCATTTTTTTAGTTGTATGGAGTAGCGTGCAAGCGGTTTCGGCGGCCCTAACCGGTGCCGAAATTGCACAGATAGAATCCGAATTTGGGATCACGCTAACGGCCAATCAGATTGCCGAGCTCAATGCTGTGGTATATCCGACACTCTCGGCCTCATGGCGCACGGATGCCTACAGCCGGATTGAAGCCAACCGAAAAGCAAATCTCGATATTCAGGTGGTGGATATCAACGGCGACCCAGTGGAAGGGGCATCCGTTTCCGTTCGAATGAAGAGTAATCAGTTTCGTTTTGGCGGCACCTTTTCAGCTAAAGATTTCAACAATGTGAACAACAATCTGAATATGTCGACGGCAACCTATAAGCAGCGGTTGCTCTCGATGTTCAATGCGGTCGGCCTTAACAATGGATTTAAGCCTCGGCTCACCTCTTTGCATCAATATGTGCCAGGGGTTCTGAATTGGGCAGCGGCCAATGATTTACCTGTTCGCGGCCACCTGTTGATCTGGCCGGGGACCGGCGATATTGCTGCTATGGATACGCCGGGTGCGGTCTCGGGAGATGATTACGGCCAGCATCTTTCGGAGGGTTGGAATTCGGCCTATGCGAATGGAGATGTGCTCGGCGCTGTTGAAACCTATAAAGCTAGTGCCCGCACGCAAGCCGACAAAGATGCGCTCGAAGCCGAGGTGGATGCCGAAATCCTCAATTGGGTAGAACAGTGGAATGTATATGAATGGGATGTGATAAACGAAACCCTCAGCAATCGCCTCTTAATGGACATCCTCGGCTACGATCAGATGGCGGAATGGTTTAACATTGCGGAGAACAACAAAGTTTCTTCGGACATAAAATTGCTCATCAATGAATTTCAGATTATTTCCGCCATGAGTGAGGAGCTTACCCCAGGCTACTACACCGATCGCCGGGACCGCTTCATGGCGAATATTGACCAGATCATCGCCGAAGGGGGACAGATCGACCGCATCGGGTTCCAGAGTCGAATCAAACAAGAGCACCGCGATCCGCAGCTGATCTATGACCGCCTGGTGGAGTGGGGCAATACCTACGGCAAGGAGATGGTCGGAACGGAATTTGAAGTGAAGGATATTCCCGTAACCCAATGGAAGGGATATGTCTACACCGATGAAGAGCGCGCGCAGATCACCGAAGAGATGATGACACAGTATTTTAGCCACCCGCTGGTGACCGGCTTCTTCGGCTGGGATACGATTACCGATGATGTAGAATCGCTAATTAATTATGACGGTCAACCAACCCTTCATGGTCTGGTCTGGTATTACCTGCACCGTATCCGCTTCAACACCGATGCCACACTGGCTTCCAGCCTTAACGGCCAGACAGCGGTTCGGGGATACAAGGGGGCGTATGATATCACCGTCAGTTACGGAGGGCAGGATACGGTCTCTTCTCTTGTGCATACGAATGACCAGAGCATCGTCATTCAGTTAACTTCCTCAGTGGCAGATGATCATGACACAGGCGAAGTTATCGATGCTTGGCATTATGATGCGCTCGCCGACAATGCCAGCCTTTCGCAAGGAATCAGCACGGGAACCGTCGGTGGTGTATCGTTCAACAATACGCCCTTAGCGACCATCCAGCATGAAGCCGTTAGGTGGCAGTCCGACGGGGTTGCCGGCAGCATCTATCGAAGTGTAAGCCTATCATCATACGCGAGTGCCAGCAGCGGTCGGTTCCAATTGGCGGTCGACTTTCTGGATGCAGATTTTTCTACCAGTGCAACGCTTTCAAATGGGGTTGGGCGCGTAAACTTTGGTTTCCGCAGTGATCCGACGGGCGCACGTGACGATGCATATTTCCGGCTTGTCTTCGTCAGCGGCGGGGGAACCAATGCCCACTACCGTCTCGATGTTCGAGATGAAGTCAGTAACAATTTAATTGTCGGTACATTCCCCGGAACCACACTGAATCATCTAGCCGTTCGGGCGCTATACGATTTAGATACGAACACGTTTAACGTCTACTATCGGCATGACGGAGGCGCCGAAGTGCTCGCTCATTCCGGTTCGTTGGTATCCGACTTTGCACTCGATCAGTTCCGTAATGTGGTGCAGACCTATAATGGAGCGGCCAACTGGGCGGCCGGTGACCGAGTATTTACGGACAACCTAATCGTTCGTAAACTCAACGACCCGGCGCCCACCCCCCAATCGCTTTATCAGGACTGGATCGTTCAGTTTTCGGGATTGGGAAGCACCCATATTGAAGATAATTTAAGGTTCTATGCAGTTGATGCCGACCCGTCGAATCCACTGGATACTGGAAACCAGCCGCTGCATCAGACCTTGGAAAACGCGCTTGAACACATTCACTATGAGTGGGCAGATGCTGCCGCCCGCGGTCTCACCTATACCGTCCAGACCACCGACGATCTGGTTGAAGGAGTCTGGGTGAACCAAGGGATGGATTGGATCGGTTCCGGTGCACTGGATGCAACCTTTATATCCGTCACCAACCAGTTGCCCACCACAGGAAGCAACGGATTTATCCGTGTGAACATCGAGTTCACCCCATAGGTTGAACGTTTTCCAGCTATCCCGTCGGGCTCGGTGCGGAAATGTGGATGGCGNCATCATCCCGCCGCAAGCCCCCNGTTGGAGGAACCAACTGAAGGTTTCTTATATTCCCTTCTTGATAAATAAATAAATTTATTANTAATATAAATGTATTTCAAAATNAGATAGGAGTTTTGATAGTGGAAGGGGCNAAGGATCAGGGGAAAAAACAAACCAAACCAAATCCAGCGGACCGCTGAAAGCGGCGGCTGATTTTGGTGTTCTATATGGATAAGTAAATGAAGATATTTGCATTAACGATCATAGTTGCCCATCTATGCTTGCCGTCCTATTGCGATGAGGAGTATCGAAGTTTTTCTGATCAGCAAGGTCGAACGATCAAAGCAAAACTATTATTTTTTGACCCTATTAAAAATAAATTGACCATTGAGCGAGATAACCGAAGCAGGNCTACTGTATCCCCGAGTGTTTTCTGCGTTGAAGATCAAAACTACATAAACAAATGGACAAAAGCTTATCTGCTTAAGGATAAGAGGAATGTCACTTATTCGATTGATGAAAATGTTGGTGATGTCATATACCACCGAGGGGTGGAAGAACAAAATCTTTCGAAATTCACTCGCTATCGTAATCACAGCTTCACCATCGAGATAAAGAACAAGAGCAATGTCGATTTCGGAAATATCAGACTAGAGTGCAATTTACTCATTAACAGACAAGGATACAGAAATACTGAAGATAACATGTATTGCGAGTCTGATACATCTTTCTGTGAGCTCGGTCCACTGAGTACTACTTCAATAAAAACAAAAAAATTCAAACTATTTGAGCGCTATATTCAAGCTACTGATTCCGATGGAAATGGCAATATTGACTCTTACGAACTTAAAGACGCGATCGAAGAGGTTGAAGGGGTTATCTTTCGTCTCTATCTCGCTGATGATACAGACGTATCGTTAGAATTCTGCGAACCATCTGGATTTCTTAAAAAGTTTCATTGGAACGAATTTCAACCCCGACAAGGTAAAGAAAAATCAGGACTAATGAAATAATATGCAGTACCAGCGGATTGGCCTTGCCGTGAGTACGCCCATTGATTCGGTGAAATGTGGTATGTGCCGAATGACTTATTCATAACGTCAGCAAAATAAGTGGAGCTACAATGAAATATTTAACAATGCTACTGCTACTTGGTCTTTGCGGGTGTGTAACCATTCCAAAGATGAAAAAGAATGAAATTTTCACAAACGTAGAGAAGAAAAGTTTTATTAAACATCGCCATTTTGAGGATATATTAAAATATTGGGATGATAATTCGACTAAAGTGAAGATTGATTTTGCCAATGCAACACATGTTCAGAGATGGAGTAATCCGAAGCATGCGGAGATTTCAATCGGGAATGCTCCTTATTATGGTCTCATTCAACTCCATCATGTTAATGATAGCCAAACAAAAGTTGATTACTATTCTTGGGGACATTTCAAGAACCGTATAAGCGACTGGATTAACATTATTAATGAAATGCCAGAAGCACATTAGCCTAACAATCGATTTCTACGCTACGCTCAAGGCGACTCACCCGACCTGTTCGAATTAAGGAGAATGAAAAATGACGAGCACGTATGATATCTTATTATTAGTGTTATTATTTTCCGGAGTTTCTTTTCTCTCCTGCTCACGGATAATGGCAAAAAAGGATGTTTTGTTGCCGGAAAACAAGCGAAGCAAAAGAGTGTTTTTAATCGTTGGTGTACTGCTTTTAATGTTAGNAGCCATGATTCCATTTGCGCTTTGGATGTTGAATTGAACGAGTGGATGAAACGGTTGTGTTAAACTTTGCGCGTTTCACGCGCCCCCTTAATACCGTTTATCTGGGAGAGGGCGTTGTTTTTTGTGCGGTCTTTATGGGGTGTTGGGTGGATGGGGTGTTGGGATGTGGTGGGTTCCGATCACTATTATAACATCTATGATCTGTTTGCTTTTTGGGGATCGATGGGGAAGATGGGGATGGTGGACTGGTTGGATGACAATTGTTCTATTGGGGTTTTGTTTTATGGTTATAGTTGCCTGTGCGTTCTGTTCTGGTTGACATTGTTAGCTAAGTGATATAGCTTTTTTTATCTTTAGGATGTTGAGCATCCGTTCGTTGATAGGGTCGGTTATAGATGGCGGGGCGTTCATTCCGTGGAGATGAAGGGTGTAATGTGGAGGGGTTGGTGGGAGAGGTGAATGGCTGAGCAGAAACAACCGGTTGTGGCGGCTGAAGATCGGGTTCCGTTCTGGCAGAAGATGGCTTATGGGTCGGCGGGAACGATCGATATTCTGGCGGTCTGGGTGATGGTGAGCATTGCGTATCAGGTGTTTCAGATGGAGCTTAAGATGAGCTTCAATCAGGTGGCGTTGATTCTGATGTCGCTTCGTTTGTGGGATGGTATTGCGGATCCGGTGATGGGGTGGATTTCGGATAACACGCGTAGTCGGTGGGGGCGTCGTCGGCCTTATATTTTTGTGGGTGCGATTCTTTCTGCTCTAACTTATCCGCTGATCTGGTGGTTTCCGCGCGAGCTGACGCAGGGTGAGACGATGGGCTGGATTATTGGGTTTGGGATTCTGTTTTATAGCTGTTTTACAATCTGGGCTATGCCGTTTCAGAGTCTGTTGATGGAGATGACGCCGGATTATAACGAGCGTACGCGGACGGCTAGTGTGCGTGGCATTTTCCAGACGATCGCGGGCTTGTTTAATGGCTTCTGCTGGTGGCTTTCGCTGCTGCCTATTTTTTATGTGGATGGCATTCAGAGCCCGAGTAATGGGATGCGTTATATCAGTCTGTTTATGGCCGCTTTGATGTTGCTGTTGGGGCCTTTGCCGGCGTTGTTTGTGAAGGAGCGCTATTATGAAAGTGAGCTGACCCGTAAGCAGGAGAAGATCAGCTTGGTCGGCAGTCTGAAGGAGACGTTGAACTGTCGGGCGTTTCTTATTTTGTGTGTTGTGACGGTACTCTTTTTGTTGGGTACGAGCATTTTCGATAGTTATGGTCGCTATGTGGGGACGTATTATGTGCTGGGCGGGGAGTGGGGTCGTGCGTCGTGGTTTGTCGGGTTGGGTACGGTGACATATACCGTTGTCAGCCTGATCATGATTCAGGTGTTTAAGTCGCTTTCGGAGAGGATCGGTAAAAACAACTGTTTGTTTATATCGCTGGGCTTGGTGCTTTTTTCGGTGTCGATTACGTGGTGGACGAATAACCCGAACTATCCGTATTTGATGCTGATTAACTCTTTTTTTGTGGGGGCGGGCTATGCGGGCTTGTGGTTGATGATTCCATCGATGCAGGTGGATGTGGTCGATTTGGATGAGTTGCATACGGGTCGGCGAAGAGAGGGGAGCTTTGCTTCGATTTTTTCCTGGGTGCTGAAGCTGAGTTTCTGTCTTGGTTTTATGTTGTCGGGGCCGTTGTTGCAATGGACGGGCTTTAGCGATGATCTACAGGGGGTTGAACTGGAGCAGGCGCTGACCCATATGCGTATCGGCTATATCGTGCTGCCGGTCACGGCGTTGGTGATCGCCGCTATTGTATTAAAATTTTTCCCGCTGAACGCTGCGCGTTTGGCAGATATTCGCGGACAGCTCGAGGAGAGACGCGGCAAAGTGTGAAGAGGTGATTTATGAAGTATGGATATTTTGATGATGAGAAGCGTGAGTATGTAATCACGAATCCGAAGACGCCGGTTAAGTGGACGAATTATGTGGGGACGTTGGCGTTCGGCGGGATTGTGGATCATACGGGGGGCTCGTTGATGTGCAAAAACGATCCGGCACTGAACCGGATTACAAAGTATATTCCGCAGTTGCCCAGTTCGCAGTTCAAGGGCGAGGGGTTATACATTCGGATCAAAGAGGGGGATGGGTATAAGGTGTTCTCTCCGTTCTTTGTTCCGACGTTGGATGCATACGATCTGTATGAGTGTCACGTTGGACTGGGATATCAGCGGATTGTGTCGGAGTTTTATGGCATCCGGACCGATGTTACGATCTTTGTGCCAACGGGTGAAAATGTGGTGTTGCGCGATATCAAGGTTTCGAATCTTCGGAGCGAGTCGGTGGAGTTGGATGTGGTTCCTGTGGTGGAGTTCACGCACTTTGATGCGCTCAAACAATTTACCAATGCTGACTGGGTTCCGCAAACAATGACCGTGGATGCGGAGCGGGTTGATAACGGTACGGTGCTGTTGTGCCAATATGCGTTTATGAAAAAGGCGTATGAAAATAATTTCTTCACCTCGAATGTGCCGGTCGATTCGTTTGAGACCGACCGTAAGATTTTCTTGGGGGATAACGAGTATGGCACGTGGTCGAATCCGCTGGCCTTGCAGGGTGCATCGCTCTCGAATACGGAAGCGCGTCGGGGCGATACGATGGCGGCGTTGCTTCATAGATTAGGTGAGATTCAGCCCGGTGAGGAAAAACGGATAGTGACTCAGTTGGGGCAGGATGAGCCGGCCAAGGTGATGGCGACCGCGCAAACGTTTCAATCGTTGGAAGCGGTCGATGCGGCGTTTCAGTCGTTGGCGGATTTTTGGACGGAGTATCTTTCCAATAACTGGGTGAAGACGCCGGACGATGCTTTCAACTCTACGGTGAATGTGCACAATCCGCGTCAGTGCCATACGACGATGAACTGGTCGCGTTATCTTTCGTTGTATCAGCTTGGGTTGGGTGCGCGTGGAATCGGATTTCGTGATAGCTCACAGGATGTGATGGGTGTGGTGGCTGGTATGCCGGAGGATGCCAAGGCGTTGATGAAAAAATTGCTGAGTGTGCAACTGCCGAATGGTTCGGCGATGCACCAGTTCTTTCCGCTGACAATGGAGGCTACCGAAGGCGACTCGCGGGAGGAGGGCGATAAACAGTGGTATGGAGACGATCATCTGTGGATTGTGCAGGCGGTTTCGGCGTATGTGAAAGAGACGGGGGACGTTGCGTTTTTGAGCGAGGAGATAACGTACTACTCCAAGGAGCTGCCGCTTGAAGAGCGTGAAGAGGGAACGGTGCTGGATCATTTGAAACGGGCGCTTGCGTTTTCGAAAACCCATACGGGGGCTCATGGGCTGCCGCTCCTTGGCTTTGCGGACTGGAACGATTGCGTTAATCTGAAGGGTGATGCCGAGAGTGTGATGATTGCCAACCTCTACGGTCGGGCACTGCTGGAGATGATTGAGCTGATGGATTATATGGGGGACGAAGTGGCTGCAGCACAGTATCGCGCTGACCATGCTCAGATGAAAGAAGTGATGAATGAGTCGGTATGGGATGGTGAGTGGTTCATGCGCTATTTTGAGGAGGATGGTACGCCGATTGGTTCAAATCAGAATAGCGAGGGTAAGATTTATACGAACGCGCAGTCGTGGTCGGTCATTGCTGGTTTCGCTGAAGGGGAACGGGCCAAACAGGCGCTAGACTCTGTGCACGATAAGTTGAATACCCCGCGGGGGATCAAAATTAGCTGGCCGGGATACAACGGGTTCGATCCTGCTAAGGGCGGGATCACAACCTATCCACCGGGTGCCAAGGAGAATGGGGGTATTTTCCTGCATTCGAACCCGTGGGTGATGATTGCTGAAACGTTGGTGGGCAATGGCGACCGTGCGTTCCAGTATTATAATCAGATCAATCCCGCTGCGCAGAATGAACAGATGGAGCGCTTTGAGTGCGAGCCCTACTGCTATCCGCAGAACATTCTGGGTGATGAACATCCGCAGTTCGGACTGGCGCGTAATAGTTGGTTGTCGGGGACTTCGTCTTGGATGTATCAGGCGGCAACGAAGTATATTTTGGGTATTATGCCGACGCATGAGGGGCTTCAGGTTTCCCCTTGCATTCCGAAGGGGTGGGATGGCTTTGAGGTGACGCGTAAGTTCCGTGGTGCTACCTATCAAATTGTGGTGAAGAATCCGTCTCATGTCTCCAAGGGCATTGAGTCGATGCGGGTGGATGGGCAGGAAGTTTTTTCGGCCCTTGTTCCTGTATTTACCGATGGGGGTGTTCATACGGTCGAGGTGACAATGGGTGATTCGTCTNCNCTCAGTGATACGGCTGATGGGGCGTTGGACGAGGATGCTGGGAAACGGAAGGTGTAATGAAGAGGCGAGTNGTAAGCTGGGTATTGNTTGGCGCAGTTNTTGCGAATGGTGCAACGCTTCGTGTNNCCCCCGAGCCGGTNCGGGAGATCGATCGCTTCCGCTTGTTGGGATCGAATGTCGGCGTNTTNTATAANGCGCGTGAGGCGTTCGATGCTGATGTGCAATTTTATCTGCGTGAGCTGAANCCAACCTATTTGCGGATTCCTGGCGGTTCTTGGTCGGATCGTTATGTCTGGAACGGCAACGGTGTTTATGATGGTAACAAGATTGATTTATCGAAGCTAGTCAACGGCCACTGGCAGGTGGACTATTCCGATTATCAGCCGGGGTTCTGTTTAGAAGACAGCCATGGAAATCCCTACCACTGGCATGGGGATCTCGATGTTGCCGCCCTCCATGCATTTGTGAAGGACAAAGGCGCGGAGGAGATCGTGACGGTTAATATGGGTACGGGTACTCCGGAAATGGCAGCCGAGTGGGTGCGCTGGGCTAATATTAAAATGGGCTTTGGTGTCAAATATTGGGAGATCGGGAATGAGCTGGAGGGTGCGTGGGAAGTGGGGCACATCCAACGCGACGGCACCCAAATGACGGGCGAGCTCTATGCACAGAAGTTTATTGCATTTGCCCGGGCGATGAAGGCCGTTGATCCGACGATTAAAATAGGGGGGCCTGTCACGGCCAATCTACGCGCCCAGTTTCTGGAAGCGACGCTGCGGGATGCTGGTGAGTGGCTCGACTTTGTTTCGATTCATACCTATCCGGTGAAGGGGCATCTTGATACGCCGGAGGAGATCATCCAACAGGCCTTCGTACTGGAAAAGCCGATGCAGCGGTATCGTGACTTGATCGAGATGTATCAGCCAGCGCGGAAAGATGAGATTGAAATTGCGATCACGGAGTGGAACTCAAAGGTGCAGGAAGATCGGACGACGGGCGATCTGTTGAGCGGCTTGTGGAATGCGGCCTTCATTGGAGAGATGTTCACCCATCAGGTTGATTTTGCCACGCATTGGGATCTGCTGACGGTTACCGAAGAGGGCGGCCACGGCCTTTTCCAGTTTGTCGGACGTTGCCTGCCCAAGGCGCAGTATTGGGGGCTTTATCTTTGGAGCAAACACATGGGCAACCAACTGCTTGAGACCGAGCTGAAGGGGGTTGAACAGGTGTATGCATATGCAACACGGGACGCAGAGCGGTTGTATGTGATGCTCATTAATGTGGATCGCGAGAACGCCGCTGTGGTTGATTTTGCGGAGCCGACGCTTGGCCTCTCGGGTGAGGGGCGGATGGTCACCTTGTCGCATCGTGAATATTTCTGGGATCCGTATGCTCACCAGCCGAAGTGGAGCCGTAAACCGTTCGAGCAGGATTTCAGGATGGATGGAACACTTGAGGTGCCACCCTACAGTGTTCGCGTTTTTGAATTACCGCTGAAGGGCGCGAGATTCCGCTCTGAAAGTACGGAGGAGTTGGCAGATGAGCCCTTTGAGATTATGCTGCCGGAACGTGCGCCGGTTGATGAGCGAATCGAGGGCTGGGTGCTTTTGCGAAACGATCCAGCTGATCCAAAAGTAGAGCGGCAAGTCGGCCGAGCTGGTTTGTCGGTTTGCGGTGCTGCCAAACTTGATGTTGATTCGGTTTCGTTGCAAGAGGCGGCGGGTCGTTTCTTCCTGACACCGACGGGTGCTGGCACCGTAACGGTTGAAGCGAAGGCCGGGGATGTGGTGGTGAAACAGGCCGTTGAGATCGAGGAACTTCAGGAGCGTACAGAGATCATCTGGCAGTTTGAAGAGCGAGCCAGTGATTGGGGCGTTCGCAGCGATTACGCGGTGATGGCTGACGATACGGTGAAGCCTAACCAGCGGGTGGCAGCGGTTGAGATTGATGGGTTGAAAAAGGAGATGGCCGTTTTTTCCATCCCGGAATCGGTAGAGAAGAAGCGGATTCATGGCGTGGTGGTCGAGTTGGGGGCGTCGGCTGATTTTCAAGCGTCGGGTCAAGACGTTGCGGTGCGGGTGGTGTTGCAGAGTACGTCAAATCATTGGGTGGAGCTCGGTAGTGTGCGCGTGGATGAGATGGTAGGTGGATGGAAGAGCGTGGCATTCAAACTGCCAAACACCAAACTCCAGAAAGCGATGGGGAGCGCATATGCGGTCTATTTCCAGCTCTACCAAAATGGAAACGAGTCGGCTCCGGTGTCTGGGCGGCTCTTTGTGGATAACCTTGGTTTTATGTTTAAGTAGGAGTGAACGATGAGAATGTTTTGGATGCTAGTNAGTCTGGTTGCGNCGAGTGCCTTGGCCGAGAAGCCGAATATAATTTTCTTTATTGCAGACGATATGCTGCCGCGCCATTTCAACTGTTTNCCGCAGGGAGCGGGGAAGAATTTAACGCCGAACATTGATCGGTTAGCGGAGGAGGGCGTGGTGATGCTCGAGCAGCATTGCGCTTCACCGATCTGCACGCCGAGCCGCTACAATGTGTTAACGGGAACCTATGCCAGTCGTGCACAGAACAGTTGGTTTAAGAATGTGACGAAGCAGAATGGTGGACAGACGACGGTGGAGTTTAATACCCATATCGTNAAGGGACAANCGACGTTGCCAGCGCTCCTGAAGCGGGAGGGGTATACCACTGGAATGGTGGGCAAAAACCATGTGGTTGAGGCGCATGGGCTGAAACGCTTTAAGGATTTTGATGCCAGCGCAAAAGATCCGGAGAATNTCTCTATTCTGAAGGCGAACCATGATCGTGTTTGCCAGGTGATGCGCGAGATTGGTTTTGATTATGTGGATCGAGTCTACCACAACAACCCTGACTTTTTGGGATTGCATGAAGTGGCGGTGCAGAATATGGACTGGATCACGGAGGGCGGTGTTGCGTTTCTGAAAGCGAAACGTGACAACCCGTTTTTCCTCTACTTTGCTACCACCGTTCCGCATGGCCCTTCGCAGGCGCCGCGTTCNTGGAATGCGAATCCATTGCTCTCACCGGTTGGGTATCTCGACGAAGCGCCGGAGGTTCAGCCTGCGCGCTCGACGATTCCGGAGCGGGTTAAAGCAGCGGGGCTGCGGGTGGATCAGGAGACGTGCAATATGCTCTGGCTGGATGATGCGGTGGGNGCGCTGATCCAGACGTTGGAGGAGACGGGGGCGTTGGATAATACGATNATCTTTTTCTATTCCGACCATGGTCAGTTGTCGAAGGGTACGCTCTATCAGGGTGGCGTACATAATCCCTGTATCGTTTGGANAAAGGGTGGCTTTCCGGTGGGTAAGACTTCGGATGCGTTGGTGCATATTGTCGACTTTGCACCGACGATTTTGGATATGGCGGGTGCGGATTTTTCGCTCANAAACTTTGATGGAGAAAGCTACCTGCCGGTCCTGAATGGGAAGCGCCCCCCCGCCGAGCGGCTTATGTATTTTGAATTGGGATATGCTCGTGCCATTCGCAAGGGGGACTGGAAATATCTGGCCGTGCGCTATCCTGAGCATCTCCAAACCATGTCGGAGGAGGAGCGCGAGCGGGTGCTGGAGGAGTGGAATGCGGAGCGCCACCGCAAGCATTTGCAGATTGTGACGGAAGACCNGNCGGCGCCGTTTAGTCATTTGACGGCGATTCCGGGGGGCGGTCATGCGGAGAGTGGGTCGACCGGTTCGTATCCGGGCTATTTTGATGCCGATCAGCTCTATAACCTTTCGCGGGATCCGCAAGAACAACAGAATNTGGCGAGTGATCCGAGGTGTAAAGAGAAGTTGNAAGAGATGCAGCGTGAAATGAAGCGGGTCCTCTCTACGTTGCCGGGCGGGTTCCCGCTGTAAGCGGAGGGTATGATGATGAAGTGGAATGTTTGTGTNTTGGTTGCAGCNNCCTTGCTAAGTTTGGGATGTGCNGAGGCAACGGTCAGACCGGCGCAGGTGACGGAGCGGGGNACGCGTTATTATGGCAAAGAGGTGCTGCATCTGGGCGAGATCTTTTTAGAGACGAACGAGTGGAGCGATACGAATCAGACGACCTGTATTTTTCTCGATGAAGATGGAACGTTTGGNATTACNTGGGAGCGAGGTGATACGGGCGAGCAGTATATGCCGAATTATCCGAAGGCGGAGATTGGCGTTGCGCCTTGGAATACGGAGGGAAATCCTATGTCCTCGAGCAGTGCCCTTCTGCCGATTCAATTGAAGGATTTNGAGTCGGCTAGCATGACGTTGGATGTGACCACCCATACCACCACCAACNATGGCTGGAACCTGGCATTTGAACTCTGGCTCTCNGACGAGGATCCGACGAAGGGAAAGGCGCGTCCTCGAGGAGAGGTGATGATTTTTCTGGGTAATAAGCCTAAGTATTGGCCATGGGAGCCGAAGGGTGGAACCTTAAACGATGGGTTCAATACGTATACGTTGTGGGAGACCAGCGACGATTGGCAGCATTGGGGTTTATACCGCCAGTGGCGCATCGGCGATACGGATGGTACGGTGGAGTTTAAGGGAACGATTGATATCTTTGCTTTTTTGAAACACCACATGGAAGAGGATGGATGGGATGAAAATCTTTGGGTGACTCGTTTTGAAATTGGAAACGAGACGTATAAAAATTCTGGTGGCACGACACGGTTTAGGGAGCTCTCTTTTGAGGTGAACGGACAGACGCGGTCGGCGGTCACGGAGTGAGGGGATTGTCTGAAGGGTTTATTTTTTCCCTTTGCAGGGAGGCTGACGTTGCTACTGTGCTTGGTCGGTATATGAAACGGTGGTTGATCCGTTGTTGATAGGAGGAATGGAGATGATAAAGCAGTTATTAATTTTTGGATTGTTCAGTGGAATGGCGTTCGGCTCAACACCCAACATTGTGTTTGTTTTTACGGACGATCACGCTACGCAGGCGATTAGTGCGTATGGCGGGATTTTAGCCGACGTGGCGCCGACCCCTCACCTTGATGCATTGGCGGCCGAGGGCATGCGTTTTGATCGTTGTATGGTGGGTAATTCGATTTGTGGACCGAGTCGAGCGACGATTCTCACCGGAAAGCATAGCCACAAGAATGGCTTCATGGTGAACGAGAACACGGAGTTTGACGGATCGCAGCAGACGTTTCCAAAGCTTTTGCAACAAGCGGGTTATCAAACGGCGATTATCGGAAAATGGCACTTGGGCAGCCGCCCGACGGGATTTGATCACTGGGATGTTTTGCCGGGGCAGGGGAATTATTATAACCCCGANTTTATTAATGCTGAAGGNAGGTACCGGGTANTGGGGTACTCCACAGATGTGGTGACGGATAAGGCGATCGAGTGGCTGGAAAATAAGTGTGCTGAGGATGCGCCTTTTATGCTGATGGTGCAGCATAAGGCACCGCACCGNGAGTGGTCGCCAGCATTGGAATATTTGAATGCATTTGATGGCATCGTGCTCCCAGAGCCAGACACGCTGTTTGATACGTATGAAGGCCGAGGTACGGCTGCGCGAGAGCAGGATCAGTCGATTGAAAAGTCGATGGAACTGGGCAAGGATTTGAAGGTGNTAGAGGAGGATTATACCGGTCAGCTGGCACTGCGNATCGACAAGCGTATGACTCCGGAGCAGNTAACNGTTTGGAAGGCTGCTTACACGCCGAAGAACGAAGCTTTTTTGAAGGCGAACCTGAAGGGTAAGGAGTTGGTGCGTTGGAAGTATCAGCGATATGTGAAGGATTATCTGCGCTGCATTAAGTCGGTTGATGACAGCGTGGGCGAATTACGTGCATATTTGGAGAAGAAGGGGTTGGCGGAGAATACGGTCTTTATCTACTCATCGGATCAAGGGTTCTATCTTGGTGAACATGGCTGGNTCGANAAACGATTTATGTATGACGAGTCATACCGCACCCCGTTGCTGGTCAGCTGGCCGGGCGTGACTCGCCCGGGAAGTGTAAACGCNGATCTGGTTTCCAANCTCGACTATGCTGAGACGTTTNTAGAGATTGCGGGCGTATCTATTCCGGCCGATATGCAGGGGCTGAGTCTGGTTCCTATTCTGAAGAATGAAACGGCTCATGCATGGCGGGANAGTTTATATTATCACTATTACGAATATCCCGGCTGGCACATGATTCACCGCCATGAGGGGGTGTATGATGGGCGATACAAGNTGCTTAACTTTTATGATCTGGAGGAGTGGGAATTGTATGATTTNAAAACCGATCCAAAGGAGATGACCAGCCAATATGGTAATCCGGAATATGCGGAAGTCGTCAAACGGATGCATGCCGAATTGGTAGCGTTGCGCAAACAGTATGACGTTCCGCAGAACGTGAAGAAGGATCTGGAAACGGTGGATCGGCGATATCATTCAGAAGAGATCCGTAGAAAGGCGCTGGAGAAAGCAGAGTAGAACACGAGTGAAAACGGGCGGACTTTCATACAAAGAGAAGTTCGGGTACGGATGCGGGGATTTTGCGTCGTGCCTCTATTTCGGGATATTTATGAATTTCCTGAGCTATTTCTATACGGACGTATTTGGGATAAGTGCGGCTGCCTTGGCCACAATGATTTTTGTGACGCGAACGTGGGACTGGATNAATGACCCGATTATGGGCGTACTTGCCGATCGNACGGAAACGAGCATGGGNAAGTTTCGACCGTGGTTGATCTGGATGATTCCCCTTTACGTGCTCTTCGGTATCCTGACGTTCACCACCTTTGACCTCGGGCCAACGGGTAAAGTGGTCTATGCCTATGTGACGTATACGCTGCTGACTATGGTGTATACGGCCATCAACGTTCCCTACGGAGCCTTGATGGGGGTGATGACGCATGCGTCGTCTGAAAGAACCGTGTTGTCCTCTTGCCGATTTGTGGGAGGGTTCGGCGGCAGCTTTTTTGTCGCCAGCACCATGCTTTATTTGGTGGGGTTATTCGGGCGGGGCAATGAACAGTTGGGTTTCAGTCTGACGGTTGCGCTCTACGGGTTGATGGCCGGACTTTTCTTTTATCTGACGTTCAGGTTCTGTCACGAGCGGGTGAAGTCGCCTAAGAATCAAAAACAATCGCTGCGGGAAGATACGCGTGCACTGGCTCGCAACGGACCTTGGATCACCATGATTTTTGTCAGTGTGTTGACCATCCTGTGGATTGCGATTCGGGGCGGGGCGACGGTGCACTACTTCAAATATGTGTGCGGAAGCGAACATTGGGCNAGTCTGTTTTTGAGTATTGGAACCGTGGTGCAGATCATCGGCGTGATACTGGCAAAACCGATCATTGATTTTCTCGGNGGAAAGAAGCGCGCCTACATCANCATTAATTTTATTTCNGCGGTNCTGATTGCGCTCTTCTATTTTATCGATCCGAAAAACATAACGCTGATTATGGTTCATCAGGGGGTGAGTGCCTTTCTTTCCGGCCCGCTCATGCCGCTGTTCTGGTCGATGATTGCCGATACAGCGGACTATGGTGCTTGGAAGCAGGGGCATCGATCCACCGGCCTTCTATTCTCGGCAGGAACCTTTTCGCAAAAGATCGGCTGGTCGATTGGTCCCGCACTTTCGATGGCGCTTCTCGGGTGGTTTGGTTTTGTGGCCAATCANGATCAGGCGCCGGAAACCATTCATGGTCTGCGGCTTATCATGAGTTNGATTCCGGCGGTCTTTGCTTTGCTGACGGGCGTGGCCGTCTTTNTTTATAAGATCGATNCCGAAACCGAGCGCGAGATGGAAGCCGCCCTGCAGGATGNAGCAACGGCTTTGGATAGATAAGGTATCACCCAACGAGAAAGAGAAGATGAAACAACCATTTCCAGCAGACTTTATTTGGGGCTCAGCAACGGCCTCATATCAGATAGAAGGTGGCACGAAGGAAGGCGGTCGGGGAGCGTCCATTTGGGATACGTTTAGCCAAACGCCGGGGAAGGTGGCAGGGGGCGATACGGGCGATGTGGCGTGCGATCATTTTCACCGCTTCGAAGANGATATCAAGCTCATGAAAGAGCTGGGCTTGCAGGCGTATCGTTTCTCCATTGCTTGGTCACGCATTCAGCCCGATGGAACGGGCGAACCGAATGCAGAGGGAATCGCTTTTTATAATTCGATTATCGACTGCCTATTGGCGCACGATATTGAACCCTGGGTAACGCTCTATCATTGGGATTTGCCGCAGGNACTAGAGGATCGGGTAGGCGGTTGGCTCGGCAAGGCCATCGTTCCGATTTTTGGAGACTATGCGCGGATNTGCTTTGAGCAGTTTGGGGATCGGGTGAAGAACTGGATTACGCTGAACGAGCCNTGGTGTTCGGCTGTGTTGGGATATGGGCTGGGCGTTCATGCTCCCGGANATGCCGATGCGGATAAGCCCTACGTGGCGGCACACCATCTGATTCTTTCCCACGCAGCTGCCGTGAAAATCTATCGCGAAGNGTGGGGCCATCAGCAGGGACGGATCGGCATCACCAACAATTGCGATTGGCGTATGCCGCTGACCGATCGCGAGGCCGACAAGGCCGCGGCGCAGCGCAGTCTCGTGTTTTTCCTCGGCTGGTTTGCCGACCCGATTTGGAAGGGGGACTACCCGGCGGTGATGCGCGAACGACTCGGCGATCGGCTGCCTGTATTCAGCGCAGAAGAGCGTGAACTGCTGCTGGGATCGAGCGACTTTTTTGGGCTGAATCATTACACAACCATGCTGGCATCCGAGCCCGATCCCGATGCAGAGGTGGAAACCAACATCGCCGGCAATGGGGGCATGGCGGAAGATCAAGAGGTTCACTTAAGCAACGATCCCGCTTGGACGCAGACCCAGATGGGCTGGAATATTGTTCCCGAAGGGTGTCGTGAGCTGCTCAAATGGATTGATGAGCGGTACGATCATCCCGAAATATACATCACCGAAAATGGTTGTGCCGTGGAGGAACCTGATGTGGAGTCGGCCTTGCAGGATGTGGTGCGCAGGGATTTCTTTGATGGGTATTTGCACGAGTGCCGCAATGCCATTGAGCAGGGCGTTGATTTGCGCGGATATTTTGCCTGGTCCCTACTGGATAACTTCGAGTGGTCATGGGGATATGAGCGTCGGTTTGGTATCGTTCGCATTGACTATGACACGTTGGAACGCACACCGAAGCTATCGGCTCAGTGGTATGCAGCGGCTATCGCCAGCAACGGTGCTTCGATCGGGGGGTAGGCCACCCCCATCCGCAGAGAGCAGACAGCAGAGAACAGCTAGGGCGTGCTCGCCGAGCGCGCCACCCAAACGCAGAGAGGCGCGTTCGGCGAACACGCCCTACCTTATGTGCGATGGAATGGAATTCCGTCAGTTTGAGAAGCGGTAGTAGCAGTGGGCATCTCCGGTAGGTATCTGGAAGGTGCCGTCGACGACGGGGATGGTGTTGGTGACCCAGTTGCCGGAGGTGAGGTCGGCGGTCTCTTCGACGACGATGTTGGAGGTGCTACCGTAGGGGGTAATCAATAGGTTACCGTTTTCGAAGGCGATGGTGTTGATATATTTTGTTACGACCTGCAGCCCTTTGAAGGTTTGGCCGAAGCCCGTGGCGCCACGTTGGACGTAGACTTTTGCGGTTGTAGGTACGCGATAAAATATATCCCGGTCCGTGTTCCAAGGGGCGTTGCCGAGCATGGTGATGGATTCAAGTTTTTGGCAGACCATGAAGGAGTTACCGATGGAGGTGACGGAGGCGGGGAGTGTGATGGAGGGGAGGGAGTAACAGAATGCGAAGGCAG
Source organism: Kiritimatiellaceae bacterium (assembly GCA_002691095.1). Taxonomy (GTDB): domain Bacteria; phylum Verrucomicrobiota; class Kiritimatiellia; order Kiritimatiellales; family Pontiellaceae; genus Pontiella. The sequence goes on along the minus strand of NZGU01000007.1, from coordinate 10,571 downwards.
CAGGACCAATGGATTTAAGGTTTTTGGGAAAGGTGACGGAGGTGAGAGACGTGCACTCGTAGAAGGCTGCATTACCAATGCCTGTGAGGGAGTCGGGTAAAATAACGGTCGTGAGGCCTCTGCATCGTTTGAAGGAATCAGAGCCTAGGGTTTGGAGGTTGTTGGGGAGCGTGAGGGATTTGAGAGCATTGCATTTATAGAAGGCTTCCATGCCAATTGTTTTGAGGGAGTCGGGGAAGGTAATGGAGCGGAGGGCGCTGCATTGATAGAAGGCTTGATTCTCGATGGTTTGAAGCGAGGTAGGAAAGGTGATGGAGCGGAGGGATGTACACTCGTAGAAGGTGGCATAGTTTATTCTTGTTAGGGTGTCGGGAAGGATAATGGATTCGAGGGAGCTGCAGTAGCTGAAGGTTTTACTGTCCATGGTTTGGAGGTTATTGGGCAGGGTGATGGATTTGAGGGAGCTGCAGCCAATGAAGGCTTTATAGCCAATCGTTTGGATGGAGTCGGGGAGGGTGATGGATGGAAGAGAGGTGCAGTAAAAAAAGGCGTTTTTACCGATGGAGCCGATGGAGTTGGGGAGGTTAACGGAGGTGAGAGAGCTACAGTTAGCAAAGGTGAAATCGTTAATGGTTTTAATGGAGGCGGGTATGGTAATGGATTTGAGGGATCTACAAACACCTAAGGCATCCGCGCCGAGGGTTTCGAGGGAGTTGGGAAGCGTGATCGAGGTGAGGGCGTAACATTTATAGAAGGCTTGATAGCCAATGCTTTTGAGCGTGTTGGGAAGGGTTACGTGGGTTAGTCTGGTGCAGAGTGCGAAGGTAGAGTCGTCTATGGATTTGAGGGAGTCGGGAAGGGTGATGGAAGTGAGGTAGTAACATTTAAAGAAGGTGTAACCGACAATGGTTTCGACGCCGGGCAGTTCGATGGTTCTTAGTTGAGATTCGCCAAAGGCTCGGTATTTAATATGTTTGACCGACGAAGGGAGGGTCGCGTTGGTGATCGAAGTGCTAGAAAAAGCGCTAGCACCGATGGTGGTGACGTCGAGTCCGTTGATTTCGGGGGGGATGCGGAGGTCTCTGATGCTGGCACCGGGGGCGAAGCCGGTGATGACGATCTCGTTATTGCTGTTGGTGCTGAAGGTAAGATCACTCGCAGCTGTGAAGTTCGCAAAAGCGGCGGTGGTGGCAGTGATAACGGTGATGAGAATGCAGTTACTTTTTTTCACGGTTTCTCCTTTATACTATTCAATAGAAATTTCACTTCTCATAGGGAAGTAAAGCCTTTATGTACTTTTAGATATATTTTATNAATACAATATGGTTATTATATTTTTAGCTGCTGCAATGGGATAGCGTGCGTTCTGGGGGGGGTGAGAGGGGGTAGCGGGTGGGGTGGGATGTGTAAATCAACGCTTGTATCTCGGGCTCTTCTCTTTACGATGTCGTGTTTTATTGAACGAGGTATCATGAGTGAGCAAAACCAACCGTTTTATGTGACGACGCCGATTTATTATGTGAATGATAAGCCGCATATTGGGCATGCCTACACGACGATTTTGGCGGATGTGTTGGCGAATTATCATCGGCTGTTGGATGTGCCGACGCATTTTTTGACGGGNACGGATGAGCACGGGCAGAAGGTGCAGGAGGCGGCGGAGGCGAATGGCATTACGCCGCAGGAGCAGTGTGACCGAACGGTGGTGCGGTTTGAGGAGNTGTGGGAGCGGTTGGCCATTACGCATGATGATTTNATTCGTACGACGGAGCGGCGGCATACGGATGTGGTGCGGGCGACCCTGCAGGANCTGTTTGATCGGGATGAGATTTATAAGGCGGAGTATGCGGGTTGGTATTGTGTGGGGTGTGAGCGGTTTTTTACGGAGAAGGATCTGAAGGAGGGGCATTGTCCGGAGTGTGGGCGGGCGGTGGATTCGATTGTGGAGTCGAACTATTTTTTCCGGATGAGCCAGTATCAGGAGTGGCTGATTGAGTATATAGAGACGCATCCTGCGTTTATTCAGCCGGCGTTTCGGGCGAATGAGACGTTGGGTTTTTTGCGGAATAATCCGTTGCAGGATTTGTGTATTTCGCGTCCGAAGTCGCGGTTGGCGTGGGGGATCGAGCTGCCGTTCGATGCGGAGTTTGTGACCTATGTTTGGTTTGATGCGTTGATCAATTATATTTCGGCGGTGGGGTATCGTTCGGATGAGGAGCGGTTTAAGGCGTGGTGGCCGTGTTCGTGTCATTTGATTGGTAAGGATATTCTGACGACGCATACGGTCTATTGGCCGACGATGCTCAAGGCGATGGGCTTGGAGATGCCGCGTTCGATTTTTGCGCATGGGTGGTGGCTGACGGGTCGGACGAAGATGAGTAAGTCGTTGGGCAATGTGGTGAATCCGATGGAGATGATTGAGCAGTATGGGGTGGATGCGTTTCGGTATTTTCTGATTGCGGAGATGACCTTGGGGCAGGATGCGAGTTTTACGGAGGAGGCGTTCGTGAAGCGGTATAATTCGGATTTGGCGAATGATTTGGGCAATGTGGCGAGCCGGGTGTTGAATATGCTTTCGCGCTATTGCGAGGCGCAGGTACCTGCGGCGCCGGAACGGGAGGCGTTGCTGGCGGGGGATGAAGCGGCGGAGCCGTTGTTGGCAGCGGTGGAGGCGGCGGTGCAGGATGCGGGCCGATTGCTGACGGAGATGAAATTGGATGGAGCGGTGGCGTTGGTGATGAGGGCGGTGCGGGAGATTAATGTGTATTTGCAGGAGCGTGCACCGTGGTCGTTGGCGAAGGCGGGGCAGCAGGCGGAGGTGGAGCGGACGCTGTATGTGGCGGCGGATTCGTTGCAGCGGTGTGCGGCGCTACTCTTTCCGGTGATGCCGGAGAAGATGGCGCGGCTGCGGGCGGCGCTGGGCTTGGGCGAGGAGCGACCGGAGCTGGAACGGATTCGGTTGTTCGGGGCGTTGCCGGCGGGTGCGCAGGTGCAGCAGCCGGAGGGTTTGTTCCCGCGGGTGGCGTTGAGGGCCGTGGAGGAACCGGAGCAAAAACCGGTGGTGGAGAAAAAGAAAAAAAAGGAGAAGCAGGTGGTGGAGAAGCAGGAAGCAGTGGACGGTGTGATTTCGTTTGAACAGGTGATGGCGGTTCAGTTGCGTACGGCGCGGGTGGTCGATGCGGAGAAGATTGAGGGGGCGGATAAGTTGCTGCGGTTGCAGGTGGATCTGGGCGAGGAGCGGCGGCAGATTGTGGCGGGGATTGCGTTGTATTATGCGCCGGAGGTGTTGATCGATAAAACCGTGGTGATGGTGGTGAATTTGAAACCGGCGAAGTTGCGGGGGGTGCTCTCGGAGGGAATGTTGTTGGCGGCGTCGGCGGAGGATCGGCTGGAGCTGGTGACAGTGGGGGGTGATTTACCGTCGGGTTCGGTGGTTCGCTAGGGTGGATTTGGGAAAAAATTGGAGTTGCACAGAAAGAGTGCAACTGCGATGATTCTCTTTTAAATTATTTAAGCCGCAGGTTGAGAGGTTTGTTCTGCGGCGAAGTTTTATTGGAGGTTATGAGTATGAAAAAATCAATGATAGTGGCTTTGGGTCTGATGGCGGGAACGGTTTCGGCTCAAGATGGCGTGGTGATGGTTGACCAGGGCGCGGTGTATAGCGAAGCGATGACGGAGGCTACTCTGGAAGTGGCGTTGGCTTCTTCGTATGTATGGCGTGGACAGGTGTTGAACAATGATGCGGTGATTCAACCACAAATTACGTTGGCGCAGTATGGCTTCAGCCTGAATATGTGGATGAATTATGATATCGGAAGTAATCGCAATGGTGTGCAGCGCGATGTTTCCGAATTTGATTTCTCGATCGCGTATTCGTTGCCGATGGACATCAACCAGATGGCGATTGATGTGGGGTTGGTGAATTATAACTTTCCGGCAAATGGAACCTACAACACGGATGGCCTGACGGAGGGAAATAAGTCGACAACGGAAGCGTATCTGAGCGCGACATTCCTCTCGTTCAAGGATCTGTTTATTCCTTCGGTAACGTTGTTTGGTGACTTTGAAGAGGTGGAAGGCACCTATGTGCTGTTTGATGTTTTTGTGCCATATGAGCTCAGTGAGTATGTGGGGTTGGCAGCGGGTGTAACTGCGGGCTATGGCAACACCAAGTATAATGATGTATATTGGACGGCTGATGGTACGGGTGATTTTGAGGGTGAGTTCAGTGATTATAGTCTCTATGCGACGGCGAGTTATGAAGTGTCTGACCGCTTAACCGCCGGGGTGACGTTGAACTATTCCATGCTGAATGGAGATTCGTTCAAGAACGGCGCGACGGCCGCCGGATATGAGGCCGACGATAAGGTGTGGGGCAGCTTGAACGTGGCGTATGATTTTTAATCGGGACGTCAGATAGTTTGAAGACGCCTCGTTTTAACGGGGCGTTTTTTTTGGATTGGTGATGCGTGCTGGTGGGGGTAGTGTGTTGGGAATTAGTATAGGAGAGCGCAGATGAGTGAACTCTTGGAGTTGTTGCGGAAAAAGGGTCGGGAGACACCGGAGAACTTGGCAAAGATGCTGGGGGTTTCGGAGGCGGATGTGGTGCGTGAGCTGGAGCAGCTGGAAGCGGATGGGATTATTCGTGCGTATCAGGCGGTGGTGAACGAGGAGCGGTTGGACCATTCGTTGGTGACGACGGTGATCGAGGTGAAGGTGACACCGGAGAGCGAGGGTGGCTTTGATCGGATTGCGCAGCGGATTAGTCAGTTTCCGGAGGTGGAGTCGCTGTTCTTGATGTCGGGAACGTTTGATCTGCTGGTGTTTATTCGGGGCCGGACGATGCATGAGGCGGCGCGGTTTGTGAGTGAGAAGCTCTCGACGATGGCGGGCGTTACGTCGACGGCGACACATTTTATGATGAAGACGTATAAGCTGAACGGTATTGAGATGCAGTCAGGAGAGGATGATGAGCGGCTCCAAATCTCTCCATGATCGGATTGCGCGGACGGTGCGGGAGATCCCGCGGTCGGGCATCCGTGATTTTTTTGATATTGTCAGCACGCGCAAAGACGTGATTAGTCTGGGCATTGGCGAGCCGGATTTTGTGACGCCGTGGCATATTCGGGATGCGGCGGCGCGGGCGCTGGATCGTGGGCAGACGAGTTATACCTCGAATATGGGGCTGTTGTCGTTGCGGCGTTCGATTTCCAGGTATGTGAAGCAGAAGAGTGGCGTGCACTATTCGCCGGAGGATGAGGTGCTGATCACGGTGGGGGTGAGCGAGGGACTTGATTTGGCGGTGCGGGCTTTGGTGGAGCCGGGTGATGAGGTGTTGTATCACGAGCCGAGCTATGTTTCGTATAATCCGATTGTGCAGTTTGCATATGGAGTGCCGGTGGCGGTTCCGACACGGAAGGAGAACGGCTTTCGGTTGACGCGCGAAGAGCTGGAGGCGGCGGTGACACCGAAGAGTAAACTGTTGCTGTTGAACTATCCGAATAATCCGACGGGGGCGGCGCTCTCCCAGCAGGAGGTGGAGGATGTTGCGGCGTTTGCGATCGCGCATGATCTGATTGTCTTGACGGATGAGATTTATGATGAGCTGACGTATGAGCGGGATCATTTTAGCATTATCTCGGTGCCGGGGATGCGGGAGCGGACGATCTATCTGCATGGATTTTCGAAGGCGTGGGCCATGACGGGTTGGCGGATGGGTTTCACCTGTGCACCGCCGGAGCTAACGGAGGCGATGATGAAGATTCATCAGTATACGATGTTGTGTGCGCCGATTCTGAGTCAGGAGGCGGCGCGGGAGGCGTTGGAGCATTGTGCGGAGGATGTGGCGCATATGAAGCAGGAGTATATGCAGCGGCGTAATTTTATGCGGGCGTCCTTTAAGCAGATGGGGATAGATTGTGTGGAGCCAGCAGGGGCGTTCTATGCGTTTGTGGATGTGAGCCGGTTTGGTTTGAGTGCGCATCAGTTTGCATTGGATCTGTTGGAGGCGGAGAATGTGGCGGTGGTGCCGGGAACAGCATTTGGATCGTGCGGCGAAGGGTTTATTCGGTGTTCGTATGCGACGTCGATGGATCGGATTACGCTGGCGATGGAGCGCATGGCTCGTTTTGTGAAGACGCTCTGATGGGAGAGTTGCGGGCGCATCGTGAAGTGGTGGTTTTTCCTACGGAACTGGCGATGCGGCGTTTTCAGGCGGAGCGGGCGCTGGCGGACGGGGGTGTCGATACGACCGGGCACGTGAGCATGGCGGGGTTGCTGCGTGCGTTGCGGGAGACGGCGGTGGAGCCGATTGCAATTCGGAGCGCGGTGAGGAATAAGCTGGCGCGTCGGGAGGCGGTGGAGACGGCGCGGGGGCATTGGGAGGAGACGGGGGCGCTGGGTGCCATGTCGACGGGGGCGTGTGAGAAGGTGCTGGAGCAGCTGGAGCGGGAGTTGGCTCAGTTGCCGCGGCAGGCGGAGAAGATGCTGGTGTGGATGGGGGCGCGTGAGGATTCGGATCGGTTGCATCAGTTGAGTGTGCTCTATCAGGTGTGGCGGGCGCAGTGCGAGCAGGAGGGGGTGGCGGATTTGGTTCGGCAGCATCGGGAGGTGTTGCGGCTGTTGGGAAGCGATCGGAACCATTGGCCCCCGTTGTTGCGGGAGGTTCGGCGGGGGGTATTTCGGGATGTGCGTTGGTTTTCACCGTTTGAGGAGCAGGTGGTGCTGCGGTTGAATGAGCGGTTGAGCGTGCGGGTGGAGAGTGCGTTGCCGGCGGCGCATAGTGAGGTGCAGCAGGATACGCTGGGGCAGCGAATTCGGACGGAGATTCAAAGCGAACCGTGGTCGGGCTGGGCGGAAGAGGTGGGGGATGCACTGGTGATGGATAGTGCGGAGATGTTGGCGGGACTGGAGGGGGAGGCGTTTGATTTTTCACGGGCGGCGGGGGCGTATGGCGAGGTGGAGGATGTGGCGCGTCGGATGGGGTGGTTTTTGGAGGAGCGGGGAGCTTCGCCGCATCGGTTGGCGCTGGTGGTGCCGGATGTGTCGCGGGTGCAGGATATTGTCCCGCATGTGTTTGGACGGTTTGGGTTGCCGTACTATTTTCGGAGGGGGCGTCCGGTGTTGTCGTCGCCGGTGGTGAAGGCGTTTTTCAGTTTTGTGGCATTTCCGCTGGAGGGAAGCCGGAATCGGCTGGTGGATTTGGTGCGGCATCCGGCGTTGGCGTTTGAAGAGCGTGAGAAGCAGGTGAAAGCGTTGCTGGATGAATATCGGTTTGAACGGTTAAACGGGTTTGAGCTGGATTGGTTTCGGGGATCGGAGCGGGTGAATGGGGGCGATATGCTGGCGCGGCTTTCGAGGTGGGTGGTGCTGCCGGAGGATCATTTCAATCGGCGGTCGTTGGAGGTGTTGACGGGGGTGCTGGAGGCGTTGGAAGAGGTGGTGCTGCCACTGGGGGAGATGGTCGATCTGCTGGCACAGTTATTGGAGAATGAGACGGTGTTGCCGGAGCAGAATCGGGAGCATGGCGTAGCGGTTATTTCGGTTGCGGATGCTGTCGGCTTGTCGTTTGATTGGGTCGGATTTTGCGGGATGAACGATGGTATGTTTCCAGAGCCGGTGCGGCAGGATGCTCTGTTTTTGCCGGAGGAGCGGGAGGGGTTGCGGGGGGCGCTAGAGGAACAGGGAGAGCGGTTGCCGCTGTTGGCGTTGGCGGATGTGGCGGTGCGGATGGAGCAGCAGCGGGTTCGGTTTTTGGCGGCATTGGGGATGGCAAAAGAGGCGGTGTATTTTTCGTATAGCGCTGTTGATGAGCAGGGCCGGGAGCAGTTGTGCGGACGCTATTTTAGACAGCTGTGGATGTTGGTGGGCTGGGCCAGTGAGCGGGGGGTAACGGCAAGTGCGTATGATCGGTGGCGGATGGCGCGGCTGCCGGCTGATAATTTTCTGGCGCGGCATATCGAGCGGCAGCGGGAGTTGGATGCCGTGGAGCGGCTGCCGATGCTGGGCGAGTCGTTTTTGGCGGCTGTTCCGGCGGGATTGGTGCGGACGGCGGATGAAGCGTTGTTGCTGGCGCAGCAGGAGCCGGAGGGGAATGGTGGAGATGTTTCGCAACCGTGGCGGGAATTGGCGGATCGGTTTGCGATGGAGACGGAGCGGCGAGTTTATTTGCACCACGCGGAGGCGCAGCGGGAGGCATCGGTGTATATGGGGCATGTGCCAGCGTTGCGGGAGAAAGTTCAGGAGTGGCTTTCGGCGCAGCAAGCGTTGAGTCCAACCACGTTGGAGGCGTTGACGCATTGTCGGTTTCTGTTTTTGTTGAATCGGGTGCTGGGGTTGGAGGAGGTGCGAGAGCTAGATGATTTCCCGCAGCCATTGGATCGAGGTCGGTTGATGCATCGTATCTTTTGTGCGGTTTATCGGGGGTTGGCGGCGGGTGAAGTGTCGGGTGTGCGTTCACAGGCGTGGGCGGTGCGGGGTGAGTTGGGCTGGCGTTTGCTGGAGCAGGAGCAGGAGGAGTCGATTGCGTTGGTGCGGTTGCGTGCGGATGATCGGGAGGCGGTGCTGGCGTATGCGGATGGGGTCGCGAGAGAGCTGATTGAGCGGGCGGTGGCAGCGGAACAGGCGTTGGGGCATCCGGCGGTGTGGTCGGTGGAGCAGGAGAAGTTGGTGGAGTCGGTACGGACGGCCGTTTCTTTTGATGTGACAACCTGTGAGGCGGAGCGGCGGTTTCCGGCGTTATTTGAGTTTATGTTTGATGAGTCGTTGGGGGTTGAAGTGGGCGGGGTGGCGATTAAGGGGACCGTGGATCGAGTGGATCTGGTGTTTGATCAGACCGGGCAGTTATCGGCATTACAGGTGTTGGATTATAAGGGGAGCAGTCGGGCGGAGACCAAGGCGGAGCTCTATGCAGAGCGGGTGATGGAGGCGCTGGATTGTCAGTTGCCTCTCTATGCCTTTGCGGCGCAGCAGTTTTTCTTGGACCGGTATAATGAGCCGACGGTGAACGAGCAGACGTGGGCAGGCTATATTATTGCGGAGCGGGACCCGAAGGCTTTTCCGCGTATTCGGAAAAAAGCATTGCTGCCGTTGAGTTGGCCGGAGATGGCAGAAACATTTGTGTCGTCGTTATGCGCGCAGCTAGAGCGGGTGCGGGCGGGGGACTTCTCGGTCGATCCCTATCACGGGGGGTTTGAAAATTTCGCAGCGGTGTTGCGCAACGAACCTATTGACAATTAAATAATATCTTTTATATTACATTTTAAAATTAATGTTATATGGGGGTATTATGAGACGTTTAGTTGTTTTTAGCTTCAATGTTTTTGTTGTGAATGTGTTGTTAGCATCGGCGGTTTCGGAGTCGAACGGCACGTTGGATTATCAACACGGAAGTTTTGATGGTTCTGAGGGGAAGGGTCTTTCGGAAAGCTATGCCTTTCCGTTTGGCGATCAGATGGGTTTTCAGATAGAGGGCAGCTATTCAGATATTTCTGATCGGGATTTTTATGGAGTGGGCGGTCAGCTTTTTTGGCGCGATTCACAAACTGGAATGATGGCGTTGCGTGCGGCGGGGATGAAGGAGAATGATCTGTTGGATGCGTGGACGCTGATGGCTCATGCAGAGGCGTATGCCGGGCCTTGGACGTTCGGTGCGGAGGCTGGACATGCTCAGATTGATTATGAGGGTGGCTCTTTACCGTTTATTGAAACCGATCCGGCGGATTGGCATGGGGCTGTGTCAGCGGGTGTCTATCCGTTGGAGGATCTGTTTGTTTCGGTGGCGTATCGTAATAGCTTAGCTAATGGCGTGACGGTCGTGGAGGCGGAGTTTCAGTCTCCTGTGAAAGGTGTTAGCTTGTTCGGGAATGTGGCGACGGGGGATCATGATTATGATCATGCGTTTGGGGGAATCCGTCTCTATTTTGGTTCAAGCAAAAGTTTGATGGCGCGCCATCGTGAGGATCATTCCAGGAATACACTCAACACTCTTCGCACGCAGGTGGGAACCTACCTAAGAGAAATTGTTGCGGCGGCAAGGCCTATTGCCATTGAGAATGATTTACCTATCCCGTCGGGCAGTTATGGTGGAGTGATGAATACATTGCATGAGGATTTTCGAGAATCATCAACAAGACCGGATGGTGGTGGTTTTGATGAAAATGATGCAACGCAGATTTAAATGATGAGGTCGTTGCCGCCGCGGAGTTCGTCGGGGGTGACGATCTTGTTGGCTTGTTCTTGCTGCATTTTCATCATGTCTTCTTGGAGCTTTTGAAGGGCTTTGTTGACGGCGGCTGAAAATCCGGCAATCGCTTCTTCGAGGGTTTCGGCTTCGATCTCTCCGTTGAGGGGAAGGGCGCCGCTGGGGGTCATGATATTGGTGGTGGCGGTGAAGCTGGCTTTGCGTTCGGTGTCTTCGGTGCCGTCGGTTTTGAGGGGGGTGAGTTTGCGGATGGTGCCGACTTCGAGGTCGGTGAAGGTCTCTTCTTTGTAGAGATTGTTGCCGTTAAATTGGATGTCTTCGATGGGGCTTTGTTCGCTCATGGTTTTTCTCTTTTGGTTAAGATGGTGCA